>JBEDUQ010000415.1:0-8979 GCA_040414855.1 Actinomycetota bacterium
GGAAGGAGCTCGAATGAGCTGGGCACCACAGGAGTGCACGTTGCCGACCGCGGAGCGGCCGCTTCGGGTGGCGGAGTTCGAGGAGTTGTTCGCGACCCGGTTGCGATCGCTGGCACGCCCTGACCCCTTGCTGCTACGGCTGGTCCTCGACGATGGGGACGAGGTCGCCGCCACGACGCGGGACCTGGTCGCTCGGGAGCAGGCATGCTGCGCGCTGTTCGAGTTCGAGCTGACGTCGACACCCGCGGGGCTCCGGGTCGACGTTACGGTGCCGGCCGGAAGGGCGGAGGTCCTCGACGGGTTGGCGGCACAGGCGGCGTCTGCCGGAGCGAAGCGGCTGGCATCGGACGCGCCATGATGACCGACGGTCTGCGGAGCGGCGAGGTCGCCGCGGCGGCGGGAGTGAACCCGCAGACGCTGCGGTACTACGAGCGTCGCGGACTGCTCGCGGAGCCGCGGCGCTCGGCGGGCGGGCACCGCCTGTACCCCGCCGAGGCGGTGACGGTGCTGCGTGTGGTCAAGGCGGCGCAGCGGCTCGGGTTCACGCTGGACGAGGTTGCCGACCTCATCCGGGCGGGGCGGCACCGGCATGGAGCCGCCCCCGACCAGGGACTTCAACGGCGGGCGGAGGCGAAGCTGGCGGAGATCGACGCGAAGATCGCCGACCTGGCGAGCATCCGCGCGACCCTCGTCGCCGCGATCGACGCCGGCTGCGACGACCTGACCACGTGCGCCAGCACGCCGAACTGCCCGTTGCCGTTCGCGGAGCTCGCCGAGCCCGGACGAGAGCCCGCGAGCCTCCACGTGGACGCCGGAAGGTGACCGGGCGGGACGGACGCCGGCCGGTGACCCGGCGGGACCTACGCCAGCCGGTGACCCGGCGCGACCTACGCCGGCCGGTGACCCGGCGGGTCTGACCCTGACCGACGCGGTCGACGGCGGCCGCACCGCCCTTCACATGACGGTGCGGCCGCTCGATCGATGGCGCGTGACGGGTCAGCGCTGGGCGCGGCCCTCGCGAAGCCGCTCGATCGCCTTGGCGATGCGGCGCTGCCGGGTCTCCGCGGTCTTGGCGTCCTCGATGCCCGTCACGAACCACTGCTTCTGGCTGTACGACAGCCCGTCGAAGAACCGTCGCGCATCCGGGTCGCCGGCGAGCACCTCGGCGAAGTCGCCCGGCACGGTGATCTCCCGAGGCGCGGTGTCGAGCTCGAGCTGCACCTCGATCTCATCGCCCGCGGCGACGCCGGCGAGCTCTCGGTTCTCCGCGCTGACCCCGACCAGGTACTCCCCGCCCATGACGGCCACCGTGCTGCGATAGGTGTGGCCGTTGATGGTGACCCGTACCGGGGGGCGCTTGGACTTGCCGAGGCCGGCGACAACCTCGTCCGGAACGCGGATGCCCGTGGCCGTCTTGCCGCTGAGCTGCAGGGTGGCGCGGAACTGGATGGCGGCCGGCGCCTGGCCATCGCCCGTCTTCGGCGTGGCGGCGGTGTCCGTGGCACCGCCGCGGACCTTGTCGCTCATGGAGATCTCCCTTTGATGGTCGGAGCACTCAGCTGGTGAAGAAGTCGACCAGCACCGGCGCGATGGCCTTGGGCTTGACGACATGGGTCTGCCCTTCGAGCGTGCGGTGTCGCGCGTTGGGCAGCACGCCGGCGAGCTGCTCCATGCCGTGGCGCATCCAGGCAGGGCTCTTGCCGCCGGCGACTACCAGCGTGGGCGCCTTGACGGAGTCCCAACGCCCGGCCGGAAGCGGGTCTCCGCGCTGGAGGTCGCCCATGATCGCTGTGTCGTACGGGAGCGTGTGCGCGACCGACTTGAGCTTGGGCCACGCCGGCATGACCCGCATCATCGCGACGATGATGGCGGGGAGGCCAACGCCCTCGCGCATGAAGAGCCTGATGGTCTCGGCGCGGCGATCCGACGCGACCAGGTCGGCGAGCCGGCCCGGATAGTCGCTCGGCACGGGGGAACGACTGTCGTCGACCACGAACGGTGCCTCGTAGAGCGCCAGCTTCTGGATGGGCAGACCACGGTTGGCGGCCTCGAGGGCGAGCGCCGCGCCCGAGGAGATGCCGTAGACGAACGCGGACCCTCCCGCGTGGCCGATCAGCGCCTCGAGGTCCTCGACCTCGCGCTCGACCGCGTACGGAGAGGTGTCGCCGCTGTCGCCACGGCCGCGGCGGTCGTAGGTGTAGACGGTGAAGTGCGGTGCGAGGTGCTCGGCCAGCGGCCCGTTCGGTCCCGAGGCCCGGTAGCACAGCGCGCCGTCCACCAGGATCAGCGCGGGCCCGTCACCGGACCGGTCGAACGCGATGGTGGTCCCATCGCTGGAAGTCACCTTGTCCATTTGTCTCTCCGTCGTGAGATGGATCAGGAGACGGTCGGCGCCGGCCGGTGCGGTTCGAGTTTCGGAACTAGACGGTATAGTACTGCACAGAGTACTGAGCCGTCTAGTACTATCTCTCCGGGGGACTCGGTGAGGATCCGGGGCACGAGGCACGACGAGGGGCTATGGAGGAAGACCGATGAGTAGCGCACCGTCGCGGGGATCGGGCCGGTGAGTAGCGCACCGTCGCGTGGACCGTCGCGGGGATCGCGCAGGCGGGGGTCGCCGGCCGCGACAACGCCAACGCCGCCGGACCCAGACCGTCACCAAAATTCCGAACGCCCGTCCACAGTGGAGCTTCGCGAACAGGAGACGAGGTCGTCGCGGAAGCGGCGGGCGATCATGGAGGCGGCGACCACGCTGTTCCTTCGCAAGGGCTACCAGGGAACGAGCATGGACGACATCGCCGCGCTGGCGGCGGTGTCGAAGCAGACGGTCTACAAGAACTTCGCCGACAAGGAGCGGCTCTTCAGCGACATCACGCTGGGGATCACGGCGAACGCGGAGGATTTCGCCAGCACCATCACGACGATGCTGGAGGACACCGACGACCTCGAACGCGATCTCGGTGAGCTCGCCCGCCGCTACATCGCGTCGGTGATGCAGCCGCAGGTGCTTCGCCTGCGCCGCCTGGTGATCGGCGAGGCCGGCCGCTTCCCCGAGCTGGCGCGGACCTATTACGAGCGGGCCCCGGAGCGGGTCCTGGCCACGCTGGCCGGCTGCATGGAGCGCCTGGCGGAACGAGGGCTCCTACGGCTGGACGACCCGATGCTGGCGGCGAACCACTTCGCCTTCCTCATCCTGTCGCCGATGGACAAGGCGATGTTCAGCGGGGAGGACGACCAGCCGGACCGCGCCGAGCTGGACCGGCTCGCGGACGCCGCGGTGCGGGTGTTCCTCGCCGCCTACCGGGCCTGACGGCGCAGCTCGGCGGCGAAGGACCGCCCCGGACCGACCGGTTCGACGCCGAACAGTTCGGCCACGGTGGCGCCGAGGTCGGCGAACGTGGTGCGGTCGGCCAGGCGGGTCCTGGCGGTGCCGCCGGGGCTGAGGGCGACCATCGGGACCAGCTCGCGGGTGTGGTCGGTGCCCGGCGCGGTGGGATCGCAGCCGTGGTCGGCGGTCAGCAGCAGCCAGTCGTCGCGGTCGAGCTTGGCGACGACCTCGGGCAGGCGCGCGTCGAGCTCCTGCAGGCAGCGGGCGTAGCCGGGAGCGTCCCTGCGGTGCCCGTAGACCATGTCGAAGTCGACCAGGTTGGCGAACACCAGCGTGGGCCCTTCGGCCCCGTCGAGGAACCGGACGGTGGCGTCGAGCGAGCTGTCGTTGTCGCCGGTGTGGTCCGAGCCGCTGAGCCCGCGGCCCGAGAAGATGTCCTCGATCTTGCCGACGCCGAGGGTCCGCACGCCCGCCTTCTCGATCGCCTCCAGCACGGTCGGCCCGGGCGGCGGAAGCGCGTAGTCGCGGCGCTCCTTGGTTCGCTGGAAGGCGCCCGGCTCGCCGTCGAACGGGCGGGCGATCACCCTGCCGACGGCGTTGGGCCCGGTGAGCAGGCGCCTGGCGGTCTCGGACCATTCGTAGAGCCGCTCCAGCGGGACCACCCGTTTGTGGGCGGCGATTTGGAACACGGAGTCCGCGGAGGTGTAGACGATCGGCTTGCCGGTGGCGAGGTGCTCGGCGCCGAGCTGCTTGATGATCTCGGTGCCCGACGCGGGGACGTTGCCGAGCACTCCCCTGCCGATGGCGTCGCTGAAGGCGCCGATGACCTCGGGCGGGAAGCCGTCGGGGAAGGTCGGGAACGGCTGGTCGAGCACCACTCCCATCATCTCCCAGTGGCCGGTGGTGGTGTCCTTGCCCGCCGACCGCTCAGCCATGCGGGCGACCACGCCGGCGGGAGCGTCGGGCGCCGGCACGCCCTCGATGCGGGTGAGCAGGCCGATCCCCCACCTGCCGAGATTGGGCAGCGCCAGTCCCCCGACCGCCTCGGCGGTGTGGGCGATGGTGTCGGCGCCGGCGTCGCCGTAGTCGGCGGCGTCCGGGGCCTCGCCGACCCCGAGCGAGTCGCAGACGATCACCACGACCTTGCCCGGTCGCGAGAGGGAAAGGGCCCGCCCGGCCCCGGCACCCCGCCCGGCCCGCGCGCCCCGGCCGGGCTCAGCGCCGCGCCCGCCTTCGGCGTCGGTGACGGCCCCGGGGGCGCCGCTGGCCCCTTCGGCCGCCGGGTCGCCCGCCGCGTCCGGCATCAGCGGGCCCGCTTGCAGCCGATGCAGAGGCGGGTCGCGGGCAGCGCCTCCAGGCGCTCGGCGGCGATCGGGTGGCCGCAGCGCTGGCAGACTCCGTAGGTGCCGCCGTCCATGCGCTCCAGGGCGGCCTCCACCTCGCGCAGGGTGTCCCGAAGGCTCTTGACCATCGTCAGCAGATTGACCCGCTCGGCGGTCGCCGACCCGGCGTCCGCGAAGCCCATCTCGAGGAACGGGTCCTCGATGCCGTCGGTGTCGTGGCGAGCGCCCAGGTCCCGGAGCTGCCGCACGAGCTCCCCCTGCTCGTCGGTGAGCCGATCGCGTAGCGCATCCGTCGTCCGCTGGTCCATCGCGCTCCTCCGTTTGTCAGCGGCGGCTGTCGAGGCTGCTCGGGCGAGCGGCGCGGCGCGCCAGGGGTCGCCAACCGAGCCCTCCCAGCACCGGGACGGGACGATGCCTGCCTTTGGGTGGTTCCGAACGTACCCGGCAGACTACGGGCACGGCGGCAAAAAGTATGTAGTCCAAGTAGGAAGGAAAGCCTACAAGATCATTGTGCTCGCCGAGTCGGCGGACTGGGAGACCCGACCTCGCGGTCTCGCGGTGATTCCGGTCGCGCGGGGACCGTGGCCCCGGCGGCGGTGGACGCTGGCGGTGCGCCCGGGCGCTGCCCCGACGCTGGGCGCGGCGTGCCCGGGGCGGATTCTGACGGCGCCGCGCTCGCGGACCGGGGCTCGGCGGGAACGGAGGCATCGGCCGGGGGTGGCGGGACCGGGGGGTCGGGACGAATGGCGCGGGCTCGGGGATGGGCGCGGAGGTAGACCTCGCGCAGCCGGTCCTGGGTGACCTTGGTGTAGACCTGGGTGGTCGCGAGGCTGGCGTGGCCGAGCAGCTCCTGGACGCTGCGGATGTCGGCGCCGCCGGCGAGCAGGTGGGTGGCGAAGGAGTGGCGCAGGACGTGCGGCGACACCTCCGCCTCGAGCTGGGCGTGCCTGGCGTGGCGCCGCAGGATCTTCCAGCAGCCCTGCCTGGTCAGACGCGTGCCCTGTGCGTTGAGGAACAGCGCCGCGCCCGACCTGGGCCGGGCCAGCGACGGGCGGCCGCGGACGAGGTAGGCGCCGAGCGCGGCGCGGGCCTTGCGGCCGAGCGGGACCATGCGCTCCCTGGAGCCCTTGCCGAAGGCGCGGACGGCGCCGTCGTCGAGGTCCAGGTCGTCGACGTCGAGCGCGGTCGCCTCGCTGACCCGGAGCCCGGCCGCGTAGAGGGTCTCGAGCAGGGCGCGGTCGCGGAGCGCTCTCGGGTCGTCGCCGGGCACCGCCCCGAGCAGCGCCTCCACCTGCTCGATCGACAGCGCCTTAGGCAGCGACGACGGCACCTTGGGCGCACCGAGGTCGAGCGACGGGTCGCTGCCGGCGAGGCGCTCGCGGACCAGGAACCGGTGGAAGCCGCGGACCGCGGCCAGGCTCCGGGCGACGCTGGAGGCGCGGTAGCGCGTGCCGACCGGGGTCGCCCCCGCCCTGAGCGCTCCAAGGAACGCGACCACGTCCTCCTCGGAGGCGAGCGCGGGGTCGTCGACGCCTGCAGCCGCGAGCCAGCCGGCGTAGCGCTCCAGGTCGCGCCGGTAGGCGCTGAGAGTGTTGGCAGCCAGGCCCCGCTCGACCGCCAGGTAGTCCAGGAAGCGCCTCAGCGCCGCGCGGGCGGCCGGGCCGACCGGCGCGGTCGGCCCACCGCCGGGCACCCCGCGTCCGGAGGCCGCCGATGGTGCCGAGGCCGCTAAGGCCGCCGAGGGTGCCGAGGGTGCCGGGGACGCGGCCCGCGTGGCGGGAGTGAGGGTGGCCAAGGTCCTCAGTGCTCCCCGCGGGACCCGTTCGGGCTCACCTCGAGCGGACGCCAGTCGAGCTGGTGCGCCTCCGCGACCGGCTGGCTGGTCAGCTCGCCCTGGTAGACGTTGACGCCCTTGGCGAGGGCCTCGTCGCGGCGGATCGCCTCGTCGACGCCGAGCGTGGCGATCTGGGCCGCGTAGGGGATGGTCACGTTGGTCAGCGCGTAGGTCGAGGTGTGCGGCACCGCGCCCGGCATGTTGCCGACGCAGTAGTGGACCACGCCGTCGACCACGTAGGTCGGGTCGGAGTGGGTGGTCACGTGGGAGGTCTCGAAGCAGCCGCCCTGGTCGATCGAGATGTCCACCAGCACCGATCCCTGCTTCATACGGCTGACCAGCTCGCGGGAGACCAGCCGCGGCGCCCGCGCCCCCGGGATCAGCACCGCGCCAACCACCATGTCGGCCTGGAGCACCAGCTCCTGGACGGTGCGGCGCGAGGACACCAGGGTCATGATCCGGCCCTTGTGGATCGCGTCCACGTAGCGGAGCTTGTCCACGTTGGTGTCGACCAGCACGACCTCGGCCTCCATGCCCGCCGCGATCCAGGCGGCGTTCTGGCCGGCCATGCCGCCGCCGAGCACCACCACCTTGGCGGCGGCGACGCCGCTGACGCCGCCCATAAGCACCCCGCGGCCGCCCTGCTCGCGCTCCAGCAGGTGCGCGCCGACCTGCGGAGCCATCCGCCCGGCCACCTCGCTCATCGGCGCGAGCAGCGGCAGCCGGCCGCCGGGCAGCTCAACCGTCTCGTAGGCGACCGCCGTGATGCCGCTCTTGCAGAGCGCCTCGGTCAGCTCCCTGCTCGCCGCCAGGTGCAGGTAGGTGAACAGCACCTGTCCCTGGCGCATGCGGTGGTACTCCTCGGCGATCGGCTCCTTGACCTTCAGGACCAGGTCCGCCCGGGACCACAGCTCGTCGGGGTCGTCGACGACGGTCGCGCCGACCTCGACGTACTCACTGTCCGAGATCGCCGAGCCCGCGCCGGCGTCGTGCTGGATCAGCACCTCGTGGCCGGCGCTGACCAGCTCGTGCACGCCGACCGGGGTGATCGCGACCCGGTACTCGTGGTCCTTCAGCTCGCGCGGGATCCCGACCTGCATTGGCGCGCCCCTTCCACTCGCCGGCGCGACCCGTCGCTGGGCGCACCGGGCCGGCCCCCATTGGCCCGGCCCAAGTCTACGGGACGCGAAGGTCGCATCCCAGGTCACCGCCATCCTCGCAGGTCGGGCACCGGTTCCGGGCCCGGTCCCCGGGTCCGCTCCGGGCGGCTCGCGACGCCCGCGGAGTTGCCCGAGGAGTTGCCCGACCCGCGGGCGGTCAGGTCGCGGGGCGTCTGGCCGCGCGGCGCTCCGGGGCGTCGGGCGGCGGGCCGGCGGTGGGGTCAGGCTCCCATCTTCCGGCCCGCATGAGGCCGTAGAGGGCGAGCGCGACCAGCGTCTTGGAGTCGCCGGGCGGCCGGTGGGTGGCCAGGTCGAGCGCCTCCTGGTAGTCGAGCCGGAGCACCTGGAGCCCCGCCTCCTCCCAGTCGCCGGGTGGGGACTCGCCATCGATCGGGCGCACCCCCTCGGCGAGGTAGAGGTCGACCACCTCGTCGCTCCAGCCCGGGGTCGTGTAGAAGGTGGTGAGCCAGGTGAGCGTGCCACCCTCGACCCGCAGCTCCTCGGCGAGCTCGCGGCGGAGCGCGTCCTCGACGTGCTCGCCCTTGACGTCGTACTTGCCGGCGGCGACCTCGACCAGGCGCGCGCCGATCGCGTGCCGCCACTGGTCGACCAGCAGCAGCTTGCCCTGGTGGTCGATCACCAGCGCGGCGACCGCCCCGGGATGCTCGACCACCTCGCGGGTGCCGCCGCGGCCGTCGTCGCCCTCGATCCGGTCGACGCGCACCGTCACCACGTGCCCGTGGAAGGGCCGGCTCCGTTCCAGCACCTGGAACGGCGGCCCGTCGGCCGGTAGGGTCATCCGGCGCGGCCGTCCGGCTGCTGGTGGACCCCGTTCTCGCCCGCCTGCTGGCCGTCGACGGCGACGAACACGTGGGTCTCGCGGCTCCGCGCGGTGATGGCCTCGGTCGAGGTGGTGGCGTCGGAGCGCGCGGGCTCCGGCTCCTCCCGCGACACCACCTCGGGCTCCTCCGGCTGTGCCGGCTCCGACCGCCCCGGCTGTGCCGGCTCCGACCGCCCCGGCGACACCGGCTCCGAGAGCGCCGGCGACACAGGCCCCGGCCGCGCCGGCGGCGGAACAGCCACCCCGCCCCCGTCCTGGCCCGCGGCGCCGTCTCCGGCCTGGGCCACCCCGGACGGCTCGCGGTCGCGGGCGTCGGCCAGCTCGGCCGCGGCACCGTCTCCGGCCTGGGCCACCTCGGACGGCTCGCGGTCGCGGGCGTCGGCCAGCTCGGCCGCGGCACCGATGAAGTCGCGGAACAGCGGGTGTGGCCGGGTCGGGCGCGAGCGCAGCTCCGGGTGGAATTGCCCGGCGAC
>JBEDUQ010000416.1:0-2791 GCA_040414855.1 Actinomycetota bacterium
GTCGTGGCGATCATCCGCCAGTCGCCCGGCGAGCCCAGCACGTACGCCTCGAGCAGGTGGATGCAGTTCGCGCGTCCCGCCTTCCATTCGCGGAATGGTGTCGCCTCGAGCGTGGCGTCCGCGCGCAGCACTTGTTCGAGCAGGGCCGTATCGGACCGCTCGAAGGCGGCGATGTAGCCGTCGAGCAGCGCGCGAGACCGCTGGTCGGTGGGTTCGAGCAGGCGCTCGGGTTCTGGCTCGAGCTCATCGAACCGGGCGCGGGCGCGTTGCAGCCCGCTCTTCACGGCGGTTGTCGTCGTGCCGAGGATCTCCGCGGCTTCGGCCGCCGAGAATGCCAGCACCTCCCGCAGGACGAAGATCGCTCGCTGGCGGGCGGGCAGGTGCTGCAGGCTCGCGATCAGCGCCAAGCGGAGCGACTCGCGCGCCACCACCACCGCCGCCGGATCGTCAGCGGCCGGGGCGGTCCATCGATCCGGCCACGGCTCCAGCCACGAGACCTCGCCCGACGCAGCCTGGCTGGGCGGACGCTCGGCTCCCTCAGTGGGACCTGCCAGGCCGGAGGGGAGCATCTTGATCCGGCGCGGCTCCAGCGCAGTGAGGCAGACGTTGGTGGCGATCTTGTAGAGCCAGGACCGAATCGATGCACGGCCCTCGAAGCCACCGTACGAGCGCCACGCCCGGAGATACGTTTCCTGCACGAGGTCCTCGGCGTCATGCGCGGAACCGACCATGCGGTAGCAGTGCGCCAGCAGCTCCCGCCGGAACCGCTCGGTCTCGGCGGCGAAACGCTCCCGGCTCACCGCCTCCCCCACGTGCACGGTCATGCCACGAGTCTAATTCCGCGAGGTGCCCTGCCTCAGGGCAGCAGGGCCAGCTTGCCGACGGTTGCCCTGGCTTCCAGGTCGGCGAGCGCCTGCGGCCCGTCCGCCAGCGCATAGGTGGAGGGCTCGGACGGACCGAGCACCCCGGCGGCGAGCAGCCCGAACATCTCACCCATGACCTCGCCGAAGATCTGCGGTGCGGCCTGCATGAGGATGCCGAGGTTCAGTCCGATGACGTGGACTTGGTGTCTGTAGACCAACTCCCAATTGGTGATCGCGGCATCTCCACCAACCAGGCCGTAGACGACGACCCGCCCGGTGACCCGCCTGGTGGCGGCGAGGCTGGCATCGAAGGTGGCGCCACCAACCGACTCCAAGACCAGATCGGCGCCGACGCCACCGCTGAGCTTCAGCACCTCAGCCGCGAGATCAGCGCCGCGCGAGTCGATGACGTGGTCGGCGCCCAGCGCCCGCACGACGTCGTGCTTGCCTGGCGAGGCCGCGGCGATCACCGTCGCGCCGTAGTGCTTGGCCATCTTGACCGCCGCCTGGCCGGTGCCGCCGGCCGCGGCATGGATCAGCACGATCTGGCCCGCGGCGATCTGGCCGAGCGGTTTGAGCGCCGCGAGCGCGGTCGGCCAGCTCACGACCAGGCCGAGCGCGTGCTCGTCGGCCCACCCCACAGGCACGCGGACCGCTCCCGCTGCGGGCAGCACCATGTACTCGGCGAAGGCGCCGCCTGCGATGCCGACGCCGATGACGTGAGCACCGGGCTCGAGGTCGGTCACCCCCTCGCCAACAGCGACCACCTCGCCGACTCCCTCGATGCCTGCCAGGTACGGGGGGTGCGGACCGCCCGGGAAGATGCCGTGGGCCTGCTCGACGTCGACGTAGTTGACCCCGCCGGCGGTGACCCGGATGAGAACCTCACCCGGGCCTGGGCTCGGCACCGGTGCGTCCGTGATCAAGCGTAGGTCCGGCGGGCCGTGCGGTGAGGTCTGCTGCAGGGCGCGCATGGTCGCGGGGCTGCTCATGGCAATCGGATTCCTTGTCTTCGCTCGGGTGGTCGTGGGCGATCTACGCGGCAGGCCAGATCGCCGACCATGTAGACCACCGCCACCACAGAAAGGAATCGCCGCCCGAGACGAGGCCGGCAGCGCGTCAGGAGCTGACGGCTAGGCTTGGGCGGTGCCGTTCTCGCGCTTCCTGAAGGGCCGCGTCGCCAAGGAACCGTCCGTGTCGATCGGCGATCCGCGCCTCGAGGGCTGGGAGACGGTCACCTCGTTCGAGGACCAAAAGACGGCGCTGGCGTGGCGCGACCAGCTCCGAGCGATGGGTGTGGACGCGAGTTGCGTCGCGGACCGCCCGGTTGACCGGTTCGGGCGGGGCGACATCTACCTGGTCGTTCCGCCGGAGCAGTGGTCGAGAGCCAACGAGATCGTCGAAAACCTGGACTGACATGCCCAGCCGACGGCCCCGGCTTGTCGCTAGTGGTCATTACTGGAGGGCCACTACGTCGGGGTTCCGAGCACGAGCGGGATGACGCTGCCCGCCCCGGCGCGGCGAAGCTGGCCGCCGACCATCGCCAGCGTCCAACCTGAGTGGCGGCGATCGTCGAGCAGGATGCCGGGACCCGGTGGAGGTGTGGCGATGACCTTGAACGCGCCACGGACGTTGGCAGCCTGCTGAGTGGCGTTGGCCATCTCGCGCTGCGGCGGCCGATCCTCGATCCGCTTCACGAGCTCCACGTGCCGGAGTCCGAGCTGGCCGGCAACGCGCTCGGCGAGCCGGGTCATCGGATCGCCAAGCCGCGCGCTGGGCACGCTGGTGATCCACGCGACCGGCGGTCTTGCCCCTCGGACGAGCTCCGCGAGCCGGCTCACAACCTCGTCATCGAACTCCCCGGTCCGGAACCCGCGTTCGATCGCCGGCCACCAGCCCCCGTCGCCGAACCGCGCAAGCGACCACCC
>JBEDUQ010000417.1:0-6348 GCA_040414855.1 Actinomycetota bacterium
CGACCACGTAGTCGGCGACGAACACCGGGATCTCGGCGCCGGTGGCGGGGTTGGTGGCGTAGGCGCCGGTGAACACCCCGGTCTTCGGCCTCGCCTCCGCCTGCCGGTCCAGGTCCGACCGCCGCGACGCCGCCACCCGGTAGGCCGCCACCGCCTCGCGCGGGCTGGGCTCGGCGCGGCGCCAGTGCTCCGGGGTGCCCGGCGGCCAGGCCGGGGCCGCCAGCCGCTCGGCCAGCTCGTGCTCCGGCGCCAGCACCAGGTAGGTCGCGCCGAAGATGGTGTCCGGCCTGGTCGTGAACACCTCGATCCGGCCGGCCGGCGACGGGAACCGGACCAGGGCGCCCTCGGAGCGTCCCAGCCAGTTGCGCTGGATCTGCTTGACCGGCTCCGGCCAGTCCAGACCGTCCAGGTCGTCCAACAGCCGCTGCGCATAGGCGGTGATCCGCAGCGTCCACTGCCGCAGCGGCCGCCGGAACACCGGGAAGTTGCCGCGCTCGCTGCGGCCGTCGGCGGTGACCTCCTCGTTCGCCAGCACCGTGCCCAGACCGGGGCACCAGTTCACCAGCGCCTCGCCGACGTAGGCCAGGCGGTGGGCGTCGACGACCTGACGGCGCTCCAGCTCGGACATCTCGGCCCAGGGCCGGTCGAACTGGTTGGTGCCCGGGTCGGGCTCGCGCGCGCCGGCGTCCAGCTCGGCGACCAGCTCCTCGACCGGACGGGCGCGGCCGGCCCGCCGGTCGTACCAGGAGCCGAAGATCCGCAGGAAGATCCACTGGGTCCAGCGGTAATAGGCGGCGTCGGCGGTGGAGATCGCGCGGCGCTGGTCGTGGCCCATGCCCAGCCGGCGCAGCTGGGCCTTGAACGCGACGATGTTGCGCTCGGTGCTGGGCAGCGGGTGCTGGTGGGTCTCGATCGCGTACTGCTCGGCCGGCAGCCCGAAGGAGTCGAAGCCGATGGTGTGGAGCAGGTTGTGGCCGGTCATGCGCAGGTAGCGGCCGTAGACGTCGGTCCCGATGTAGCCCAGGAAGTGGCCGACGTGCAGCTGCTCCCCGCTCGGGTGCGGGAACATGTCGTTCAGAAAGAACTTCGGGCGCTCGGCGACCCGGTCGAAGCCGTCGCGCAGGCTTCCGACCGGGCTCGGCGCCAGGAAGGTCCCCTCCCGCGCCCAGCGCTCCTGCCAGGCCAGCTCGATCCGCTCGGCCAGCTCGGCGGTGTACCGGAACGGCGGGATCTCTGGAACGTCGGATACCTCGGGTTCGGTCATCGCGTGCTCCTGTTCCATCCAGGGGCCGCACCAGTCGGCGATGCCGTGGTGCGGTTGGGTGGCACGAGAGGGCGCCGGCGTGCGGCCAGCCGGCATCTGCCGCGCTGACAGTGCCGAGGTCAGCGCGGCCAGATAAGGAGCAGGACGCGGAACGCGCGCATGTGCAAAATAGTAGCCCCTTGGTGCCCCGCCCGTCGTGGAGACTCCCCAGGCAAGCGGTCCCGCGGCTGGAGACGAGCCGGTCGAACGGCACCTTGACACGCTGGGAGGGAACCGCGACCATGCGCGAACAAACGGCCGTTCGCCGAAGAGAAGAGCACGAAGCGCACTGGTGGGAGCGACTGGCCGTCTCCCCTTCCCTTCCCGCTTCCCGTTCCAGAAGGAGCGTTCCTATGGTCCCGCTCGCGCGCCGTCGGATGGTGGCGTTGGCGCTCATGGCCGTGCTGGCGCTCGTCCTGGCGGCTTGTGGCAAGTCGTCGTCGAGCAGTTCGAGCTCCAACAACACCGCCAGGACGCTGGTCATCGACAAATCCTTCGACCTCAAGACCGCGGACCCGGGGCGGGAGTTCGAGGTGTCCGGTCAGATCGTGGTCAAGGCGATGTACGACACGCTGCTCACCTTCGACGGCAGCGACGTGACCAAGCCGGTCCCGCTGCTCGCCGAGTCCTACACGCCGTCGCCGGACGGCAAGACCTTTACCTTCAAGCTCCGCAGCGGCGTGAAGTTCTCGGACAACACCCCGATGACCGCGGCCGACGTGGCCTTCTCGCTGAACCGCGTGCGCGAGCTGAAGGGCAACCCGTCCTTCCTGATGGACGGCGTCACCGCCACCGCGCCCGACGACAGCACGGTGATCCTCCAGAGCGACAAGCCCAACCCCGCGCTGCCGTTCCTGCTGCCGAACCCCGGCCTCGGCGTCCTCAACTCCAAGGTCGTCAAGGAGCACGGCGGCACCGACCAGCCGGGCGCCGACAAGACCGACAAGGCCGAGGCCTTCCTGAACCAGACCTCCGCCGGCTCGGGCCCGTACGTGCTGGAGAGCTTCAACACCACCTCGCAGACGGTGGTGAAGCTCAACCCCAACTACTGGGGCAGCAAGAAGCCGGCCTACAGCCGCGTGGTGATGCGCAACGTCCAGGCCAACACCCAGCGGATCAACGTCCAGAAGGGCGACAGCCAGCTCGCGCTCGACCTCTCACCGGACCAGGTCAGCGGCCTGAGCACCGCCAACCTCCAGCTCCAGAACACCGCCTCGCCGAACATCTTCTTCCTGCTCGCCAACGCCAACCCCAAGGTCTCGGCGGTCACCTCGACGCCGGCGTTCCGGGAGGCGGTCCGGTACGGCCTCGACTACCAGTCGCTGGTGCAGCTCACCGGTCAGGGCGGCAGGCAGGCGGCCGGGGTGATCCCGTCGATGTTCGTCGGCGCGCTCGACCAGGGCGACGCGGTCCAGCGCGACGTGGCCAAGGCCAAGGCCGCCCTCGGCGGCAAGACCGTCAACGTCGAGCTCGAGTACCCGAGCGACTTCTCCGCCAACGGGCTGTCGTTCGGGCCGATCGCCGAGCGGATCCAGGCCAACCTCAAGGAGGTCGGGATCAACGTCAAGCTGTCGCCGAAGCCGATCGCGACCTCGCTCGAGAACTACCGCGCCGGCAAGGAGCAGCTCGGCCTCTGGCTGTGGGGCCCCGACTACCCCGACCCGAGCGACTACCTGGTGTTCGGTCCGGGGCGGCTGGTCGGCCTGCGGGCTGGCTGGGCGGCCGGTGCCGACTCCAAGATCGAGAACCTGGCCAAGCAGGCCGAGACCGAGCTCGACCAGACCAAGCGCGGCCCGCTCTACCAGGACTTCCAGCGGCAGCTCAACCAGTCGGGACCGTTCTTCCCGATCTTCCAGCCCGCCCAGGTCCTGGTGGCCGCCAAGTCGCTGACCAACCTCCAGTACAACCCGACCTGGACCGTCGACCTTGCGTCGCTCGGAGCCCAGTAGCCAGGCAACCGTCCGGCACAACCGCAGGTGGCGGCTCCCATCGGGCCGCTTCCTGCGGTTCGTGCTCCGGCGCCTGGCGGCGCTGGTCCTGCTCGGCATCGGCGTCACCCTGGTCAGCTTCCTGCTGACCCAGCTGGTCCCCGGTGACCCCGCCGCGGCGAACCTGGGCCAGCGCGCCATCGGCGACCCCGCCGCGGTGCAGGCGTTCCGCGAGCGGTACGGCCTCGACAAGCCGCTCCCGGTGCAGTACGGGCGCTACCTGGAGCGGCTTGCCCACGGTGACCTCGGCGACTCGCAGCAGAGCCATCGCCCGGTGCGCGACGACCTCGCCGAGTACGTCCCCGCGACCCTGGAGTTGGCCGGGCTGGCGATCCTGATCTCCATGGTCTTCGGGATCTCGCTCGGCCTGCTGGCGGCCATGCGCCGCGACCGCCTCGTCGACCAGGTCCTGCGGGTGGTGTCGCTCGCCGGCGTCTCGATGCCGACGTTCTGGCTCGCCCTGGTCGCCTTCTACGTGTTCTTCTTCAAGCTCAGCCTGGTGGCCGGCAGCGGCAGGCTGGACGCCGGCGCGCTGCCGCCGCCGCACGTCACCGGCATGTTCACCATCGACGCGGTGCTGGCCGGCGACTTCCAGACCTTCGGCCAGGCCCTGCGTCACCTGGTGCTGCCCGCGACCGTGCTGGCCGCCTACACCGTCAGCCTATTGGTGAGGTTCACCCGCACCGCCGTGCTCGAGGTGCTCGGCAACGACTACATCCGCGCGGCGATGGCCAAGGGCCTGCCGTCGCGGGTCGTGCTCGTCCAGCACATCCTGCGCGCGGCGCTGGTCCCGATCGTCACCGTCGCCGGCGTCGCCTTCGGCAGCCTGCTGTCGGGTACCGTGCTCGTCGAGAGCATCTTCTCGTGGCCGGGCATCGGCCAGTACGCCTTCCGCAGCGCGACCAACCTCGACCTGCCGGCGATCATGGGGGTGAGCCTGTTCGTGGCGGTGGTGTACATCACCATCAACTTCCTGGTCGACGTGCTCTACGGCGTCATCGACCCGAGGATCAGGCTGGGATGAGCGAGCAGGCCGCGCGACCAGAGGTCGCCACCCCGGAGCCGGTCGCGCGCCGGCGGGCGCGGGGCGTGGCCCGCTCGCCCTGGAAGCAGCCGCTGTCGCTGATCGGCGGCGGGGTGGCGATCGCCTGGGTGCTGGTCGCGATCTCGGCGCCGCTGCTGGCGCCGAGCGACCCGCTCGGGCAGACCTTCCAGCGGTTCCTTCCTCCAGGCGGCGCGCACCTGTTCGGCACCGACGAGCTCGGTCGCGACGTGCTCAGCCGGGTGCTCTACGGCGCCCGGATCTCGCTGCCGCTGGCGCTGCTGCTGGTCGCGCTGGCGATGACCATCGGATCGATCCTCGGCGGCGTGGCCGGCTACTTCGGCGGCTGGGTCGACGAGGTGGTCATGCGCATCGCCGACCTGGTGTTCGCCTTCCCGACCATCATCCTGGCGATGGCGGTGGCCGCCGCGCTCGGGCCCGACCTGCACAACGCCGTGCTCGCGATCGTGGTGGTGTCGTGGCCCGCCTACGCGCGGGTGGTCCGCGGGCTGGTGCTGTCGGCCAGACAGGCGGACTACGTCAGCGCCACCAGGCTGCTCGGCGCCTCGGCCCGGCGGGCGCTGGTCGTCGACGTGCTGCCCAATGTGGCCGGCCCGGTGATGGTGCTCGCCACCCTCGACATCGGCACCGCCGTGCTGCTGCTGTCCGGCCTGTCGTTCCTCGGGCTCGGCGCCCGCCCGCCGGCACCGGAGTGGGGCGCGATGGTCGCGGCCGGCGCCGAGAACTTCGACAAGTGGTGGATCGGCATGTTCCCGGGGCTGGCGATCCTGTCGGTCGTGCTGGCGTTCAACTTCGTCGGCGACACCCTGCGCGACGCGCTCGACCCGCGCACCGCCCGTGCCGTCCGGGAGCGTGCGCTGTGAGCCACGGCGCGCGAGTCCCCGGGGCCGTGAGCTGGGGCGCGCGAGTCCCCGCAGCCATGGGGCGGGGCGCGCGAGTCTTCGGGGCCGTGAGGCGGGGCGCGCGAGTCCCCGGGGCCGTGACGCCGGCGTCCGGAGAGGCGGGCCGGCGGTGAGCGAGCTGCTCGAGGTCGAGGGCCTCCGGGTCCAGCTGCCGACCCGCGACGGGCCCGCGGCCGCCGTCGACGGCGTCGACTTCAGCCTGGCCCAGGGCCGCGTGCTCGGCATCGCCGGGGAGAGCGGCAGCGGCAAGACCATGACCGCGCTGGCGCTGCTCGGCCTGCTGCCGCACGGCGCCAGAGCCGAGGGCACCGCGCGGTTCGCCGGCAAGGACCTGCTCGCCATGAGCCAGCGCGACCTCCGCTGGCTGCGCGGCCGCGAGCTGGCGATGGTCTTCCAGGACCCGATGACCTCGCTGCATCCGATGCTGTCGATCGAGCGGCTGCTGACCGAGCACGTCCGCCACCACCTCGGGCTCGCCCGCGCCCAGGCCCGGCAGCGCGCGGTCGAGCTGCTGGCCGAGGTCCGCATCCCCGACCCCGAGGCGGCGCTGCGCGCCTACCCGCACCAGTTCTCCGGCGGCATGCGCCAGCGGATCGCCATCGCGGTCGCGATCGCTTGCGGTCCCAAGCTGCTGATCGCCGACGAGCCGACCACCGCCCTCGACGTCACCGTCCAGGCCGGCGTGCTCAGGCTGCTCGACCGGCTGCGGCGTGAGCAGGGGCTGGCCGTGATCGTGATCACCCACGACCTCGGCGTGCTCTCCGCGATCGCCGACGACCTGGCCGTCTTCTACGCCGGCAGGGTGGTCGAGGCCGGGAGCAGGGAGCAGGTCCTGCGCGCCCCGCGCCACCCCTACACCGCCGGGCTGCTCGCGGCGCTGCCGCACCCCGAGGCCGTGGGCGCCGCCGGCCTGACGCCGATCCCCGGGTCGCCGCCCGCGCTCGGCGCCACGCCGTCCGGCTGTGCATTCCATCCGCGCTGCGCCTACGCCGTCGAGTCCTGCGCGACCGAGGTCCCGCCGCTGGAGCACCTGGCGGACGGGCGGCTGCTCGCCTGCCCGGTCGACCCGCTGCCCGCCGGGTCGGGAGCGCG
>JBEDUQ010000418.1:0-10935 GCA_040414855.1 Actinomycetota bacterium
ATGGCCGAGATGGTGATCGGCGAGCGGACCACCCTCGAGGAGATGGGCGGGGCCGCCATGCACTGCCGCGTCTCGGGCTGCGGCGATCTGCTCTGCGCCGACGAGGACGACGCCATCCAGGCGGCGCGGACCTATCTCGGCTACTTCCCGAGCAACTGGCGTGGCGACCCTCCGGCCGAGGCGCCCCGGGCCCCCGCGTACACCGGCCCGGTCGCGCCGCTGGTGCCGGCCGACGAGTCGCAGCCGTTCGACGTGCTGCCGGTGGTCGCCGCGATCTGCGACCAGGAGAGCTTCTTCGAGATCAAGCCGGAGTTCGCGCCCGAGGTGGTCACCGGCCTGGGCCGGATCGAGGGCCGGGTCGTCGGCATCGTGGCGAACCAGCCGATGGCCAAGGGCGGCGTGCTGTTCGTCGACTCCGCCGACAAGGCGGCGCGGTTCATCTGGCTGTGCGACGCGTTCAACATCCCGCTGGTGTTCCTCGCCGACGTGCCCGGCTTCATGATCGGCAAGGAGGTCGAGCGCCAGGGGATCATCCGCCACGGCGCGAAGATGATCACCGCGGTCAGCGAGGCGACGGTTCCCAAGATCTGCGTGGTGCTCCGCAAGGCGTACGGCGCCGGCCTGTACGCCATGGCCGGGCCGGGGTTCGAGCCCGACGCGACCCTGGCGCTCCCGACAGCATCGATCGCGGTGATGGGACCGCAGGCCGCGATCAATGCTGTCTATTACAACAAGCTGGCCGCCCTTCCGGAGGAGGACCGCCCGGCCGAGGTCGAGCGCCTGGAGCGCGAGTACCGCGAGGACGTCGACCTCGCCCGGCTCGCGTCCGACCTGGTGATCGACGCCGTGGTCGACCCCGAGCAGCTCCGCGCCGAGGTCAGCCGCCGCCTGGCGGCCGCCGCCGGCAAGGACCGCGAGTTCACCCGCCGCCGCCACGGGGTCCCGCCGGTATGAGCGGGCGGGCACAGTGAGCGGCCGGCGGGCGTTCCGGAGCGTGCTGGTCGCCAACCGGGGCGAGATCGCGGTGCGGGTGCTGCGGGCCTGCCGGGAACAGGGCCTGGTGGGCGTGGCCGTCTACTCCGATCCGGACGCCGGGGCGCTCCACGTGCGCGAGGCGGACCGGGCGGTCGCGATTGGCGGCTCGCGGGTGACGGACTCGTATCTGGACGCTGGCAAGCTGCTCGCGGCGGCGCGAGAGGCCGGCGCCGAGGCGGTCCACCCGGGCTACGGCCTGCTCAGCGAGAACGCGGCCTTCGCGAGGGCGGTCGAGGCGGCGGGCCTGGTCTGGATCGGACCGCCGGCCGACGCGATCGAGCAGATGGGCGACAAGCTCGCCGCCCGCCGGGCGGTGCTCGCCGCCGGGGTCGAGCCGGTGCCGGGCACGACCGAGGCGGTCCGCGACGCCGCCGAGGTGACCGAGTTCGGGAACACCCACGGCTGGCCGGTCGCGATCAAGGCGGCCGCGGGCGGCGGTGGGCGGGGGATCCGCGTGGTCCGGGCCGACGACGACGCCGCGGCCGCGCTGGACGCCGCCAGCCGCGAGGCCACGGCCGCGTTCGGCTCTGGCGCCTGCTACCTCGAGCGCTTCTTCGAGCGGCCGCGGCACGTCGAGGTCCAGATCCTCGCAGACGCCCACGGCGGCATCGTCCACCTCGGCGAGCGCGACTGCTCGGTGCAGCGGCGCCACCAGAAGCTGATCGAGGAGACGCCGTCTCCCGGGCTGCCCGCCGAGACCCGCGAGCGTCTGCTCGCCTCGGCGGTCGCGGTCTCGAAGGCCTGCGGCTACGTCGGCGCCGGCACGGTCGAGCTGCTCTGGGACCCGGAGACCGGCGGCGCCTGGTTCCTGGAGATGAACACCCGGCTCCAGGTCGAGCACCCGATCACCGAGGCGGTCACCGGGGTCGACGTGGTTGCCGCGCAGTTCCGGATCGCCGCGGGCGAGCCGCTCGGCTTCTCCCAGGAGGAGGTCCATTCCGGCGGGCACGCCATCGAGTGCCGCATCAACGCCGAGGACCCGAGCCGTGGCTTCTTTCCCGGGCCCGGCACGATCGAGCGGCTGCGCTGGCCCGGCGGTCCCGGCGTGCGGGTCGACGCCGGCTATGCCTCCGGGGACGTGGTCTCGCCGTTCTACGACGACCTGCTCGGCAAGGTGATCGTGCACGCCCACGATCGGTCGGGGGCGATCGACCGCATGCTCGCGGCGCTCGCGGACCTCGAGGTCCAGGGCATCCCGAGCACGACCTCCGCGCTCGCCCTGATCCTCGACCACCCCGATTTCCGCGAGGCCCGGCACTGGACGACCTGGCTCGAGGAGCGGGTCGACCTCGCCGGCCTGGCGCCGACAGCCCCTCGCGCCGCTGGGACGCCGGGAGAGGAGGCGGCCGCCGCGGAGCGGACGGGCCGGCCCGCGGCCACGGTGCAACCGGCGGAGCGACGCCCCAGCGCCGCGGCGACGGCGGAGCGGACCACCACCGTCGGGGAGCCGGCGGGGCGGCCGGCGACCGCGGCGGAGCCATCGGCGGCCGGGGAGCCGTCCGCCGCGGCGGAGCGTGGGGGCGCTGTGGAGCCGGGGGTCGCGGCGGAGCCGGATTTCTCCGTGACGGTGGGTGGGGTGGCGTATCCGGTGCGGCTGTACCGTCACCGGCCCACGGGCGGCGCCACACGCGCGGGCGCGGGCTCGACCGCGGGGCAGGTTCCCTCGCCGCTGGCGGGCACGCTAATCCGTGTCGAGGTGGAGGTTGGCGATCGGGTTATCGAGGGTAGGGTGCTGGCAGTGGTTGAGGCGATGAAGATGGAGACACCGGTCCGCGCGCCCTTCGACGGCACCGTCGCCGAGCTGTCCTCGCCCGTCGGGGGACCGGTCGCGGCTGGTCAGGCCATCGTTTTGCTGGAGCGCGATTGACGGAGATGGCTAAGCTGGGGTGCCGGGAGGAGACATCCGCCCTCAGGCGAGGCCGAGGGCGCGCGTAGATTTGCCCGAATGGTGGTTGCTGGACGGTGATGGCGAGCGGGCAGCGGGAGTTCGCGGGCAGGGCCGACCAGGTCGGCCTGGCCCGCCGTTTCGTTCAGCAGGCGCTCGAACCGGGATCGTCGATCCGGGACGACGTCGGCCTGCTGGTGAGCGAGGCTGTCACCAATGCCCTGCTCCACTCGTCGTCCGGCCACAAGGATGGGACCTTCGCCGTCGGCTATTTCCTCTCGGACGCCTCGATCCGGGTCGAAGTTCGCGACGGTGGCGGCCCCGCCAAGCCGCGGCGACGCGTGCACGACCTTGAATCGATGACCGGGCGTGGGCTTGACTTATTCGAGGCGCTCGCCGACCGCTGGGGCTATCGCGGCGACGAGCGTGCAAGGGTCGTCTGGTTCGAGATCGACCTGCGTGAGGAGATGAGCCATGGAGGTCAGGCTGGGGCCGTTCGATCCAGCTCTGCACGTCCATAGCCGCGACCACTACGAGGCGCTGCGGCGCGAGGTCCGGCTGCAGGAGCTCGGCGGCAGCGGCGTGGCGTCCGGTCTCGACGAGCTGCTGGCGGAGATGTCGCGGAGCGTGGGGGCCGCGGTGCCGGTCAACGACGTGGTGGACCGTGCCTACATGGAGGGTGCGAGCAGCTTCACCGCGACGATCACGGTCCCGGACGACCGGGTGCCGTTCCTGCTGGACGCGATCAACGAAGTCGAGCGGCTGCTGGATGAGCTCGACGGCTACGCCGGCGAGGGCGGCGGGGAGTTGCTGCCCGCGCCGGAGGACGTCAAGCGCTACCGCCGCGAGTACTTCGCGCAGGTCCGCTCCCAGCTCCGCGCCGTTCAGACCCCCGCGGAACCCAGCGCCGGGCCAGGGCCCGCGACCGGCACCGGCTGACGCCCGCCGCCGGGTCAAAGACCGTCAGCCGCGTGGCTCCAGAACGGGGCCCGACGACTCGCCGGGCCAGGTGGGTGGGCGGCGCTGGTTCCAGGCGGCGATGCCCTCGCGGCGGTCGGCGGAGAGGACGGCTCGGCGCCAGGCCTGGTCCTCGACGTCCAGGGCGGCCTCGCGGGCGAGGTCGGCGCCGAGGTCGAGGGCCCATTTCGCGAGCCGGACCGCGGTCGGCGCGTTGCCGGCGATCTGGCCGGCGAGACCCTGGGCGGTCTCCATGACCTGGTCCCTCGGCGTCACCCGGTCGACGAGACCGATCCGCGCCGCCTCGGCGGCGTCGACCCGCCGGCCGGTGAGCACCAGGTCCTTGGCGACCGCGCGCCCGACCCTGCGGACCAGCAGCTGGGTGCCGCCGCCGGCGGGAACCAGGCCGAGGCTGACCTCTGGGAGGCCCATGACGGCGTCGTCGGCGGCGACGATCAGGTCGCACGAGAGCGCCAGCTCGCAGCCGCCGCCAAGCGCGAACCCGAACACCGCCGCGACGGTCGGCAACGGGCAGCGCCGAACGGCGCCGAACGCGCGCCGGAAGACCTCCCGCTGGACGAACCAGCCGTGGTCGTCGAAGCCGGACCGCTCGCGGAGGTCGGCGCCGGCGCAGAAGCCTCGCTCGCCGGCGCCGGTCAGCACCACCGCTCGCAGGCCAGGGTCGGTGCCCAGCGGCTCGAACGCCTCGGCGACCGCGGTGGCCAGCGCGGTGGAGATGGCGTTGATGGCCTCCGGCCGCTCCATGACGACGGTCGCGATGCCGCCGCCGGTCTCGACCCGCACCAGCGGCGCGGGCCGCTCGCCGTGCCCTTCCGCCGCCATGGTCCCGCTCACCCGCCCACGCTGCCGGCGTTGACCTCCTGGAAGGCCCACGCCCAGGTCCGTTCGAGCCCGGCGCGCAGGTCGAACTCGGGCCGCCAGCCGAGCATCCGCTCAGCCTTGGAGCATTCGAGCGAGATCGCCAGCAGCTCGCCCGGGCGCGGCGGCGCGAAGCTCGGCTCGGGCCCGAAGCCGGTGACCGACCTGAGCGACGCGTAGAGGTCGAGCACGGAGCTGGCGACGCCGGTGCCGACGTTCAACGACTCTCCGGAGGCCTTCTCGCTCGACCCGGCCAGCGCGAAGGCGGCGACGACGTCGTCGACGAACACGTAGTCGCGCGTCTGGAGCCCGTCGCCGAAGACGGTCACCGGCTGGTCGTCGAGCAGCCGGTTGCAGAAGATCGCCACCACGCCGGCCTCGCCGAGGGGGTCCTGGCGCGGCCCGTAGACGTTGGCGAGCCGCAGGCTCACCGCCTCGAGCCCGTACAGCCCGGCGAAGCTGGCGAGGTAGTCCTCGGCGCTGCGCTTGGAGACGCCGTAGGGATTGGTCACCCGCCGCGGGTAGGTCTCGGAAATCGGCAGGTCGGCGGTGTCCGGCTCGCCGTAGACGGTGCCGCCCGAGCTGGCGAACACCATCCGCCGGCAGCCGGCGTCGAGCGCCGCCCTGGCGACCTGGATGGTGCCGACCACGTTCACCCTGGCGTCGAAGGAGGGATCGGCGACGCTGCGGCGCACGTCGATCTGGGCGGCCAGGTGATAGACGACCTCCGGCCTGGCCTCGCCGACGACGGCGGCCAGATCCGGACCGGCGACGTCGATCTCGGCCAGCCGGACCCGCCCGGAGCCGAACGCGTCGGCGAGGTTCTCCAGCCGTCCCGTGGACAGGTCGTCCACCACGACCACCTCGTGACCCTCGTGAACCAGACGGTCCACCAGGGCCGAGCCGATGAAGCCGGCACCACCGGTGACCACAGTGCGCATCGTTCGGGACGCCCTTTCGGTTCGGATCCACGGAATGGCGAGGCAATCCTAACTGGACCGTCTTGTGCCCAGCCGCCCGATCGTGCAGGGTACCTCCGCGAACAGCGAAGTCGGAGGACGAGGTGCAGGGGGCATTGAACGACCAGATGGCGAGCACCGCCCCATCGTGGTGGCTCGCGCGCACCTGGATCCTACCGTACGTCTTGATCGCGGGGATCGTCGTCACCGATCTGCTGCTCCCCTCGTGGCTGTCGGTCGGCGGCTTCCTGGTGCTCGCGCCGCTGCTTGCCGGCCGGCTGACCACCGGCCGTGACCAGGTCTACATCTCCGGCGTCGTGGCGCTGGCCGTCGCCTTCGCGCTGGGCATGTACCTGCACCGGATCGACCCGTCCCAGCTGGTCCTCCGAGAGATCCTGATCGCCCTCGGGACGATGTTCGCGCTGCTCAACCAGGGCGCGTACCGCCGCGAGCTATCGGCGTTCGGGCGCGCCGCGCAGACCATCACGGTGGCGGCGTCGCTGGCCGAAGGGGTCGAGCCGGATCAGGCCTACGAGCTGGTGGCCAGCTCCGCCCGGACCCTCTACGAGGCCGCCGCGGTGGCCGTGTACCGGCGGCAGGGCGAGGTCCTGCTCGCGCTCGCCGAGGACCGCGAGCCGGCGATCCCGAGGCTGCCGAGCAGGCTGGAGCTGGACTCGTTCCCGGCGGCGCTGTCGGGCAGGCCCGAGCGGCTCACCGGCCGCACGCTGTCCGGCCCGGAGGCGCCGATGCTCGAAGCCCGGGGACTCGGCAGCATGCTGTGGCTGCCGCTGATCGAGGCGACCGGTTGGCAGACCGGCGCGATCCTGCTCGCCTGGCGCCAGCGCGACCCCCGCCTGTCCGCGTCGGACCTGGAGGCGTCGATGCGCTTCGCCGGCCTCGGCGCCCGCGCGATCGCCGGGTCCGAGCGGGCTCAGGCCATCGCCGAGGTGCTGCACCAGATCCAGGCGCTGGTGCTGGAGACGCCGCCGTCGTGGGCGTCGGGGTACCGGATCGGGGTCAGGTACCAGTCGGCCAGCGCGCTCGCGGAGATCGGCGGCGACTTCTACGACGTGGTCGAGGTCGGCGGCGAGGGCGTCGCCTTCGTGATCGCCGACGCCCGCGGCAAGGGCGTCGAGGCCAGCTCGCTCGCGGCCGTGCTGAAGGGCGCCTACCGAACCCTGGTCGGCGAGGGCGCGGGCCCGGCCGCGACCCTCTCCCGGATGGACCGCCTGGTGGCCCGGGAGAGCGGCGAAGAGGACTTCGTGACCGCCCTGTCCGGCCGCGTGTACCCCAATGGACGCGTCGTCCTGGCCTCCGCCGGCCATCCCGCGCCGTTCGGGCTCAGGCCCCCGCAGGCCCCGCAGATCGCCGCCCCGCTCGGTCTCGGCACCCGCCCGACCGACGCGTTCGGGCTGCTCCGACCCGGACAGCGGCTGATCTGCTACACCGACGGGCTGGTCGAGGCGCGCAACCGCGCCGGTGAGTTCATTCAGCATTCGGTGCTCCAGCGCGCCATGGAGGCCGGCACCCTCGACGAGGTGCTCGACCAGCTCGTTGCCGAGGTCGAGCGACACAGCGAGGGCCGCCGCGCCGACGATCTCGCCCTCCTGGGTCTGGAGTACGCCCCGGGCCGCTGACGCCGGACACGGATCGCGTTCCGCCCACACCCACCGCCCTCCCCACACTAGGATTGGGTCGCGCCACCGCGCGTTCCGACCCGAAGCCCCACGAGGGAGCCGGCAATGGATTTCACGCTCGAACCCGAGCAGGAGGAGTTCCGAAAGACCGTCCGCGCCTTCGCCGAGGAGGTGGTCGCCCCCAAGGCCGAGGAGATGGACCGGACCGAGCTGCTCGACGAGGGCGTGCTCGACCAGATGGCCGGCATGGGCCTGTTCGGGCTGCCCTTCGAGGAGCGCTACGGCGGGATGGGCGCCGACTACCTGACCCTGTGCCTTGCGATCGAGGAGCTGGCCCGGGTCGACTCGTCGGTCGCGATCACGCTGGAGGCGGCGGTCGGGCTCGGAGCCATGCCGATCTATCGCTTCGGCGGCGAGGAGCAGCGGCAGCGCTGGCTGCGACCGATGGCGTCGGGGGAGAAGATCGGCGCCTTCGGGCTCACCGAGGCCGGCGGCGGTTCGGACGCCGGAGCCCTGCGGACGCGCGCCCGCCTCGAGGGCGGCGAGTGGGTCATCGACGGCTCGAAGTCGTTCATCACCAACGCCGGCCTCGCCCGCTCGGGCCTGGTGACGGTGGCGGCGGTCACGGGCGAGCGCGCGGACGGCCGCATGGAGATCTCCAACCTGATCGTGCCGGCGGGCACGCCCGGCTACCGGGTCGGCAGGACCTACTCGAAGATCGGCTGGCACGCGTCCGACACCCGCGAGCTGACCTTCGAGGACTGCCGGGTGCCCGAGGAGAACCTGGTGGGCGAGCGCGGCGCGGGGCTCTCGAATTTCCTGCGCACGCTCGAGGAGGGCAGGATCGCGGTGGCGGCGCTGGCGACCGGGCTCTGCCAGGGCTGCGTCGACGAGTGCGTCCGCTATTCGCGGGAGCGTCAGGCGTTCGGGCGGCCGATCGCCAGCTTCCAGTCGATCGCCTTCAAGATCGCGGACATGGAGTTGCGCGCCCACACCGCCCGGCTCGCCTACCAGCGCGCCGCGGCGGCCCTGGTGGCGAGGGAGCCGTTCGGCCGGCTGGCGGCGATCGCCAAGCTCTACGCCTCCGAAGCGGCGGTGACCTCGGCGCGCGAGGCGGTCCAGGTCCACGGCGGCTACGGCTTCATGAACGAGTTCCCCGTGGCGCGCTTCTACCGCGACTCCAAGGTGCTCGAGATCGGCGAGGGCACCAGCGAGGTGATGCGGATCCTGATCGCCCGCTCGCTCGGCCTCGAAATCGCGAAATGACCCCGGAGGACCCGCCGGATCGCAACCGCCTGCCAACCGCTAGCCGACGGTCACCTCGGCCGGGGCGGGCGTCCTGGTGGGGTGGAGGCCCGACCTTCGGGCCGCGCGGGCGAAGCGGGCGGCGTCGCGGACCGCGCAGGCGACGTGGTCGTTGTTGAAGTACACGTAGACGTCGGCCTCGCCGCCCCAGGTGCCGGCGAGGTCGTCGGCCCACGATGCCAGGGCCCGCTCGCCGTAGCAGGGATGCGGGCTTGCCTCGCCCTGGTGGAAGCGCACATAGGTCCAGTCGGTCGTGCGCCAGAGCGGCGAGCGCTGGCGGGCCCGGTCGGCCAGGCAGAGGGCCGCGCCGCGTTCGGACAGCAGCTCGCGGGTCGCGTCGGTGAACCAGCTCTCGTGCCTCGGCTCGACCGCGACCCGGATGCCGGCGGGGAACCACTCGAGCGTCCCGCGCAGCGCGCCGAGGTCGGCGGTCAGGGTCGGCGGCAGCTGGAGCAGCACCGGACCAAGCTTGTTCCCCAGATGGACCGCGCGATCGAGGAAACGCTGAACCGGCTCCCGCGGATCACGTAACCGCTTCACATGTGTGAGAAAGCGGCTCGCCTTCACCGCGACGACGAAATCGGAAGGCGTTCGCGCTGCCCAGGCTTGGAACGTATGCGGCTCTGGTAGCCGATAGAACGCATTGTTGGATTCCACGGTGGAGAACTTGGACGCATAGTGCTCCAGCCACTTGGCCTGAGCGAGCCGCTCTGGATAGAAACGGCCGCGCCAGTCGCCGTACTGCCATCCGGAAGTCCCGACCAGAACCGGCATTTTGCGTTCCTGTTACGAAAGAAGACCGCGCACTCCCTTACGACCACTCTCACGGCTTTTGCGGAAGAGGGCGCTTCGGGCAGTGCGCGGGTAGCGGACGCTGTCTTCGACGCGGCAACGCTAGAGGCCGTAACGCTCCTTCATAGTCGGATCATTCGGGTCGATCTCGCGCATGGCGCCTTCGCGCAGACGCTTGTTGATGTCGTCGAGATGGTTTCGGACGAGCTCCTTCTCGGCCTCGGTGATACGGCCGCGGTGCGGCTCGCCAGCATGGTCCAGCGTTGCGTAGTTGACCTTCGCACGACCTCCGCGGGCGCCGGCGGTCACCGTCGCGCGACCGCTGTCGCCAGTGCGGGAGCGGCTCCGATGCTTGTTGATCAGCGCATCCTGGATAGCGTTGTCCATGACCCCAGGACCGGCCAGCAGATTGAAGTCCTCGATTGGAACCGTGACCCGCTCGCCCTTTCGTGCCCCAGGACGGACCCACTCCACCGTAACGAAGCGGGCGACGGTGCCATGAAGCTGCTCGACCTCGTCCGGCAGGGCCTCGAGCGTCACCGGCAGATCGGAGTATTCCGGATGCTCGTGGACGATGAGACGCCCAAGAGACTGCTCGTCCGCCTCCTTGCCCGAGATGTCCGAGACGTGGATGGTCTTCACTGCCATCAGGGCGGATTCCTCCTCGACCAAATGGGGTTCACACACGGCAGGCTGACGCTAAACGAAAAGCACGACAAGAAGCAACGTGGATGGTCGGTTAGTATGCCACGAAGTTATCGTCAGGAGAGAGACCAGGTGTCGGATTCAGCGCGGCGGCGTCCGCCGGCTCCTTCACGGTGGCGGACGGCCGCCGTGCTCACTGTCGTCGCCGGGTTTTTTGTGCTGACCCTGGTCAGCCGCTGGCACCAGGTGACCGCTGTGAAATGGAGCCTGCATCCCGGCTATTTCACGGCGGCCTGCGCGGTGTTGGCCGCCTCTTACGCGCTGGTGGCCATCCTCTGGGCGAGCGCGCTCGCAAGGGTCGCGCCGGTGCGGGTGGCCGCCGGCGTCCGGATCTGGTTCGTGGCGAATCTCGCCCGCTACGTTCCCGGCAACGTGTGGAGCTTCGTCGGCGCGGTGGAGCTCGCGCGCCGGGAGGGCGCGCCGCGACGGACGACCCTGGCGGTGATGGCGCTGACCCAGGTGCTGTCGGTCGGGGTGGCGCTGTTGGTCGGGCTGCCGGTGCTGGTCGCCGAGCGCGACCGTCTCGGCCGCCCGGTCGCGGTGGGCCTGGCCGTCCTCGTCGTGCTGCTGGTCGCCGTGGCGGTCCTGTGGCGCCCGCTGGAGCGGCTGGCGCGGCGCCGCTACCCGGACCTCGGCCCGGTCATCGACCGGGTCCTCCGCCGCGGCGGTCCGGCCGAACCCGCGGCGGTCCCGGAGGCGGTGAGCGACCGGACCGCGGCGGTCGAGGCCCCCGGCGACCCGGCGGGCGCCGGGTCCGGCGACCCCGGCGTGCCCCGCGACC
>JBEDUQ010000419.1:0-5039 GCA_040414855.1 Actinomycetota bacterium
CCCGACGGGAAGCTCTGCGCCAGGATCCGCTGGCCGGTCACCGACTGGGGCGTGGTGCGGAACTGCTGGTCCTGGTTGAGGCCGGTGTGGGTGTCGACCAGGCCGATCACCAGCCCGCCCAGGCACAGCGCGGTGACGATCCAGACCGACCGCGGCCTGCGCTCGATGCGGCGGCCGACGTGCCCCCAGATGCTCTCCTCTTCGGGATGGCTGGAGCCGTAGTGCGGCACGAACGGGTAGAACAGCCAGCGGCCGCAGGCGACCAGCAGCGCCGGCAGCAGCGTGAGCATCGCGGCGAGCGCGCAGACGATGCCGATGGCGCCGACCGGCCCGAGCCCCCGGGTCGAGTTGAGCTCGGCGATCAGCAGGCACAGCAGGCTCAGCACGACGGTGGTGCCGGAGGCCAGGATCGCCGGCCCGGCGCCACGCATCGCCTGGGCCATCGCCTCGTGTTTGTCCTCGTGGCGCCGCAGCTCCTCGCGATATCGAGAGACCAGCAGCAGCGCGTAGTCGGTGCCGGCTCCGAACACCAGCACCGTCAGGATCCCTTGACTCTGGCCATTGACCAGCAAGCCCGCGTGGCGCGCGAGGCCGTAGACCGCCGCCGCCGCGGTCTGACTGGCCAGGCCGACCGTCAGCAGGGGGATCAGCCACAGCCACGGGCTGCGATAGGTGATGATCAGAATGATCGCCACCACCACGCCGGTGGCCAGCAGCAGCTTGGTGTCGATGTTCTGGAAGACGTCGATGGAGTCGGCAAGGAACCCGGCCGGTCCGGTGACGGCGATCTGGAGCCCGCCCGAGCCGGTGCCGACCTCCTGCCGCATCGCCTTGACGTCGTTGATCAGCCGCTTGGCGTCGGCGTTGCTGAACCCGTGGGAGCGCAGCGGCAGGGCCACCACCACGGCCTTGCCGTCCGCGGACGGGACCGGCGGCGGCGCCGGCACGCCGTTGAGGAACCGGGCGGAGAGCCTGGCGCGATCGGCGGCGGCGCGGGAGCGGTCGGCCGGGGTGAGGCCGGTCGCGCGCCGGTAGACGATCACCGCGGTCTGGTCCTGGTTCTCGTTGAGCGCGTCGAGCTGCTTCTGGACCTGGGTCGACTCGGCGTTGCGCGGGAGGAAGGCGACCGCGTCGTTCTTCTGGGCCGAGCTGAGCTTGCCGGCGAAGGGAAGGGCGATCACGGCGATCACCAGCCAGGCGAGCAGGATCACCCACTTGGATCTGCGTCCGGCCGGGATGGCCGCCAGCTTGCGAACGTCGGGCACGTCATGGACCTCCCGGGATCGACATCGGTGGGGCCGGCAGCGGCCGTCGGGAGCCGCTGCCGGCCGTTCTGTCAGACCGAGCGCTGGTAGGAGCGGAAGGCGAAGGTGGCGAAGAGCCCGCAGACGACGGTGAAGGCGAGCAGCCAGAGGCTGCGTGAGGCCACCAGGCCCCAGTCGGCACCGGCGCCGAGCGCGCTCCTGCCGGCCAGCACGGCCCAGTTCATCGGGTTGTAGTGGGAAACGGTCTGGATCCAGGCGGGCATCAGGCGCTCGTCGATGAAGCCCGCGCCGAGGAAGGTGAGCGGCAGCGCCACGAACTGGACCGCGGCGATGACCGACTCCTCCTTGCGGAGGATCAGGCTGAGCCCGATCGACAGCGAAGCGAACGCGAGGCTGACCAGGGCGGCGACCGCGATCAGCACCAGCACGCCGGCGACGCCGCCCTCGAAGCGGGCGCCGGCGGCCAGGCCGAGCAGGATGATGATCGCCGACTGGGCCACCGAGACGATCGCCTGGTAGGTGAGCGCCCCGCTGGTGATCGCGCCGCGCCGGACCGGGGACACCAGGAAGCGGTCGGTGACGCCGCGGTCGAGGTCGCTGATCGTCCCCATGCCGGCCCAGCCGCCGGAGAACAGCGCGGTCATCACCACCACGCCGGGCGTCAGGAAGGTGATGTAGGAGCTCGAGCCGAAGCCGGGGATCTCGGTGATGCGCTTGAAGAGCTGGCCGAACAGCAGGAGCCAGATGATCGGCTGGATCAGGCTGATCGAGATCAGCCAGGGCTGTCGTGACAGGAACCGGAGATGGCGGACGGTCATGTGCCAGGAATGGGCGACGGCGGTGGTCATCGGGGGTCTCCGTTGCTCTGGTCCGCCCGGTCCGCCTCGCTGAAGGCGCGGCCGGCATAGCGGAGGTAGACGTCGTCGAGTGAGGGGCGGGCGACGGTCACGGCGGCGACCGCCAGGCCCGCCGACTCGAGCGCGCCGAGCACCGCCGGCACCGCGGTGGCGCCGCTGTCGACCCTGGCGCGCATGGAGCGACCTTCGATCGCGACGTCGCGAACGCCGTCGAGGTCGAGGGCGGCGCGGACGCGGCCCTCCGGGCCCGACTCGGCGAGCTCGACGTGGATCGCGTCGCCGTGGAGCTCGGACTTGAGGCCGTCCGGGGTGCCGGTGGCGACCACGCGACCGTGGTCGACGATCGCCAGCCGGCCGGCGAGGCGGTCCGCCTCCTCGAGGTAGTGGGTGGTGAGCAGGACGGTGATGCCTTCCTCCCGTGACAGCCGAGTGATCTCGTTCCACATATCGGCACGCGCCTCGGGATCGAGACCGGTGGTCGGCTCGTCCAGGAACAGCACCCGCGGGTGATGGACCAGCCCCATGGCCACGTCGAGCTTGCGCCGCATGCCGCCCGAATAGGTCTTGGCGATGCGGTTTGCCGACTCGGCGAGGTTGAAACGCTCCAGCAGGCCGTTGACGCGCGATCGCAGCTCGCCGCCGTGCAGGCCGTAGAGCCGGCCCTGGAGCGCGAGGTTCTCGCGGCCGGTCGCCTCCAGGTCGACGCCGGAGCGCTGCGCGACGCAGCCGATCGCCAGGCGCACCCGCTCGGGATGCGCGACCACGTCGCTGCCGGCGACCCTGGCGGTGCCGGAGTCGGGGCGGGTCAGGGTGGTGAGGATCTTCACGGTGGTGGACTTGCCGGCGCCGTTGGGGCCGAGCAGCGCGAACACGCTGCCCGGCTCGACGCTGAAGTCGAGGCCCTGGAGCGCGCGCACCTCGCCCGGATAGGTCTTGACCAGGTCGTGGACCTCGATGGCCAGCGCGCGACCTGCGGTTGGGTCGACCGCGGCGGTGCCGCCGGCGGCGGCCGGCTCGGCGGGATCGCCGCCGCCGGGGTGCGGACGGGTCTGGACGGTATTGGCCATGCTGAAGCAGACCTCCGTGTGGTGGCCGAATGTTGGGTTGGATCGGCGCGAGCGCGACGGTCGGGTCCGCTGCGGACCCGGCCGATCAGTCCCGACTCCCCCGACGGTTCCGCGGTTGACCGCGGGCGGGCTGCTCTGTGCCGTAGTGAATAGAAACCCAATCCTTCATGATTGTCAATGTTCATTTTCAATTCTTCATGCAGAGCGAGGCGCAGGCGTGCCGGAGGCGAGTCTGGAGGGAGGTGGACCGGCCGCCGCCGGTGGCTACGAGCGGCGGTCGAGCGCGGCTACCGCGCTGCTCAGCGCGCCGGGGACGTCCTCGACCAGCAGGTGCCTGCCGCCGGCGACCACCTGCCGCCCGCCGACCACCAGGTCGGTGACGTCCGCGGCGCTGGCCGCGAACACCACGGCGGCCAGCGGGTCTGCACCCGGCGCCGCCGCCTTGGCGGCCCCGGTGCCGGCGGCCCCATCGGCTCCGCCGGCACCCGCCGCCCCGGCCGGCCCGCGGAGCGGTCCCGCCACCCCCGCCCCGGCCACCCCGACCCCGGCGACCCCCGCGAGGCGCGGGGAGTCGAGGCGCACGGCAACCAGGTCGGCGAGACGGCCGGGCTCGATCGCGCCGGCGTCCCAGCCGAGCGAGCGCATGCCGTCGCGGGTGGCGGCGCGGAGCAGGTCGGCGGGCCGGTGGTGGCCGCGCCGCTCGGTCGCCAGGCGCTCGTCCAGCTCGACCGCCCGTGCCTCCTCGAACAGGTCGATGACCGAGTGGCCGTCGCTGCCGAGCGCGAGCCGGCAGCCAGCGCCGGCGAGCCGCCGCGCCGGACCGACCCCGTCGGCGAGGTCCCGCTCGGTGGTCGGGCAGATGCAGGCGGTGACCCCCGCCGCGCCGAGCAGCTCGGCGTCGCCGTCGCCGAGGTGGGTGGCGTGGACCACGGTGGTCAGCTCGGACAGCGCGCCGGCGTCGGCGACCAGCCGGGCCGGCGTGCGGCCGGTCGCCGCCAGGCAGGCGCGGTTCTCGGCGCGCTGCTCGGACAGGTGCAGGTGCAGCGGCAGCCCGCGCTCGCGCGCCCAGGCGGCGACCACGCTCATCGCCGGCTCCGGGACCGCCCGGACCGAGTGGATCGCCGCGCCGACGATCGCGCCGCGCCGGCCGCGCGCCGACGCCAGCAGGCGCTCGACCCGCCCGGCCCAGCCGGCGGCGTCGCCGTCACCGAAGCGGCGCTGCACGCCCGCCAGCGGCTTGCCGTCGACGTCGGCCTGGAGGTAGCAGGTGTCCAGCAGGGTGATTCGGATCCCCGCCGCCGCGGCGGCCTCCAGCATCGCCTGGCCGAAGGCGTTGGGGTCGGCGTAGGCGCCGCCGCCCGCGGGATGGTGGAGGTAGTGGAACTCACCGACCGCGGCGACGCCCGCCAGCGCCATCTCGGCGAAGGTCGCCCGCGCCAGCGCCAGGTAGGTGTCGGGCTCGAGCACCCCGGCGAGCCGGTACATCCGCTCGCGCCAGGCCCAGAAGTCGCCGGCGCCGGACTGGGTGCGGCCACGGAGGGCCCGGTGGAAGGCGTGCGAGTGCGCGTTGGCGAGCCCAGGCAGCACCAGGCCGCCGAGGCGGACGGCGTCCGGCGGGCATTCGCTGCCCGGCTCGACCGCGACCAGACGGTCGCCGTCGGCGCTGATCAGCACCCGCTCGTCCACGCCGTCGCGGTCGCCGCCGAGCCAGGCCAGCTCCGCCCACCAGCGGTTCAGCGGAGGTCCTCCAGCGACGCGGCGTCCATGGCCGCACAGCCTCACGGGCGAGCCGCCCCGCCGTCAAGCCGCTTTCAAGCGCTGACGAGCGCTGCCGCGCCGCAGGGGACGGG
>JBEDUQ010000420.1:0-10309 GCA_040414855.1 Actinomycetota bacterium
CGACCACCGCCGCGGCCGCCCGCTCCAGCGCGGTGTCGGGGTCGCGGCAGCGGAGCGCCTCGGTAACCCTCGTGAGCCGGGTGCCGAAGCAGAACGCCTCGACCGGCGCGCCGGCGGCCGAAAGCCCGTAGGCGAACTGGAGCAGGGCCTGCGAGTAGCTGGCCATCGACCCGGACACGTCCAGCAGCAGCACGATCGTGCGCCGCTCGGTGCGGCGGGCGCGCCAGTGCCTGGCGATCAGGTCGCCCTCGGTGCGCAACGACCGTCGCACGGTGCGGCGCAGGTCGAGCCGACGGCCGGCGTGGGCGGGCCGGGTGCGCCGGGTGGTCCGCACCGGCAGGCTCGGACCGAGCCGCCGCAGCAGCTCGCGGAGCCGCTCCTGCTCGGCCTCGGTCATGACCGGGAATGCCTTGTGCCGCAGCAGCTCGAACGAGGACGGGCGCTCCCCCACCCGCGAGGACTCGGCGCCCCGCTCCTCGGCGGCGTCGGGGTCGTCGGCGCCGGGGAGCATCCGCTCGCGCCGCACCCGCGGCGAATCCTCGGCTGGCGGCGCCTCGCCCCGCTCGGTGCGGTCCATCGCGTCGGGGTCGGGCGCCGCCACCGGGCCGTCCGCGACCGACCCGAGGAAGTGCTCGGCGAAGGCGCAGTCGTAGGCCTCCAGGCCGGCCCGGCCGGTCAGCAGGCACGCCCGCCCCGCCCAGTACAGGTCCGCGAGGTCGGCCCCGGCGGGCGTTCCAGGCCCCGCAGCCGCGGCGGCGGCCTCGAGCACGCCGACCGCGCGCTGGTAGCGGACCAGCTGGTCGGGACCAACGTGCACGCCCCGGCGCCGCAGCCTCTGCCCGAAGCGCACCAGCCCCCGGCTGACGCCGGTCTCAGCCGTCGACATCGGCGAGCAGCGTCTTGAGGCGCTCCTGGACGCGCAGCAGGTCGTCGCGGTCCTTCAGGACCGAGCCCAGGGTTGGAGCCAGCTCGTCGGCGTCGAGCCGCTCGACTCCGAGCAGGCCCAGCGCCCGTGCCCAGTTGATGGTCTCGGCGACGCCGGGCGCCTTGACGAGGTCGAGGCCGCGCAGCCGCGCAACCGTCTCGACCACCGCGCGCACCAGCCCCGCCGGGAGACCCGGCGCCCGCAGCCGCACGATCTCGGCCTCGCGCTCGACGTCGGGATAGCCGATCCAGTGGTAGAGGCAGCGGCGCTTGAGCGCGTCGTGCAGCTCCCTGGTGCGGTTGGAGGTCAGCACCACCAGGGGCGGGCGGGCCGCGGCGATGGTGCCGAGCTCCGGGATGGTGATCTGGAAGTCGGAGAGGATCTCCAGCAGGAACGCCTCGAAGGCGTCGTCGGCCCGGTCGATCTCGTCGATCAGCAGCACCGCGCCGTCGCCCTTGCGCAGCGCGGCGAGCAGCGGCCGCTCCATCAGGAAGCGCGGGCCGAAGAGGTCGTCCACCGCCCGGTCCGGGTCGCCCGGACCGCCTGGACCGCCGGTCGCGTCGCGCCAGCTGTCAGCGGTGGCGCGGAGCTGGAGGAGCTGGCGCGGGTAGTTCCACTCGTAGAGCGCCTCGCCGGACTCGATGCCCTCGTAGCACTGGAGCCGCACCAGCGAGCGCCCGAGCGCGGCGGCGGCCGCCTTGGCGACCTCGGTCTTGCCGACGCCGGCCTCGCCCTCCAGCAGCAGCGGCTGGTCGAGCGTGAGCCCGAGGTAGAGGACGGTGGCGAGCCCGCGGTCGCAGAGGTAGTCGCGCCCGCGCAGCAGCTCGGCGACGGCCGCCGGCGAATCGGGGAGCTCAGCCATTGCCACGCCTCTCTCGAAGCCTTTTACTTCGTGGACCGCGCTTTCATATTTCGGCACCAGGATGGCCAGCGCTGGCTGGCGGCGCAAGGCCGGCGGTGCTCCGCAAGGCGCAGACTTTCACATCGTAGAAACCGCTTTCATCACTTTGGTTGATCATCTACGATCGCGAACATCCTGGCCCCGTGCGACGACCCGCCGACCGCGCACCTGCCGCACCGCTCGGGTCACGCGGAGATGGAGGTGCCATGAGGGAGCCCTTCAGGTGACCGAGCGCGGCAAGGCTCTCGAGCTGGACGGGGTCGCGAAGTCCTTTGGCAAGGGCGACGCCCGCACGGTCGCGCTCCAGGACGTCAGCCTGGACATGCACGACGGCGAGTTCCTCTCGATCGTGGGGCCGTCGGGATGCGGCAAGTCCACCCTGCTGCGGATCGTCGCCGACCTGGTCGAGCCCTCATCGGGCACGGTCAGGGTCAACGGCAAGACCGCCAGCCAGGCCAGGGAGAACCGCGACTTCGGCATCGTCTTCCAGACCCCGGTGCTGTACGAGTGGCGGTCGGTCGCACGCAACGTCTCCCTGCCGCTGGAGCTGATGGGCTTCGCCGCCGCCGAGCGCAAGGAGCGGGTGCGGCGAATGCTCGAGCTGGTCGGGCTCGAGGGGTTCGGCAACCACCAGGCATGGCAGCTCTCGGGCGGCATGCAGCAGCGCGTCTCGATCGCGCGGGCGCTGTCGTTCAACCCCTCGCTGCTGCTGATGGACGAGCCCTTCGGCGCGCTCGACGAGATCACCCGCGACCGCATGAACATGGAGCTGCAACGCATCTGGATGGAGACCGACACCAGCGTGCTCTTCATCACCCACTCGATCGCCGAGGCGGTCTTTCTCTCCGACCGGGTCCTGGTCATGAGCTCGCGGCCCGGCCGCATCGAATTCTCGTGTGACGTCCCGCTCCCACGGCCCCGGACCGAGGCGATCCGGGAGCGCGACGACTTCTTCCATCTCACCGGCGAGATCCGCTCGCGCCTGCGCAGCTCGGAGAGCGCCCGGGTGTAGGACCCTGCGAAAGGGGAGTGGGCAAGGATGCATCACCTCAAGGCACGCGCGCGTGCGCTGCTCTCGGCCGGCGTGCTGGCGCTGGTGGTCGGTCTGGTCGCCTCGGCCTGCGGCTCCAGCGACAACCAGAGCTCGGGCGGCTCCGGCGGCGCGCCCACCAAGATCCGCGTGCAGCTCTCGTGGATCCCGGACGGCCAGTTCGCCGGCTACCTGATGGCGCGCGACAAAGGCTTCTACCGGGACGAGAACCTCGAGGTCACGCTGCTGCCGGGCGGGCCCAACGTCAACGCCGTCCAGCAGGTGGTGACCGGCGCCGCCGACATGACCATCAACAAGGTCTCGGAGCTGTACGCCGCCCGTGACAAGCGCCTGCCGGTGATCTCGATCGCGCAGTTCGACCAGCGCTCCAGCTTCCCGCTGGTGGCCTTCAAGAGCAGCGGCATCAACGGGCCCAAGGACTTCAAGGGCAAGAAGGTCGGCATCTGGTACGGCGGCGACGAGTACGAGTTCTTCGCGCTGATGCAGAAGGAGGGCCTCGACCCCAAGAAGGACGTCCAGCTCTTCGAGCAGGGCTTCACCATGGACCCGTTCCTCAAGCACGAGTACCAGGTCGCCATGGTGACCACCTTCAACGAGCTGAACGTGATCCGGCTGAGCGGGGTCAAGGACAGCGACCTGACGATCGTCAACCCCTCGGACTACGGCATCTCGATCCCCCACGGCGCGCTGCTCGCCAACGAGAACTGGCTCAAGCAGGGCGGCAACAAGGACGCCGCCGCGCGCTTCGTGCGGGCGACCCTGAAGGGCTGGGACTATGCCTTCGCGCACGTCGACGAGTCGGCCGAGGTGGCGGCGAAGTCGGCCCTGTCGGCCGGCGGCGACGCGGCCACCAAGGACCTCACCCAGCTCCAGACCATGAGCATCAACGAGATCCAGAAGCTCCAGTTCCCGCCCGGCTTCGCCAAGGACCAGCACGGCAAGATCGACCCGGCGCTCTACCAGAACGTGGCCGACATCGTCTCCCGCTTCGGGCTGGTCAAGAACAAGCCCGACGTGACCGCGGCCTACGATACGAGCGTCTGGCAGGCCGCGATCTCTGGAGGGAAGTAGGGCCATGGCGGCCGCGCTCCGGCGGCACTCCGCGCTGATCGCCGGCGCCGGCTTCCTGGTCCTGTGGGAGGTGGCGGCGGGGCTGCTGGCAAGGACCGGCACCCCGCTCGCCACCTCCAAGCTCCCCTACCCGCACGCGATCGCCGCGCGGATCGTCCAGGAGGCGCCGCTGCTGCTGAACGCGCTGTGGGTCACCGCCAGGGGCGCGCTGATCGGGCTGCTGGCCGGGATCGTGCTGGGCGTGGCGATCTCGCTGCTGCTGGCCCAGTCGCGGGCGCTCGAGGCGGCCTTCTACCCCTACGTGGTCGGGGGCCAGATGCTGCCGACCATCGCGCTGGCGCCGATCCTGCTGGCCGCCCTCCAGAACCCGACCCTGACCCGGATCGTGGTGGCGACCTACATCTCCTTCTTCGCGATCACCATCGGCACGCTCAAGGGGCTGAAGAGCGTGCCGCGCGAGTCGATGGAGCTGATGCGCAGCTACAGCGCCGGCAGACGCGACCTCTACCTCAAGTTGAAGCTGCCGGCGGCGCTGCCGTTCCTGTTCGCCGGCATGAAGGTGGCGGCGCCGCTGGCGGTGGTCGGCGAGATCGTGGTCGAGCTGACCGGCTCGACCAGTGGCCTCGGCTACCTGATCCTCTCCACCCAGTACTACGGCCCCAGGTACGCGACCCTGTTCTGGGCGTCCATGCTGATCACGCTGGCGCTCGGGTTCGCCTTCTACCGTGCCGTCGCCGTCGTCGAGCGCATCGTGAGCCCGTGGCAGCATGAGTTCCGTACCCGCTGAGCGCGAAGCCACCGACCCCGTCGCCCTCCAGGGCGGCGGTGGCGGCGGTGCCGACGGTGACGGTGGCGATGGTGGCGCCTCGCGCGCCCGCGGCAGGCTGCTGCGGCTGGTGCTGCCGGCGATCACGCTGGCGGTGTTGCTGGCCGCCTGGCAGGCCGGGCTGGTCCACAAGCTCCTCGGCCTGCAGCCGTACACGCTGGCGTACCCGTCCGACATCGTCAGCACGCTCAGGACCCAGACGGGCACGCTGCTGCCCGAGACGATGACCACCCTGCTGGCTGCCGCGGCGGGGTTCGCGATCGGCTCGGCGACCGGGTTCGCGCTCGCGATCCTGCTCGCGGAGCTCGACATCCTGCGGCGGACGCTGCTGCCGATGCTGAGCGGGCTGGTGTCGATGCCGATCATCGCGCTGGCGCCGCTGATGGTGCTGTACTTCGGCCTCGGGATCTCCTCCAAGATCGCGGTCGCGGCGATCATGACCGCCGCGCCGATGGCGGTCACCGCCTACAAGGGGCTCAACAGCTTCGACAGCGACTCGGCCGACCTGCTCCGCTCCTACGCGGCCGGCCGGCTGCGCTTCTGGTTCGATCTCAAGCTGCCGATCTCGCTGCCGTACGTGTTCACCGCGCTGAAGCTGAACGTCAACCTGAGCTTGATCGGCGTGATCATCGCCGAGTTCTTCGGCGGGCGGCACGGCCTCGGCAGGCAGATGAAGTACGCCATCGAGACCTTCGACATGCCGACCGCCTGGACCACGATCGTGATCGCCGCGGTAATGGGGATCCTCTGGTACCACCTCGTCGGCGGGGTCGAGCGGCTGGTCGTGCCCTGGGACAGGTCGCTGCGCGGCCACGGCGACTGAGCCGGCGGGGCGAGCAGTCCCCGGTCGCCGCCCCGCCGACTCTCGTATGACGGAAGCCGCTTTCGCAACATGACGAACCGAACTAGGATTACCGGGGCGCCGCCCGTGCCGAAACGCGCGCCGGGATCCCGAGCGCCAGAGGGAGGAAGCTTCCAGCGATGCCAGAGTCCACGCTCCAGGTCACTGCCCTCCACGTCGCCGGCGAGCGGGTCGCTGGTGGGCCGACGCTCGAGGTCAGATCGCCGTTCGACGAGGCGGTCGTCGGCGTGGTCCCAGTGGTCGACGCCGCGGCCGCGCAGGCGGCCGTGGACGCGGCGGCCGCCGCGATGGCCGCCGGCCTGCCAAGCCACCAGCGAGCCGAGATCCTGGACCGCGCCGCCGCGATCATCCGCGACCGCAGGCAGGAGCTGGCGCGCACGCTCGCGCTCGAGGCGGGCAAGCCGCTGACCCAGGCGCTGGTCGAGATCGACCGCGCGGTGCAGACGATCACCTTCTCGGCCGCCGAGGCCCGCACGCTCGCCGGCCGAGGCGTCGTGGTCGATGCCCACCCCGCCGGCGTCGGCAGGCGCGGCTGGACCATCCGCGTGCCGATCGGCGTGATCGGCGCCATCACCCCCTTCAACTTCCCCTTCAACCTCGCCGCCCACAAGGTCGGGCCGGCGATCGCGGCCGGCTGCGCGGTGGTGCTCAAGCCGCCGCGGCAGACGCCGCTGACCGGCATCCTGCTGGCCGACGTGCTCTACGAGGCCGGCCTGCCCAAGGAGTGGCTGTCGGTGATCGTGGGGCCGGCCGCCGAGCTGGTCGACGTGCTGGTGGCCGACCGCCGCGTGGCGATGCTCACCTTCACCGGCTCCAGCGAGGTCGGCTGGGGCCTCGCCGCCCGCGCGCCGCGCAAGCGGGTCGCGCTCGAGCTGGGCAACTCGACCCCGCTGATCGTCTGCGCCGACGCCGACCTCGAGGCGGCGGCCCAGGTGACCGCGGCCAGCGCCTTCAACTTCGCCGGCCAGTCGTGCATCTCGGTCCAGCGGGTGATCGTCCACTCCTCGGTCCACCAGGAGTTCGTCGGGCTGCTGGAGGCCGCCGCCCGCTCCAAGCGGGTCGGCGACCCGCTCTCCGCCGACACCTCGGTGGGCCCGCTGATCGACGCCGCCGCCCGCGACCGGGTGGTCGAGTGGGTCGAGGAGGCGGCCGCCGGCGGCTCCAAGCGCGTGGTCGGCGACGGCGTGGTCGGGACCTGCCTGGCGCCGGTGGTGCTCGACGACGTCGACACCGCCGCCAAGGTCTGGCGCGACGAGGTCTTCGGCCCGGTGGTCGCGCTGCGCGCCTTCGACGGGATCGACGAGGCCTTCGAGCTGGCCAACGCCACCGAGTACGGGCTCCAGGCCGGCATCTACACCCGCGACCTCGAGGTCGCGCTGCGCGCGGCGGAGCGGCTCGAGTTCGGCGGCGTGACCATCAACGAGACCCCCACCTTCAGGGTCGACCAGATGCCCTACGGGGGCACCAAGGAGTCGGGCAACACCCGCGAGGGCCCTCACTTCACGGTTCGCGAGATGACCGAAGAGCGCATGGTCGTGGTCGGCGGCTGAGCCGCCGCCACGACCGTCGGACCACGGAGCCGGAGATGAAGGTTGGAGTGCCCAAGGAGCGCAAGCCTGGCGAGGCCCGGGTCGCGCTGAGCCCGGCCGGGGCTCGGGAGCTGGTGGCCCACGGCCACCAGGTGCTGGTCGAGCGGGACGCCGGGACGGGGTCGAGGCTCGCCGACGAGGAGTACGTCGCCGCCGGCGCGACCATCGTCCCCACCGCCGAGGAGGTGTTCGCCGAGGCTCGGCTGATCGTCAAGGTCAAGGAGCCCACCGCCGAGGAGATCGGCCGGCTGGGGCCGGACCACGTGCTGTTCACCTACCTGCACCTGGCCGCCTACCCGGAGGTGGCCAGCGGCCTGCTCGCCAGCGGCGCGACCGCGATCGCCTACGAGACGGTCGAGCTCGCCGGCGGGCTGACCCCGCTGCTGGCGCCGATGAGCCGGATCGCCGGCCGCATGGCCGCGCAGATCGGCGCCCGCTTCCTCGAGCAGCCGCAGGGCGGCCGCGGCGTGCTGCTGTGCGGCGCCCCGGGGGTGCCGAGGGCACGCGCCACCGTGCTCGGCGCCGGGCAGGCCGGCAGCAACGCGGCCGTCGGGCTGGCCGGGCTCGGCGCGCAGGTCAGTGTGCTGGACGTCGACACCGGCAAGCTCCAGCGGCTCGGCGAGCTGGGCTACGGCAACATCACCACCGTGTACGCGTCGCTGGCGGCGGTCGAGGAGTACGTGGCCGACTCCGACGTGACCGTCGGGGCGGTGCTGACCGTCGGCGCGACCGCGCCGGTGCTGGTCCCCGAGAGCCTGGTCAAGCGGATGCGCCCGGGCGCGGTGCTGGTCGACATCTCGATCGACCAGGGCGGCAGCTTCGAGACCTCGCGCGAGACCACCCACGCCGAGCCCGTCTTCACCCTCCACGACGTCGTCCACTACGCCGTCGGCAACATCCCGGGGGCGGTCCCCCACACCTCCACCTACGCGCTCACCAACGTGACCCTGCCGTACGTGGTGGCGCTCGGCGACGGTCCGGCCGCCGCGGTCCGTCGCCACGCCGAGCTGGCCAAGGGCGTCAACGTCGCCGCCGGCGAGCTGACCCACGCCGGGGTCGCGGCCGCGCTCGGCATGCCGTTCCGGCCGGTGGAGGATGCGCTCGGCCTGGCGGCATGACCGCGGTCGGGCGGCGGCTGCCCGGTCGCACCGGCGCCCGGCTGGCGCGCGGCCGGGGGCGCTACGTCGACGACCTGCGCATGGAGGGCACCTGCGCGGTCGCGATCGTGCGCAGCCCCCACGCGCACGCGGCCATCCTTCAGGTCGGCACCAGTGCCGCGCTGGCGCTCCCCGGAGTGGTCGCGGTCTTCACCGGCGAGGACCTGGCGGCGGCGACCAACCCGCTGCCGGAGGGCTGGGACACCTCGGTGGTCGGCGCCAAGCGGGTCGACTGGTACGCGCTGGCGCCCGAGCGGGTGCGCTACGTCGGCGAGGCGGTCGCCGCCGTGGTCGCCGAGGACCGCCCCACCGCGCAGCTCGCCGCCGAGCTGGTCGAGGTGGCCTACCGGCCACTCGAGGCGGTCACCGACGCGCGCGCCGCGCTGGAGCCCTCCTCGCCGCTGGTCGAGCCCGACTGGGGCGACAACCTGCTGCTCTCACAGCGGTTCGAGGCCGGCGACGTCGAGGCGGCCGTGGCGGGCGCCTTCGCGGTGGTGCGCGGGCGGGTCAGCTCGCAGCGGATCACCGGCGTGCCGATCGAGCCACGGGGGATCCAGGCCAGCTACGACCGCGCCACCGGCGTGCTCAGCTTCTGGGAGTCGACCCAGCAGCCCCACCAGGTGCGCAGCTACCTGGCCCAGGCGCTGCGCATGGACGAGGGCCGCATCCGGGTGGTGCAGCCGCAGGTCGGCGGCGCGTTCGGGCTCAAGCAGCCGACCTCGCAGGAGGAGGTGCTGCTCGGCTTCGTCGCCCTGCGGGTCGGCCGGCCGGTGAAGTGGATCGAGGAGCGCCACGAGAGCCTCTCGGTCGGCGGCCACGCCCGCGAGACCAGCTGCGACTACGAGGCCGCGGTCGACGCCGACGGGCTGGTGACCGCGCTGCGGGTCGGGATCGTCGCGGACGTGGGCGCGCCGACAGCCTTCCTCGGCTGGGGCATGTCGATGGTCACCATGTTCAGCCTGCCGACCGTGTACCGGGTGCCGGCGCTGCGGGTGACGCTCAGCTCGGTGGTGACCAACAAGTGCCCGTGGACGCCCTACCGCGGCTTCGGCAAGGACGTGGCCACGCTGCTGATGGAGCGGGTCATGGACCACGCCGCGGCCGAGCTCGGCGCCGACCGCGTCGAGCTGCGCATGCGCAACCTCCTGCAACCCGGCGAGCTGCCCTACAAGCGGCCGTCCGGGGCGGTGCTGGACAGCGGCGACTACCCGAGGGCGCTGCGGCGGGTGCTCGAGCTGGCGGGTGCCGGCGAGTTCGCCGCGGAGCGGGACCGGGCGCTGGCGGACGGGCGGCGGCTCGGGCTCGGGGTCGCCATGGAGCTGACGCCCGAGGGCGTGGCCGTGCACGGGTCGCTGATGAACAACGGCTACGACGGCGCCACCGTGCGGATCTCGCCGAGCGGCGAGGTCACCGTGCTCGCGGGGGTGACCACCCCGGGGACCGGCAACGAGACCGCGCTGGCGCAGATCGCCGCCGACGCGCTCGACTGCGACCTGGACCGGGTCACGGTGGTCCAGGGCGACACCGACGCCTGCCCGTGGGGCCTCGGCAACTACAGCTCGCGCAGCGTGATCATCGGCGGCTCGGCGGTCCAGCTCGCCGCCGCGGACCTGCGCGCCAAGCTGCTGACGGTCGCCGCCAGCATGCTCGGCGTCGAGCCCGGCCAGGTCGAGTGCGGTCACGAGCGCTTCTCCGCCAAGGGCTCGCCGGGCGGGTCCGGCGGGGCCGCCGGTCTAGGCGCGGCGGACGGCTCGGGCCGCTCGGTCAGCTTCGAGGAAGCCGTGCGGCGGATCTACTGGCACGCGTTCGAGGAGCACGGCGAGCTGGTCGAGCCGGCTCTGGAGGTCACCCGCTACTTCCGCATCGGCAACGTCGACCACCAGCCGCCCCCGGGCGAGCGGGCCAACATGTACCCGACCTGGGCCTT
>JBEDUQ010000421.1:0-3531 GCA_040414855.1 Actinomycetota bacterium
CCAGGGCGGCGTCGACCGCGTAGATCCAGGCGTCGCTGACCAGCGTCGGAAGGTCGGCGTCGCGCGCGATGGCGAAGCGCAGCGACGAGACGCTGAAATCGACCGCGAACTGGGCGACCAACGCGCCGGCCAGGAGCGCCAGTCCGGCATGGGCAGGTCGCACGCCGGCCAGCGCGAACACGACGGCCGGACCGAGCGCGAACACGGAGTTGCCCACCGAGAGCAGCAGCCGGTCGGGGTGGCAGCGCCGGCGCACCACGTCGATGAGGCTCGGGACGGTGAACGCCAGCGCCACGGCTGGCGCGATGAGCGCCACCGGAACCGCGAACACGAGGGGCACGAACGCCACCTGCGTGGCCACGGTGAACCCCAGTGGCGTGTCGAAGCGCACGCGGGTCGCCGCGGTCAGCAGCACGAGCGAGGCGATCGCCGGGACGACGGCGAAGTGGTGGATTCCGACCAGGACGAGCAGGGCGACCGCGGCCGCCACGAAGCCGAGCCCGACCAGCGCCTCGGCAACCCATTCGCGCGCGCTCAGGCCAAGGCCCATGTGGCGATAGGTCTCCGCCAGGGCTTCCTGGGCGTCGAGGTCCGGGGTGAGCGACATCCCGGCTGGCATCGACCGCGCCGGGCGCATCCTTTAAGCGCGAGGCGGCAAACGGCCGTTGGTTTCAGACATCCGTCCAGGTGACCTCACACGGCGGCGCGGGGCGGCCGATGACGGACGGGCAAACCCTCACTGAAAAGGGCAAACCCGGCGTGAGCCGGGGACGCAAAGCTAGAGGTCTCACCCGGTGAGATAGCTCGGCTGCCATGGACCACCACGGAAGGTGACCCACGACAATGAAGAAGGACCTTTTCAGTCGTTTCTCGAGCCGGATCGGCTTGGGTGGACTACTCGCCGTGCTCATCGGCTGCGGTGTATCGGCGCCCGCAATGGCGTCGACGACCACACCGGTGGACACCTCAGGGTGTGCCGCCCCGGCGGTGAGTCAGTACCTGGCACCGTTTGGTGACAGCAACTGGTACACGTTCGCGCCCGGCGAGGCCAACGACTCCTTCGCCGCGACGGGGTGGACGTTGACCGGCGGGGCGTCGATCAAGACGGTCACTCTGGCCGACGGGCACACGGGCCAGGTCCTCGACCTGCCCAGCGGCTCCAAGGCAGTGAGCCCGAGCATGTGCATCAACAACAGCTTCCCCACGGCGCGGACCGAAGTCCGCGATGTGCGGGGCGCCGAGGGCGTGTTCTTCTATGTGTCCTATGCGGGCACGTCGACCTGGTCGACGCCGAAGAACACCGGTCAGGTTCACGGCAACGCCACCAGCTGGACGCTGTCGGGGAACATGAACATCCAGCCCAACAACATCCCGGGCTGGCAGGTCGTCCGGTTCACGTTCGTGCCGGGCGGTAACACCAGCGAGTTCCAGGTCTATAACTTCCTGGTCGACCCGCGCTGTCGCGGCTAGCACCCCTTAGGCAGGGGGCCGGCGTGGGCGTACGGGGCCGCGCCGGCTCTCAGTTCAGATCGCCGCCGTCGACGCCCGGGCGATCAGTCGCGGAGTGACCTGCACCCGGGCGCGCTCTCCCGACCGGGGCTCGCTGGTCACCGCGGCCGCCAGCAGCTCGCTGGCGTGCACCGCGACGTCGGTCATGCCCCACTCGACTGAGGTCAGGGCGGGGGAGACCACGCGGGCGATCGGATGGTCGTCGTAGCCGGCCACGCTGAGGTCGTCGGGGATTCTCAGCCCGAGGGTGTGCGCGGCCGCGTAGACCCCGCAGGCGATCGAGTCCGATAGGCAGAACACCGCCGTCGGGCGTGGCGTGCGGGCCAGCAGCGCGGCTGCGGTCTCGGTCGACGCCTCGATCGAGTGGCGCGAGTTGACCGTCGTGGCCTGGAGCCCCAGCGCTGCGGCGACCTCGAGCACCCGCCGCTCGGCCGGTCGCGCCGGGGTGGTCGGGCGGCTGGGCGTCAGCACCGCGATGCGGCGATGGCCGAGCTCGTGGAGGTGCTCGAGCACCATCGAGACCCCCGCGCGGTTGTCGAACGTCACCTCGCCGACGGCGGGGCCGGCCAGGGCGTCGCCGACCGAGACGACGGGCAACGTGGAGGCGATGTCCTCCCACACCTGGTTGGACGGGTCCAGCGGCGAGACGATCAGGCCGTCGACCAGCTGGTCGGCCAGCTGGCGGGCGAGCATCTGCTCGCGGTCGGGGTCGCCGTCGGAGTCGATGAGCAGCATGTGCAGGTCGTTGGCCTCCAGCGCCTGCCCGACCGATTCCACGAACCGCTGCTCGCCGAGGTCTTGCAGCGAGGCGGCCAGCACGCCCACCAGGCCGGTGCGGCCCTGGGCCAGCGCCCGCGCCACGGCGTTGCCCGTGTAGCCGAGCTCCTCAGCCACGGCCCGGACCCGCTCCTGGGTCTCGGGCGAGGTCTGCACGCCCCTCAGCGCATAGGACACCGCCGCCGGAGACAGGTCGGTGGCGAGCGCGACGTCCTTGATGGTCACGCGTCTGCGCTGAGCCATGCAGGTGCAACCGTACCGGGCAAATCCTGTCCACGGGGCCAATTGCGCGATGGTCGGACAAGATGCATACTGAAGCGATTCACTGAATCGGTTCAGAAATATGCGCATCGACGTCCATCAACACCTGTGGCCGGCTCCGTTCATCGCGGCGTTGCGCGACCGCTCGGCGCCCCCGCGCCTGGACGGGTGGACGCTCGAGCTCTTCGGGGGCGACCGGATTGCCGTCGACCCGGCCGCCCACGACCCCGAGCGGCGAGCCGGGGACGGTGAGGTGATCTGCCTGGCCGCGTCGGCCTCTCTGGGCATCGATCGCCTGGCGCCGGCCGAGAGCGAAGAGCTGGCCGGCGCCTGGCTGGATGGCGTGCTGGCCCTGGGATCGCCGTTTCGCGGCTGGGCCACGGCGGGCGTGATCGCGCCCGACCCCGACGCGCTGGACCGCGCGCTGGCGGGCGGAGCCGTCGGCCTCGAGGTCGCCGCCGACGTCCTCGCCGCCCCCGGCGGCCTCGATCGCCTCGCCCCGCTGCTCGAGACCCTCGGTGACCGGCCGCTGCTCGTGCACCCCGGGCCCACGTCCGGAGAGGCCTTGACACGCCCGCCCTGGTGGACGGCCACCGTCTCCTACGTCGGCCAGCTGCACGCCGCCTGGTGGGCCTGGGCCGACGGCGGACGGGCGCGCTTTCCGCGGCTCCCCGTGTGCTTTGCCGCCCTGGCCGGCCTGGGCCCTCTCCACGGCGAGCGCCACCGCGCCCGTGGCGGCCTGGACGCCGCGGTCGACCCGCTCACCTTCGTGGAGACGTCGTCCTACGGGACCCGGGCGGTCGACGCCGTGCTGCGGGTCCTCGGCGTGGACGTGATCTGCCACGGGTCCGACCGGCCCTACGCGGCGTCCTCGCCGCTGCACCTGGACCCGGCGGCCACGCACGCGATCACCGCTGTCAATCCGGCGCGTCTGCTCGCGCCCATCCTCGAGGAGGTGCCTGCTTGATCTGGGTGTTTGACGAT
>JBEDUQ010000422.1:0-2601 GCA_040414855.1 Actinomycetota bacterium
TGTCGTTCGACGAGGTGATCGTGACCACCTTCACCGCGGGCGCGCAGAACACCCTGCCGCTGTGGATCTTCGGCGCGATCCGGCTGGGCCAGCAGCTCCCGGAGGTCAACGTGGTGGTGCTGATCGTCCTCTGCCTCACGATCGTGCCGGTGGTGATCGCCCAGCGGCTGACCAGCGAGTCCGGCGTGGCGCGGCGCGGAGCCGCTGGACCTGGCCTCTAGACTGGAGGGAGGCGCGGGACGGCTCGTGCCGGAGGGCGGAGGGGCGACATGCGTGAGACGCGGGACAGTACCGACATCCGTCAGGTCCGGACCACCACCGCCGCGCCGATCGACCCGGCGCTCCTCCAACAGGTGCTGGAGCCGCTGGAGACGGCCCGGACGCTGCCAGGCGAGGCCTACGCCTCGCCCGAGGTGTTCGCCTGGGAACGGCGGCACTTCCTGGAGGGGTCCTGGGTCTGCGTCGGCCGCGTCACCGACCTCTCCAGGCCTGGCGACCAGCGGGCGATCCGGGTCGGCTCGGTCGGCGTGCTGCTGCTCCGCGGCGGCGACGGCGCGCTGCGCGGTTTCTTCAACGTCTGCCGGCACCGCGGCCACGAGCTGATGGAGCCGGGCACGGCGCGGAACGCCCGCGGCGTCAAGTGCCCATACCACGGCTGGGTCTACGGGCTCGAGGGCGAGTGCCGGGCGACCCCGAGGTTCGACGCCGACGACCTGGACCCGGCGGAGTTCCCGCTGGTGCCGGTGGCGGTCGAGGACCGCTTGGGCTGGCTGTTCGTGAACGTCTCCGGCGACGCCGGGCCGATCGACGAGCACCTCGGCAACCTCTGGATGGCGGTCGCCGACTACAGCCCGGAGCGGCTGGTCGAGGCGGCGCGCCACGAGTACGAGATCGCCACCAACTGGAAGATCGTGATCGAGAATTACCTCGAGTGCTACCACTGCTCGAGCATTCACCCCGAGCTGTGCAAGGTCACCCCGCCGGAGGCGTGGATCCAGTACCCGGAGGAGTCCTCAGGGGTCTGGATCGGCGGCGGCATGCCACTGCGCGACCACGCGGCCACCATGTCGCTCACCGGCGAGAGCTTCGGCGTGCCGATCCCGAGCGTGCCCGAGGCCAGGCTGCGCGAGGTCGGCTACGTCGCGCTCCTGCCGAACCTGCTGATCAGCCCCCATCCCGACTACGTGATGACCCACCGCCTGGTGCCGCTCAGCGAGGCTCGCACCTGGATCGAGTGCACCTGGCTGTTCCCGCCCGAGGCGCTGGAGCGCCCCGGCTTCTCGCCCGGGTACGCCGCCGAGTTCTGGGACATCACCAACTGGGAGGACTGGCGCGCCTGCGAGTCGGTGCAGCGGAACGTGAGCTCGCCGGGGTTCCGGCAGGGCCCGATCTCGCCGTGGGAGGGCGACGTCTGGCAGGAGATGCGCCTGATCGCCCGCGGCTACGCCGAGGGACGACTGTCGCCGCCGCGACGTTCCCCGCCGGGTGAGGCGTAACAGAGCACCAGCGCGTCTACCGCGATGCAGCCGTCCGGGCCGGCCAGCAGCGGGTTGACGTCGAGGCCGGCCAGCAGGTCGCCGAGATCGGCGGCGATCGCACCGAGCCTCACCAGCGCCGAGGCGACCGCCTCCAGGTCGGCCGGGGCCGCGCCGCGCACGCCGTCGAGCAGCGGCCGCACCCGCAGCCGCTCCAGCATCGCGAGCGCCCGCACCAGGTCGAGCGGCGGCAGCGCGAAGGCCCGGTCGCGCAACACCTCCACCAGCGTGCCGCCGGCGGCGACCATCACCAGCGGGCCGAGCGGCGGCTCCGGCACCACCCCGAGCGCCAGCTCGACCCCCGGCGGCGCCATCGCGGCCACCGTGACCTCGGGACCGAGCCGCGCGGCGAGGTCGTGGTAGGCGGCGCGCAGCTCCGCCGGCCCGGGCAGGCCGAGCCGGACGCCGCCGGCCTCGGTCTTGTGGGCGATCCCCGGGGCGGCGGTCTTGAGCGCGACCGGCCAGCCGACCCGCCCGGCGGCGGCCATCGCCTCGGCGGCGGACGACGCGGGGACCGCGGCCACCACCGGGATGCCGTAGTCGGCCAGCAGCGACAGGCCTTCGACCTCGGACAGCGGCGTGCCCTGGCCGAGGCGCGCCCGCCAGCGGTCCGTGGTCGGGGCCGGCACACCCCGCGCAGGCGCCAGCGGCGGGCGGGCGCGGAGGTCGCGGTGGTCGAGGAGGTGCCGGATCGCGGCCAGCCCGGTGACGGTGCCCTCGAGCACCGGCACCCCGGCGGCGCGGACGAAGGCGGCGTCGCGCGGGTCGACCGCGCTGGAGAGGTTGGCGAGCAGGACCACCGGCTTGGCGGTCGCGGCGGCGGCCTCGGCCGCGACCCTGACGTAGCCGGCGCCGGGTGTGGGCTCGGTGGTGAGGTCGACGCAGAGCGCGACCGCCGCGACGGCGGGGTCGTCGGCGAGCGCCCGCACGGCTTCGAGGAAGATCGGCTCGTGGTCGTTGCCGGTGCCCCAGGCGTCGAGCGGGTTGGCGGGCTCCAGGCCCTCCTCCAGCACGGCGGCCAGGCGCCGGCGGGTCCCCTCGCCGACCGGGGGCAACGGCACACCGG
>JBEDUQ010000423.1:0-10701 GCA_040414855.1 Actinomycetota bacterium
GGGGTGAACGGCATGATCGCCGGCGGCACCAGCCCGCCAGGCGGGCGCAGGGCCGCCTGCGGGGTGGCGATCGGCTCGTGCCGGTAGCTGCCGACGCCGTAGTGGTCGCCGCGGTGCCGGAAGTACATCGCCATGCCCTGGTGACGGACGATTGGGTGGGCCACCTCGCGCCGCTCGCCGGCCAGCTCGGCGACCGGGTCGGTCCAGACGAGCTGGTGCTGCACCGCGACCAGCGGCACCGGCACGCCCGCCATCGCGCCGACGGTCGGGCCCCAGATGCCGGCGCAGATCAGCACCCGCTCGCACTCGACCAGGCCCCGGTTGGTCTCGACCGCGCGGACGCGACCGTCGCGGAGGTCGAAGCCGGTGACGGTCACGCCGCCCTCGAAGCGCACCCCACGGCCCTCTGCCTTGCCGGCCAGGGCCGCGACGATGCGGGTCGCCTTGGCGATGCCGTCGCTGGGCACGTGGTAGGCGCCGAGCAGCGTGCCGGGGTCCAGCAGCGGCACCAGCTCGGCGGTCCGCTCGGGGTCGAGCAGCTCGCCGCCCGAGATCCCGAAGGCGCGCGACCAGCCGAGCCGCCGGCTGAGGTCGCGCATGCGCTCAGGGGTGGTGGCGATCTCCAGCGAGCCGACGCCGTACCAGCACGGCTCGCCCTCGAACTCCAGGTCGCGGTAGAGCGCGACCGTGTCCTGGGCGATCCGGCAGGTGGTGCGCGAGCCGTTGGTCTGGAACACCAGCCCGGGCGCGTGCGAGGTGGAGCCGCCGGTCTCGAACAGCGGCCCCTGGTCGAGGACGAGCACGTCCGGCTGGCCGAGCTCGGCCAGGTGGTAGGCCGCGCTGGCGCCGACGATGCCGGCGCCGACGATCACCGTGTGGGCGCGATCGGGCATCTGCCTCCTTCCACGGACCCCGCCATCCTGGCAGGCGGTGTTGCGCAATCAAGGAGTCGTTGCGTGAACCGCAACTACTCCCCAATGACGATGGTCTTCAGCTCCGTCAGGCGGTCCATGGAGAAGCGGCCGTTGACGCGGCCGACGCCGCTCCGGGAACCCGCGCGGCCGCCGAAGGGGAGGTGCGACTCCCAGTAGTTGGTGCTCTCGTTCACGTTCACCCAGCCGGTCCGCACCGCCTCGGCGAAGGCGAGGCCGCGCCGCAGGTCCCTGGTGAAGATGGCCGAGAGCAGCCCGTACTCCGAGCGGTTCACCAGCTCGATCGCCTCGCGCTCGTCGCTGATCGTCGACACCGGCACCACCGGGCCGAAGGTCTCCTGTCGGGCGACCTCCATGGCATTGGTGACCCCGTCGAGCACGGTCGGCTCGAAGTACAGGTCGCTGCCGAGCCTCGGGACCCGCTTGCCGCCGGTGACCAGCGTCGCGCCTCGCTCCAGGGCGTCGGCGACGTGCCGCTCGGTCTTGGCCACCGCGGGCTCGTTGTTCATCGGGCCCATGGTGGTGGCGTCGTCGAACGGGTCGCCGAGCCGCACCCGCGCCGCGATCGCGTCGCCCAAGCGCTCCAGGTAGTCGTCCTTGACGTCACCGTGGACCAGGATCCGCTCCCCCGCGGTGCAGCTCTGGCCGGCGTTCAGGAAGCACGCCAGCAGCGTGGCCTCGACCGCGCGGTCCAGATCGGCGTCCTCCATGATCACCATCGGCCCGTTGCCGCCCATCTCCAGCAGCAGCTCCTTGCCGGCGGCGCGGCGGGCGACCTCGTGGCCGGTGGCGATCGAGCCGATGAACCCGACCGCCTGCGTGCCCGGGCTGACGGCGATCTCGTCGCCAACCACCGGACCGAGCCCGGTCACCAGGTTGACCACTCCGGGCGGGAGGTCGGCCGCCTGGAGGCACTCGGCCATCCGCACCGCGCAGATGGAGGTGGTCGGCGCCGGCACCCAGACCACCGTGTTGCCGTACGCGAGCGCCGGCGCCAGCAGCTCGCCCGGCATCGTGTACGGCCAGTTCCACGGGCTGATGACCGCGACCACACCGCGCGGCACCCGCTGGACCAGCACCCGCTTGCGCGGGTCGGCCGACGGCGGCAGCAGCCCCTCCATCCGGGTCGCCTCCGCCGCGGCCATCTCGAAGTAGGCGATCAGCTCGTCGACCTCGTCGACCGCCTCGGCTAGCCTGGGCTTGCCCTGGTCGAGCGCGAGCGTGTTGGCGAGCTCGTCCCTGCGCGCGTCGACCGCGGCGGCCACCCTCCGGAGCGCGGCGGCACGGTCGAACGCCGACAGCGCCGCCCAGCCGGACCAGGCCGCGCCGGCGGCGGCGATCGCGCGGTTGGCGTCGCCGCGGGTGGCCTCGGGCACGGTCCCGATCGGCTCGCCGGTCGACGGGCTGGTCGCGGTCAGCACCGCGCCGCTCTCCGACCCCACCCAGTGACCGGCGATGAACATGGCGTGGTCGCCGCCGTGCTCGTTGCCATGGTCGTTGCCGTGGTCGTTGCCGTGGTCGTGCCCCACCCGCGTCACCCCCGGAAATGGAGACGGCGCCGGGAACGGCCCTCCGACCGCCCCCGGCGCGCCTGTTTGCTCAAGCGCCGGCTCGCTACTCGACCGGGATCTCCTTGTGGATCGCGCCGAGGTCGATCCCCTGGCGCCTGCGGTAGAGCTTCGCGCTCACGTAGATCACCAGCGCCAGCGCGTACATGCTTCCCATGAACACCAGCGAGGTCTTGTTGTTCACCGCGTAGAGGCTGTCGGCCAGCCACTTCCAGAGGTTGTAGGCCAGGAACAGCGCGGTGATCGTGCCGGCGATCGAGATCAGCGGGATGCCGGCGACCTTGTAACGGGCCAGCGGGGAGCTCTCGTAGAGGCGCTTCTTGCGCCACGGCAGCACGATCGCCGCGATCGAGGTGCCCAGGAAGGTCACCGCGATCACCAGGGCGGCGTCGAGGATGTAGGTCTTGAAGCTGCTGGTATAGGCGTAGAGCCCGCTCACCACGATCGCGGGGGCCAGCATCAACACCAGCGCCCAGACCGGCACGTGCCGCCGCTCGGAGACGTCGGCGACCCGGTCGGGCAGGATCCGGTCGAAGGCCGCCGCGAAGATCACCCTGGTCGACGACAGGAACAGGGTCCCGGCCCAGCCAAGGAACCAGGCGCCGAAGGCGAGCACGATGATCGCCGACAGCAGCGAGTTGTGGAACACGAAGCTGGCCAGCAGCGGCGGGTACGGCCAGATCGGGATCGCCGCCTGGCCGGTGCCGTAGACCACGTTCCAGTAGGCGAGGTTGGCCGCGTTGAAGAACTGCCATCCGAAGAACTTGGCCGCCAGCAGCACGAAAAGGATCGCGATCCCGACCGTGACCCACAGGCCCCACATCATCCCGCTCATCACGCGCCGGAAGTCGCTGGCGCCACGGACCTCGCCGTAGAGGGTCGCGCCCCAGTTCGGGTACAGGATCCAGAAGGCGAGGAACGGGATCAGCAACAGCGAGCCGCCCAGCAGCGGCGAGAAGCCGAGGTTGGGGACGACCTTGTTGCCGCCGGCCAGCTCCATCGTCTTGGCGTAGGTGTCGCCGCTGGTGCCGAAGAGCCTCGCCGACTCCTGGTTGAAGGCCGACTGGAAGCCGCTCCTGGAACCGAACAGCATGATCAGGAACACCAGCGCCAGTGCCGCGATCCCCAGGTAGAAGCACCACTTCTGGATCTTGGCGTAGGTCTCCATGCCGAGCGACACCACGATGCCGGCCAGCGCCACGGTGATCAGGCAGACCACGAACAGGCCATTGTTGCTCGCCAAGAAGGTGGTGACGCCGTTCAGCTTGAACAGGGCCGCCAGCGGCTGGAACACCTCGACGTTGAGGATGTTGGCGTAGACCGGCGCCCAGTACCAGAGGATGAACCACCAGCCGGTGACCGCCAGCACGAAGGCGATGCCGCCGCCGAGCACCCGGCTCTGCCAGACGTAGTCACCTCCGGCCCTCGGCATCACCGAGATCAGCCCCGCGTAGGTGATCACCAGGAAGGTCATGAAGATCGCGGTGAGCACCAGGGCGGAGAGGATCTGCCCGGTCGGCACGAACCCGAGCACCGAGAGGCTGAAGAACAGCCCCAGGGTCACGAAGTTGACCGACATGAACGAGTACAGGAACGCGTCGAACTTCGACCAGCCCTTGACCAGACCGGTCGCCTTGCGGAGGAACAGTGCGGGTGCTTCGCCTGCCACTGCCATCCCAGTGTCCCCTTTCGAGCCCGAACGGCGTTAGCCGTTGACAAGCTGATAGGTCTTGACCTTGCGCTTCTTGGCGTCGATGGACACCACCGCCGCCTGGAGCACCCCCTCCTCGTAGGAGCTGCCGGGGTTGAGCGCCAGGGTCTTGCCGATCCTCGCCGCGCCCTTGCTCTCGTGGATGTGGCCGTGCAGGGAGAGCAGCGGCTGGAAGCGCTCGATCGCCTCGCGAACCGAGGTGGATCCCACCGGTCGCAGCGCCTGCCCGCCTGAGACGTAGGAGAGGTCGTCGTTCAGCGCCGGCGCGAGGTCGAGCTTGGACGCGTGCGGCGGCGCGTGGAAGTTGAAGATCGTGGTCGACGGGTCGCCGGCGCCGCCGATCGCCCGCTCGATCCGCTGGGCCAGCTCTGGCTCCTCGGCCTCGCGGAAGGTGTGCCATGGCGTGGGGTTGGTCCATCCCATCGAGACCATGGTGAAGCCACCCAGGTCGATCGGATGCTCCTCGTCGCCGGTCTCGACCACGCGCGCGCCGGCGAGCAGGTCATCGATCTCGAACACGTCGTCGTTGGCCGGGCAGGCGATCACCCGGATCCCGGTGCCGGCGAGCTTGTCCTCGGCCATCGCGATCCAGCGCTCGGTGCCCTCGAGCATGACCTCCTTGAAACGCTTGTCGACCAGGTCCTCGTCGGCCTGGAGCGCCCGGTACTCCTCCTCGGAGACCCGGATCGGGTAGTAGCCGCGGTCCATCACCCGCTTGCCGAAGCTGTCGAGCTCGCCCTCGGTCTCCAGGGTCTCGAGGTGGTCCTGGAGCGAGGCCTCCCAGCTCCCGTTCGGGCGCTGGACGATCGGCACCATCGCCTTGCCGGTGATGTCGCCGCCGAGGATCACCACGTCGGCGTCGAAGAAGGCTCCCGCGTTGAGGAATTTCCGCCAGCAGATCTCCGACCCGTGCAGGTCGGTCACGAAGAAGAGTCGCATGGCCCGCCCGCCTCATGGTCGATGGCCGCGATCACCGCACCTCGTGCAGCATCGTTGAGTGCTCGCATCAGCGAGGCAAGTCACGCGTTGCGGAGTGAGCAACAGCCCCACCGCTAGTGCGCGACCTCCTCCGGCAGCTCGTACCAGCGGGCGCGCTCGCCGACGCGGGCGCGGAGCTTCCATTTGAGGCTCTTCGGCATCGCCTCGGCGTGGCGGCGCAGGGCGGCCGCCTGCTCGACCGCGTCGTACGGCGCCGCGGCGGGCAGCAGCCGCGACAGCTCGCCGCGCGCCAGCTCGACCACGCGGTCGAGGTTGCCGGTGGCCGTCCGCCACCAGCCCCAGTCGGCGCCGAGCACCTCGGTGAGCCGCCGAAGCCCGATCGTGCCCGGCTCGTCGCCGTCGCGGACCTCGTGCGCGGCCAGCAGGTAGACGATGTCGTGGACGTCCTTCTCGTTCTGCTCGACCACCTGGAGCTTCGACAGCAGCAGGTCGGTCGCGTCCAGGGTCACCGGCATCCGCTCGATGCGGCCGGAGAACTCCAGCACATGGCACATCTGGAGCTTGTCCATGATCACGTCGACCGAGGTGCCGTCGCCCGGCGACCGGAAGTACATCTGCCGGTGGCCATGCAGGTTGTTGAAGCGGCGGTCGCCATCGAAGCCGAGCTCGGCGAGCAGCTCGGTCACCTGGCGCTTGGCGGACGACACCGAGGCGAAGTCCATGTCCTGGTCGCCCCGCACGCGCGGCGGGAAGTCCGGCGTCAGGTAGCGGATCGCCTGCCCGCCCAGCAGCCTGAGCGGCACGCCCTTGCGGTTGGCGGCCTCGACCGTCTCGACCGCGGCGGTGTATGCGTCAGCGGCCTGGCTCAACGCCTCACCTCTTCTCCAGCTCAGCTCGAACGGTCTCACGCGGACCGCCGATGCGCGAGAGGGTTGCGGGATCCGCAACCACCGGCTCGCGGGGAGGCTCGCGGGCGGCAGACTACAACCCATGCCGATGACGTCGCCGTACGACTTCGTGATCGTCGGCGGGGGCTCGGCCGGGTGCGCCCTGGCCAACCGGCTGAGCGCGGACCCGTCGACCAGGGTCCTGCTGCTCGAGGCGGGACGTCCCGACTACGCCTGGGACGTGTTCGTCCACATGCCGGCGGCGCTGTCGTTCCCGATCGGCAGCCGCTTCTACGACTGGCGCTACAGCTCAGAGCCCGAGCCGCACCTGCACGGCCGGCGGGTCACCCACGCGCGCGGCAAGCTGCTGGGCGGCTCCAGCAGCATCAACGGCATGATCTTCCAGCGCGGCAACCCGCTCGACTACCAGCGCTGGGCCGGCGACCCCGGCATGGAGACCTGGGACTACGCGCACTGCCTCCCCTACTTCAAGCGGATGGAGACCTGCCTGGCCGCGGCGGCCGACGACCCCTACCGGGGCCACGACGGGCCGCTGGTGCTGGAGCGGGGCCCCGCCTCCAGCCCGCTGTTCACCGCCTTCTTCGAGGCGGTCCAGCAGGCCGGCTACCAGCTGACCGACGACGTCAACGGCCACCGGCAGGAGGGCTTCGCGGCCTTCGACCGCAACCTCCACCGGGGCCGCCGGCTGTCGGCCGCCCGCGCCTACCTGCACCCCGTCAAGCGCCGCCCGAACCTCGATGTGGTCACGCGGGCGCTGGTCAACCGCGTCCGCTTCGAGGGCAGGCGCGCCACCGGCGTCGAGTACGCGCGCCGCGGGCGGACGCCGGTGCGGGTGGACGCCGGCGAGGTGATCCTCTGCGGTGGCGCCTTCAACTCGCCCCAGACCCTCCAGCTCTCCGGCGTCGGCAACGCCGCCGAGCTGGAGGCGCTCGGGATCGAGGTGGTCGAGGACCTGCCGGGCGTGGGCGAGAACCTCCAGGACCACCTGGAGGTCTACGTGCAGCACGGGTGCTCGCAGCCGGTCTCGGTCGCGCCCTACCTCGAGTACCGCAACCGTCCGTGGGTAGCCCTGCGCTGGCTGGTCGGCAGGAGCGGCCCCGGGGCGACCAACCACTTCGAGGGCGGCGGGTTCGCGCGCGGCAGCGACGCGGTCGACTACCCGAACCTGATGCTGCACTTCCTTCCGATCGCGATCCGCTACGACGGCTCCATGCCGGCGGGCGGCCATGGCTACCAGGTCCACATCGGGCCGATGCTGTCGGACTCGCGGGGCTCGGTGAAGATCACCAGCACCGACCCCCGCGTCCACCCGGCCCTGCGCTTCAACTATCTGTCGACCGAGCGGGACCGGCGCGAGTGGGTCGAGGCGATCACGGTCGCCCGCCGAATCCTCGGCCAGCCGGCGTTCGACGGCTTCGACCTCGGCGAGGTGTCGCCGGGCCCGGAGGTCCGGACCGACCAGGAGATCCTCGACTGGGTCGGCAGGGAGGGCGAGACCGCCCTGCACCCGTCCTGCAGCTGCCGGATGGGCACGGACCCCATGTCGGTAATCGATCCGACCAGCATGCGCGTCCACGGGCTCGAGGGGCTTCGGGTGGTGGACGCCTCGGCGATGCCCTACCTCACCAACGGCAACATCTACGCGCCGGTGATGATGATGGCCGAGAAGGCCGCCGACCTGATCCTCGGCAACACGCCGCTGACGCCCGAGCGCGTCGACGTCTACCGCCGGGACGGGTCGCCGGCGCCCGCGGGCGACGGCCACGTCTCACTTCCCGCGCCCGCCGGTATGCCCGAGCCGCCAGGAGACCGCGCCGGCGGCGTCGATGGTCAGGCGGCCAAGGCGCGGGAGGTCGATTGAGCGGACCCGGAACGACGGGCCCGACACGGACAGGGCCGCCACCACCTCGCCGTTGGACTGCCGGATCGGCGCGGCCACGGCGTTGAGGCCCTCCTCCAGCTCGTCCTGGATGGCGGCGTAGCCGCGCACCTGGATCTCCTTGAGCTGGCGCCGCAGCCGCTCCGGGTCGGTGAGCGTGTGCCGGGTCAGCGCCTCCAGCGGCCGCTCCAGGATCCGCCGGCAGTCCGCCTCGGGCATGTGGGCCAGGAACACCTTGCCGCTGGAGGAGCAGTGCAGCGGCGTGCGGCGCCCGACCCAGTTGGTGGTCGCGACCAGGTGCGCGCTCGAGACCTGGTCGACGTAGACGACGCCGTCGCTGGACAGCACGCCGACGTTCACGGTCTCGTGGGTGCGGTCGGCGAGCTCCTCGAGCACGGGATGGGCGGTCCGCACCAGGTCGATGCTGGCCATCGCCGCGCCGACCAGCCGGATCAGCCCGAAGCCGAGGCGGTAGCGGTCGGTGACCGGGTCCCGCTCGATCAGCCCGCCGGCGGCGAGCGTCGCCGCCAGGCGCGACGCCGTGGCCTTGTGGACGCCGAGCCCGCGGCCGAGGTCGGTCACCCCGAGCTCGCCCTCCTGGGCGATCAGCTCGAGCGCCCGGATGGCGCGGGAGACCGACTGCACGCCGCCGCCGAGGACGTCGCTCATGGCGCAACAGTATCTTGCCTTGCGCAATCGCGCGCGGATACGCTCCGGCGCGTCATGCGGTATTGGCGGGCGGCCGAGCCGAAACGGTCCTACGGCGTGATCGTCGTAGGCGGCGGCGGGCACGGGCTCGCGACTGCGTACTACCTCGCGCGCAACCACGGCATCAGCGACGTGTGCGTGGTCGAGAAGGGCTGGCTCGGCGGCGGCAACACCGCGCGGAACACCACCATCATCCGTTCGAACTACCTCTGGGACGCGTCGGCGGCGATCTACGAGCACTCCCTGAAGCTCTGGGAGGGCCTGGAGGAGGACCTCGGCTTCGACCTCCAGTTCAGCCAGCGCGGCGTGCTCAACCTCGCCCACGACCTCGGCGACGTCCGCTCGTCGCTGCGGCGCGTCAACGCCAACGCGCTCAGCGGCGTCGACGCGGAGTGGCTCAGCGCCGAGGAGGTCGCCGAGGTCTGCCCGATCGTCAACGTCTCGCCCGAGGTCCGCTACCCGGTGCTCGGCGCGACCCTCCAGCGGCGCGGCGGCATCGCCCGCCACGACCGGGTGGCGTGGGGCTTCGCGACCGCCGCGGACCGCCTCGGGGTCGACGTCGTCGAGCACTGCGAGGTGACCGGCTTCGTGCGTGGTCCCGGCGGCCGGGTCGAGGGCGTCCACACCACCCGCGGGACCATCTCGGCGCCCAAGGTGGCGCTGGTGGCCGCCGGGCACAGCTCGGTGCTGGCCGCGATGGTTGGGCTGCGGCTGCCGTTGCAGTCCCATCCGTTGCAGGCGCTGGTGTCGGTGCTGCTGGAGCAGGTGCTCGACTGCGTGGTGATGTCGAACGCGGTCCACGTATACGTCTCGCAGGCGGACAAGGGCGAGCTGGTGATGGGGGCGGGCATCGACGCCCACAACTCCTACACCCAGCGCGGCTCCTTCCACGTGATCGAGCACCAGCTCGCGGCCGCGATCGAGCTGTTCCCGGTGTTCGCGACCGCCAAGCTGCTGCGGACCTGGGGCGGGATCGTCGACGTCTGCCCCGACGCCTCGCCGATCATCGGCCGCACCCCGATCGACGGGCTGTTCCTGAACTGCGGCTGGGGCACCGGCGGGTTCAAGGCGACGCCCGGGTCCGGCTGGGTGCTCGCCGAGACCATCGCCAAGGGCGAGCCGGCCGAGCTGGCGGCGCCGTTCGCGCTGGAGCGGTTCACCACCGGCGCGCTGATCGACGAGCACGGCGCCGCGGCGGTCGCGCACTGATGCTGCTGCTCCCCTGTCCCTGGTGCGGGCCCCGCGACGAGGTCGAGTTCAGCTACGGCGGCCAGGCGGGCATCGCCTATCCCGCCGACCCCGAGGCGCTCGACGACGCCGCCTGGGCCGACTACCTGTTCATGCGCGACAACCCCAGGGGCCCGTTCGCCGAGCGCTGGTACCACCTCTACGGGTGCCGCCGCTGGTTCGACGTGGTCCGGGACACCGCCACCAACGACCTCATGGAGGCATAGGTGGGCCGGCTGCCGAGCGGAGGGCGGATCGACCGTGCCGCGCCGTTGCGCTTCAGCTTCGGCGGGGTGCCGTACCAAGGCTTCGAGGGCGACACGCTGGCGTCGGCGCTGCTGGCCAACGATGTCGGCGGCGGCTTCCGGTCGCCCGTGCTCGGACGGCCGCGCGGGGTGATGACCGCCGGGCCGGAGGAGCCCTGCGCGTTCGTCGAGGTCGCCGAGCCGTGGTTCGACCTGATCGCCCCGGCGACCATGGTCCCGCTGGTCGAAGGGCTCACCGCCACCCCATCCGCCGGGATCGCGCGGCTGCCCGCGCCGGGGGCCGAGGGCGGGCCAGACGGCGGGGCGGGTGCCGGCCCGGCGCCCGCCGGTGAGCACCGGCACGTGCACGTGGAGACGCTGGTGGTCGGCGGCGGCGTCGCGGGCCTCTCGGCGGCGAGGGAGGCGGCGGCTCGCGGGGACAGGGTGCTGCTGGTCGAGGAGCGCTGCTGGCTGGGCGGGGTCGCGCGGTCGTTCGAGACCGTCGAGGGGCGGCCGGCGTGGGCGTGGGCCGACGAGGTGGCGGCCGGGCTGCGCGCGAACCCGGACGCCACTCTGCTGGTCAA
>JBEDUQ010000424.1:0-2030 GCA_040414855.1 Actinomycetota bacterium
GAGAGCGAGGACCGCCAGCTCATTCGCGACCTGGTCGAGAACTGGGCGGTGTGGCGCGACGCCGGCGACTGGGAGCGCTTCGCCACGGTCTGGCATGACGACGGCTTCATGATGGCCACGTGGTTCCAGGGCCCGGCCAGGGACTTCATCCGGGTCAGCCGCGAGGGCTTCGAGCGCGGCGTGAGCATCCTCCACTTCCTCGGCGGGACGTCGATCGACCTGGCCGATGACCGCCGGCGCGCCATCGCCCAGACCAAGATGACGATCTCCCAGCGGGCCGAGGTGCACGGCGTGGAATGCGACGTCGTCTGCACCGGGCGGTTCTACGACTTCCTGGAGCGGCGCGACGGCGTCTGGGGCATCGTCCTGCGCCAGCCCATCTACGAGAAGGACCGGCTTGACCCGCTCGACCCGGCGGCGAATCTCACGCTCGACCCCGAGCTCCTGGAAAGCCTGCCGGTCGGATACCGTCACCTCGCCTATGTCCAGACCCAGATCGGCTTCGAGGTCAAGCGCGACATGCCCGGCCTGACCGGGCCCGCAGTAGACCGCCTGTACCGTCGCGGCGAGCAGTGGCTCGCCGGCGGCGAGCTGGGGGAATTCGGCTCCGGGACCGGACCGTGACCCGCTGGGGACACAGCCGAATTCCCTTCAGGGAATCCGACGATGCGGGATCGAGCGGCGTAAGGCATCGCGCCGGATTCCCCGGGGATCTCGGCCCCGCTCTCGATTGAACCGAGTCCAGATCCCGCGCCTGCGGTCCTCGGTGCTGCTGGCTATCGCCATGGTGCTGCTGGCCACCAACCTGCGGCCGGCGGCGGCCGCGGTCGGACCGTTGATCGACCGGATCAAAGCCGACACCGGGCTCTCGGCGACCGGCGCCGGCGCGCTGACCACCCTGCCCGTGCTGTGCTTCGGCGCGCTCGCGCCACTCACGCCCGTGCTGGCCAAGCGCCTCGGCGAGCGCACCACGGCCGCGCTCGCACTGGTCGTGCTGCTGATCGGGACGCTCGTGCGGCTCGTGCCTGGCCTCGGGTTCCTGTTCTTCGGCACCGCGCTGGCCGGTGCGGCGATCGCGGTGGGGAACGTGCTGCTCCCGACTTTGGTCCGGGGCAACTTTCCCGAGCGAGTCGGTCTGCTCACCGGCATGTATACGACCGCGCTGGTCGGGTTCGCGTCGCTGGCCGCCGGTGTGACCGTGCCGGTGGCCGACGCGTTCGGCGGTGGGTGGCGTCCCGGTCTGGCCATCTGGGCCGTGCCGGCGGTTGTCGCGCTTGTGGTCTGGGCGCCGCAACTCGGACGCGGCCGGCCCGTCCGCGCCGATCCTGGTGCGGTGGCGACCAGAGCGCGGTCGCTGCTCCGCGACCCGGTGGCATGGTCGGTGACCTTGTTCTTCGCCTTCCAGTCGGCCGGCTTCTATGCCACGCTGGCCTGGCTGCCCAGCGTGTTCCACAGCCATGGGTTGAGCACCCCGTACTCGGGATTCCTGCTCAGCCTGTCGCTCCTCGTCGGCCTGATCCCGGCTCTGACCGTTCCTTCGCTGGCCGTCCGGGCAAGCCATCAGCGCGTGTTCGTGGTCGTGTTCGCAGCGCTCGTCGCGACGGGGTGGCTGGGGATCATCCTCGCCCCCACCACCGCGCCTTACGTGTGGGTCGTGATCCTCGGACTCGGACAGAACGCCTTTTTCCCACTTGCCCTGACCATGATCGTGTTGCGCGGGGGCTCGGTCCCGAACACCGCCGCTCTGTCCACGATGGTTCAGACCGTTGGCTACACGATGGCGGCGCTCGCGCCGCTGGCCATCGGTGCCGTGCACGACATCAGCGGCTCTTGGACCCCGGCCCTGATCGTGCTGCTGGCGCTGCTCGTGCCCCAGTTGATACTGGGGCTCGAGGCGGCGCGAAATCGCACAGTTACGCCTGCCCGCACCCCCGTCTAAAGGGCGCCGCTACGCAAAAGGCCAGACATATTGCCTGGTAAAGTTCGGTATGTGATCGGGCGTTCACCATGCGTACGATTGCGGGGGGCGC
>JBEDUQ010000425.1:0-21267 GCA_040414855.1 Actinomycetota bacterium
CGAGCGCTTGGTGTCGTACGCGTTGACGACGTCGTCGAGCGTCGCCGCCGAGCCGTCGTGGAAATACGGCGCGTGCTGCCAGACGCCGGCGAGCGGTGAGGTGCGGTAGAGCTTGGTCGCGGAGCGCGCCGCGTAGCTCGGCGTCTCGGGCTCGGCCATCGAATCGGCGACCGGATGCAGCGTCGTGTTGGCGTCGGTGAAGAGCGGACCGCTGTGGCACGTCGCGCACTGGCCGGCGCCTTCGTAGACCGTCTTGCCACGCGCAGCGGCGGCGGCATCGAAGCTGCCGGCGGGCGGCGGCGGCGCGGCGATCGAGAGCTGGTAGGCCTGCAGCGCCGGCAGCTTGGCGCTGACGAGGTCGGTCGTGCCGTTGGTGACGTGCAGGTTGAGGCGGGGCTCGTCGAACGTTCCCTGGCCGCCCATCTGCGTCACCGCGACGTAGCGGTTCCAGTAGGCGATCTCGTCGCCGTCGCCGGTGAACGTGATGCGGTGGATGCCCGCCAGACCGAACGCCGGCGGGATCACCGCCGGCTTGCTGAGGCCGTCGATGTTGAAGCGCGGGTCGTACTTGCCGCGCCCCCACGACGCGAGCGTCGTCTTCGTCTCCGCGTCGAGCGCCGGCGAGAGCGCGACGATCGCGCCGACATTCAGGTCGCGGTTCGGCCAGCCGTCGAGGCGCTTGCCGATTCCCGGCGCGAACGAGTCGTCGACGGTCGAGTGGCAGAGCGCGCACTGGATGCCGATCGACCGCAGGGTCCCCTGGCTGTTGAAGAACCCGGTGAGCCCGACGACCGCCTTGAGCTTCAGCAGCGTCAGTGTCACCGCCGGGTCGTCCAGGTTGACCTTGCCCGCGGCGATCGCCGCCTTGACGTCGGCCGGCAGCGCGTCAGAGTCGACCTTCAGCCCGACGGCGAGCGCCGTCTTTGGGCTGACGCCGGGGCCGACGCCGCCGAGCTTCTCGCCCTCGATGGCCTTGTGCAGTTGCAGGCTGTCGCCCCAGAACGCCTCGTCGCCGAAGGTGTCGAAACGGAACACCTCGCGGCCCTGGTCGATCAGCGTGGTGGCCGCGGTGTCAGCGGATGCGGCGCTCTGGTCCTCACGATGCGCCTGCGCCGACGACGACCCCGACAGCTTGAACAACACGCCGACCGCCAGGAGGAGGAACACCAGCCTTCCGGCGTTCAGCAGCCAGCGAGAAGCTCGACCGGTACCGGCAGCCTCGCCGGCCTGGTCGGTCTGGGTCTCCATCGCATCACATCCTTCGCTGGGCTTGAGCCCGTATAACTAAGAAACCTAGTCATAGGGGGACTTTGGCACCAGCCTGTGATGGAGTCAAGCGTCCGGTTCGCCGGATCAGTCCTCGACGAGGTGCTCGTAGACGAGCGTGCCGGCGGCCACCAACACCAGGTCGAAGGCGGCCAGCAGACCGAGCCAGGAGCCGGCCTCGCCGCCGCGACCGGCGGTCGCCAGCGCGGTGATCTTGACCCCGGCGATCAGCACCGGCGTCGCCAGCGGCATCACCAGCAGGGGCAGGACAGCCTCACGCGAGCGCGGCATCACCGCCAGCACCCCGAACAGGCCGCAGACCGCGGCCAGCCCGACCGTGCCGAGCACCAGCCCGCCGGCGAGCGCCGGCAGGTCGCCCGCGACCGGCAGCCCGAACAGCACGGCGACCATGGTCAGCACGGCCGCCTCCAAGGCCAGCAGCTCGACCGTGATCGCGGCCGCCTTGCCCGCGAACACCGCCGCCTTGTCCACCGGCGCCAGCACCAGCCCTTCGAGCCCGCCGTCCTGCGCCTCGGCCTCGTAGGCGCGCCTGGCCAGCAGGGTCGACGCGAACAGCACCACCAGCCAGAGCAGCCCCGGCGCGGTGGTCTGAAGCAGGGCCCGGCCGGGACCGAGCGAGAGCCCGAAGGCGATCAGCAGCGTCGCCGCGAACGGCAGGGCCAGCCCGGCGGCGTAGCGGCCGCGCGCCTCGAGCTTGAGGTCCTTGGCCGCGATCGCCCAGGCGACCCGAAACAGCGTCACCGACGCGCCGCCCTGATCGCTGCCGGCTCCGCGGCGCTGTCCGCGGACAGGCTCCCGGAGCGCATGGTGACGGTCCTGGTCGCGAGGCCGGCGCGGGTCGCGTCGTGGGTGGCGAGCACGACCGTGCGGCCGGCGTCGCGGGCGGCCAGCACGACCTCGTCGACGACCTCCTTGGCGTCGACGTCGAGCCCGGCGTAGGGCTCGTCGAGCAGCAGCAGCTCGGTTCCGCGCAGCAGCGCCCGCGCCAGCGCGATCCGCTGGCGCATCCCGAACGAGAAGCCGCTGACCCGGTCGCCGGCCACGTCCTCCATCCCGACCCGCTCCAGCGCGGCCGGCACCAGCCGCGGGTCGACGCCGTACAGCGAGCAGGCGAAGCGCAGGTTCTCGGTGGCGGTCAGGTCCTCGTACAGCCTGGTGCGGTGGCCGAGCAGCTCGGTCCGGCGGCGCACCTGGTCGCGCTCACGGACCAGGTCGAAGCCGAGCACCGAGCCGCGGCCATAGGTCGGCGTCACCGCGGTGGCGACCACCCGCAGCAGGGTGCTCTTGCCGGCGCCGTTGGGACCCTGGAGCAGGACGACCTCGCCCCGCCCGACGTTGAGGCTCACGCCGACGATCGCCGGCTGCGCGCCGAACACTCGGGTGACGTTCGAGAGGGCGACGGCCGCCGGCCGGTCGTGGTTGCCGTTGCCCAGGATCATCGCCGAGCCAGCCCGCCTCGCCCCATATAGAAACAATATTGCTGTTCATACGGAACCTAGGTCGTGCGCGCTCCCGCGTCAAGGCCCGCCGGCTGCCCCGCCGGCCGGGTCGGGGGCCGGCTCGGCCGCCACGCAGGCTGCCGGGAGCTCAAACCAGCGCAGTCGCTCGAAGTCGTCGAAGGTGGCGGCCGCGGGGTCGTTGCCCGCCGCGGGGTCGTCGCCCGCCGGCTCGGCGGCGGCGAAGATCGCCTCGGCCTGGCGGAGGTAGCCGTCCAGGGCGCTCTCGGGCACGCGCCGGTGGCTGGTCCCCGGCCGCGACAGCCAACCGTCGGCGTCGTAGGAGAGCTGGCGCAGGCTGACCGCCGCCGGCGGCGCGTCGCGGTGGCGCCACAGGCCCGAAGCCGGGTCGAAGCGGTATTCGGGCAGCAGCCTGGCGCCGTGGCTGGCGACCAGGTGCACCGCGGCGACGATGTACTCGAAGGCCCGCTCGGAGAGGTAGAAGCTGAAGCTGACCCTGGTCCAGCCCGGCTTGATCCCGTACCAGCCGCCGGTGGCCAGAGCTGCGAAGGCGTCGGCGCGCTCCTGGCCGATGCCGAGCAGGCGGTGGCCGTAGGGCCCGGCGCAGGAGCACCCGCCGCGTGACTGGATGCCGAACAGGTCGTTCAGCAGCGCGACGACGAAGTTGTGGTGGAGCCTGCGCCCGCTCGGCGCGTGGACCAGGAACGACACGATCGGCAGGCGCTCGGCGTCGAGGTCGCCGAGGATCTCGATGGCAGGGTTGGCGCGCCACGACTCGATCGCCCGGCGGGTGAAGTCCGCCTCCCGCTCGACCACGACCTCGGCGCCGACCGCCTGCTTGAGCTCGAACACCAGCCCGGCCCGGACCGACTCGACGATCGCCGGCGTGCCGCCCTCCTCGCGGTGGTCGAGGTCGGGAAGGTAGTGCTGGCCGGCGGCGTGGACGTAGCTGATCGTGCCGCCGCCGGGAACGGTCGGTACCTGGTTGCGGACCAGCTTGCGGCGGACCACCAGGACACCCGGCGTGCCAGGTCCGCCGATGAACTTGTGCGGGGACAGGAACACCGCGTCCTTATAGGAGAGCGGGCGGCCGTCGCGGCCGCCCATGGCGATCTCGAGGTGCGGCCCGGCGGCGGCGTAGTCCCAGAAGGCGAGCGCACCGTGGCGATGGAGCAGCTCGGAGATGGCGTCGGTGTCGCTGATCAGGCCGGTGACGTTGGAGGCGGCTGAGAACGAGCCGATCCGCAGCGGCCGGTCGGTGTACCGCACCAGTTCCCTGGCCAGGCGATCGCGGTCGATCCGGCCGGCGGCGTCCTCGGGGATCCGCACCACGTCCGCGGCCGACTCGCGCCAGGGCAGCTCGTTGGAGTGGTGCTCGTAGGGCCCGACGAACACCACCGGGCGCGCCCGGTCCGGCAGCGTCGCGGCGATCCGAAGGCGGCCAGCCGGGCCCGAGAGCACCTGGAGGCCGAGGATCCGCATCAGCTTGTCGATCGCGCCGGTCGATCCCGAGCCGGTGAAGATCACCGCGTGCTCGTGGCTGCCGCCGACGGCCTCGCGGACGATCGCCCGGGCCTCCTCGCGGAGCTGGGTCGTCTGCCTGCCGGTCCCGGACGACTCGGTGTGGGTGTTGGCGTAGAAGGGCAGCACGTCCTGACGGATGACGTCCTCGACGAAGCCGAGCGACCGGCCCGATGCGGTGTGGTCGGCGTAGGTGATCCTGCGCGGGCCGTACGGGCCCGGCAGCTCGTGGTCATCGCCGATCACCGACTCGCGGATCCGGCGCAGCAGCGGCTCGGCCGAGCTCGTTCGCGATGCTCCCAGCACGTTGCGCTCCCCTCTCCTCTCTGGTGGTGCCGGTCGTGTCCTTCCCCTCCGCTTTCGGAAGCGGCCGCGGTTGGCCAGGACGGCGGCGGTCACGATCAGGACCGACAGCGGCACCAGCTCGGTGACCAGGGCCACGGCCGTGATCGCCATCGTTACCCCGACCCAGATCGGCGTCTCGATCACGTAGATCAGCGCCACCAGCGTGCCGGCGAAGCGCCCGAAGGCCAGGCGCGCCCACGTGTACGGTCCCCCTTGCGCCGGGAACGCCGCGCCGAGCTCGGCCATCACCAGCCCGGCCGGCACGAAGAATAGCATCGCCACCAACGCCAGCCAGAGCACCGTCTGAGCTCCGCCCTTGGCCACCGAGCCGAGCGTGTCCAGCGCCACGATCGCCGCGATCAGCAGGCACACCGCGTCCAGCCGGCCGAGCTCCCGCCGCAACCCCACCGGTTCAGCCGTCGCCAAGGTCCTTCCTCCCTTTGAGTATGTAGAGGCCGGCGACGGCGCACAGATACGTTCCCGGCCGCGATCAGGCTAGGCGGGCGGGCGAGCTGCCACATGAGCATCGCCTGCTCAGATCGCGGCGGCGGTTACCTAGGTTTCGCTGGGCTCGCGTCCGCGGCCGGCAGCAGGCCGAGCGCGGCCGCGGCGGCCACGGCTTCGTGCCGAGAGCCGACGCCGAGCCGGGTGAGCAGGGCGGCGACGTGGTTGTCGACCGTCCGCCGGGACAGGTAGAGGCGCTCGGCGATCTCGGCGTTGGTGGCGCCCTCGGCCAGCAGCGCCAGCACGTCGAGCTGCCGGTCGGTGAGCCGCCCCGGGTTGGCGCGGGTCGAGGCGCGGGGTCCGCGCGGGACGCCGCTGACGCCGCGTCGCCGCAGGCGCCGCCGCACCAGGCCGGCGGTCGCCACCGCCCCGAGGTCGTCGAGGATCCGCAGCCCTCGCCCGACCACCTCGAGGTCGGGCGACTCGGTCAGCTCCAGGGCCTGCTCGTAGGGGCTGCCGGCCTCCTCCCACAGGGCCGCCGCCTTCTCCCAGTCGTCGGCGATCCCGGCCGCCAGCGGCGGCGGGCAGCCGGGGAACGGCTCCACCGCCTGCCCGGCGCGGCGCAGGTACCTGAGCACCTCGCCACGGAGCAGGGCGTGCCTGGCGCGGGTGGCGACCGCCAGCAACTCGGCGCCGATCGCGCGGACGGCCGCCTGGTCCCCGGCGAGCCAGGTCGCCTCGATGCGGGCGCCGGCGGCGATCGCCATCTTCTGGTCCTCGCCGGTCGCGGCGGCGAGACCCCAGGCGCGCTCGACCAGCGGCCCGGCCTCGGGGTCGCCGCGGCGGGCCAGGATCCGGCCGAGGAAGGCGAGCGGGTTGACCAGGTTGGCGCGGGGGTCGTCGCCCTGCTCGAGCAGCCGCCGCAGGCCCCGCTCGGCCTCGGCCCAGGCGCCGCGAAGCATGGCGACGTGGCACTGCTGCGCCTCGATCCGGAACAGGGCGTGGTCGAGGCCGTGCTCGCGCGCGGCCCGCCCACCGATCGCCAGCCACGGCTCCGCCTCGACCGGACGCCCGGACCTGATCAGCAGCACCGCCAGGTTGTGCGCGGCGATTGAGAGGTAGTCGCCGTGGTCGATGCGCTCGGCGATCTCGACCGACTGCCGCAGGTCGTCGAAGCCCCCGTGCCTGCCCAGCGACACCTGCGCGACGCCCCGGTAGCAGAGGGCGTGGGCGGCCACGTCGGTGGCGCCGACCGTCAGCGCGAGGTCGAGCGCCCGCTCGGCCCAGGAGGCCGCCGCCTCGAAGCCGGCCGAGACCGCGTGCTGCGCGCCGAGGGTGCTGTAGCACAGCGCCAGTGCCCGGCTCGGGCCGAGCGGCTCGAGCACCTCGAGGGCGCGCAGCGCCTTGACGCGGGCTGCGCCGGGGTCGGCCACCAGGGTGCTCATCCGCGCCGAGATCAGCAGCGCCTCGCCGAGCTCGTGCGGGGCGGAGCCGGACGCGTCCCAGATCTCGACCGCCCGGTCGGCGTGCTCGGCCGCCTCGCCGAAGCGGTTGCGCGCGTGCAGGGCCGAGGCCGCCACGCCGTGCAGTCTCGCGACCTCGAGCCGGTCCAGCGCGCCGGCCGCGGCGGCGCGGTGCTCGAGGGCGAGACGGGCGAAGGCCGCGGCCTCGCGGTGCGCCTCGGCGCGCGCGGCCTCGCCGGCGGCGGCGGTGGCGTGCCTGGCGACCGCCTGTCCGTCGCCGGCGGCGATCGCGTGGTGGACCAGCCGCGACGGCTCGGCGCCCGCCGCCGCCAGCGCCTCCAGGGCGCCGCGGTGGTGGTCGACCCGCCGCATCGGCGGCAGCGACAGCTCGACCACCCGCCGCGCCAGCTCGTGGCGGAACCCGACCCTGCCCTCGGTGACCACCAGCATCCCGCGCCGCTCCGCCGGCTCCAGCACGCCCGGGTCCGGCAGCAGCGCCCTGACCAGCCAGGTCTCCACCTCGGACGGGATCACCGCGAGCTGCTCGATCGCCGTGCGGCAGAGGCGCGGCAGCGACTCGAGCCTGGCCAGCACCGCATGGCGCACCGAGGGCGGCACCGCCGAGCCGGGCGCGGCCAGCACCTCGGTGAGGTAGAAGGGGTTGCCGCCGACGGTCGCCACCACCGGACCGGGCTCGAAGCCGGCCTCGGCGGCCAGCTCCGCCACCGCCGCGTCCGAGAGCCCCCGCAGCTCCAGCCGCAGGACGGAGGGACCGGCGAAGCCGCCGATGATGGCGCGCAGCGGGTGACCCTCGGTCAGCTCCTCGTCCCGGTAGCTGACGATCAGCATCGCCGGCAGCCGCTCGACCCGCCTGGCGAGGTAGCGGACGATGTCGAGCGAGGCGTTGTCGGCCCAGTGCGCGTCCTCGACGATCACCACCACCGGGCGGGCCGGCGTGCGCGAGGCCGGCGTGGGCGGGGCCGGCGTGCGCATCTCCTGGAGCAGCAGGTCGATGAGCGCGTCGCGGTCGGTGCCCGCCAGCGCGAGCGCGCCGCCGGCATCGCGCGCCATGTCCCTGAACGGCCCCAGCGAGCGCGGCGTCGACAGGTCCTCGCAGCTGCCCTGGAAGACCCGCGCCCCTGGAGCGCCGCCGCCGCCCTCGCCGCCCTCGCCGCCCTCGCCGCCCTCGGCGGCCTCCGCGGCGAAGGCGGAGAGCAGCCAGGTCTTGCCGATCCCCGCCTCGCCGGAGACCAGGACCGTGCTGCCCCGCCCCCGCCGGGCGCGCTCCAGCGCGGCGCGGAGCGCTTCGAGCTGCGCCTGTCGTTCGAGCAGCCTCATCAAACGATCGTCTCACGCGCCGTCCAGCGCAGCCCATGCCGGAGCGGATCAAGCGGGGGCGGCGCCCGCCTCGGCCCCCGCCTCGGCCCCCGCCTCGGAGAGCAGCTCGCGGGCGGCGCGCTCGCCGCTTCGCAGAGCGCCCTCCATCAGGCCGGCCCACTCGCCGGCGGTGTGCTCGCCCGCGAAGTGCAGCGGTCCGACCGGCCGGGCGAGCAGCTCGTCGTCCTCGGGCCGCCAGCCCGGCACCCTGGTCGAGTAGGCCGCCCGCGTCCACTGGTCGTCGTCCCAGGTCGACAGCACCGCGCCCTCGTCGTCCAGGTCGAGGTCGGGCCGCAGGAGCGCCAGCCGCGTCAGCCAGGTCGCCGGCCCACGTGCGACGCCCAGGCCTTCCAGCGCGGGCGCCGAGCCGGCGAAGGCGCTGACCAGCGGCTGCACCTCCCCACCCTCGCCCCGCATCGTCCAGGTCCAGTAGCGGTCGGGCACGCTCATCACCGCGCTCGGCGGCGTTTGCGCGAGCAGGGGCACGTGCAGCTTGGCGGCGTGCCCGTAGGCGACCCGGTCGAGCGCGCCGAGCTTCCATTGGGGAAGCGGCGGGTCGAAGCCGATCCGGTCCATCACCGACGCTGGGACGGTGACCATGCAGGCGTCGCACTCGACCGTTCCGCCGGCGGCGGCCACCCGCACCCGGCCGTCACCCCAGCGCACCGCCTCGACCGGCGCGGCCAGGCGCACGGCGTCGCCGAGCCGGGCGGCCAGCTCGATCGCCAGCCGCTGGTTGCCGCCGGCGACCCGCATGCTCTCGTGGGTGTCGAAGGTCGACCCGGCGTGCTCGAGCGAGCTGGCGGCGAGCCGGTCGAGCGGCTGGGCCGCCGAGATCTGCACCCGCGCGGCGATCGCGTCGCGCGCGGCGGGGTCCAGCGGCAGCTCGCCCAGCAACGCGGCGACCGAGGTCTCCCGCAGGCGCGGCCGCCGCTCGGCGACCATGCGGCCGAGCCGCTCGACCTGGCCGCTCAGGGTGGCGCGTGAGACCGGCCGGCCGCCGCGAGGCTCGCGGTCGCCGTAGCTCATCCCGGCCGGCGCCAGCGCCACGCCGAGCCTGGCGGCGGTGGCCGCCAGCACCCGGTGATCGTGCTCGACGAACTCGGCGCCGAGCTCGGCGACGGCGCCGCCGGGCATCCGCAGCGAGTGGACCCGGCCGCCGACCCGGTCCCGCGCCTCCAGGACGGTCACCTCGACGCCCGCCCGGCGCAGCGTCCACGCCGCCGCCAGGCCGGCGAAGCCGGCGCCGACCACACAGACCCGCCGGCTCACCGGGACAGGTTGAGGTAGATGTGCTTGGCCTCGAGGTAGTCCTCGATGCCGTGGGCGCCCAGCTCCCTGCCGATGCCCGACTGCTTGTAGCCGCCCCACGGCGCCTCGGTCGGGGCCGGCTGGGTGTCGTTGACCCACACGATCCCGGCCCGCAGCGCCCGCGCCGTGTTCAGCGCCTTCTTCACGTCCCTGGTCCAGACCGCCGCGGCCAGGCCGTAGTCGGTGTCGTTGGCCAGCCGGACCACCTCGTCGGGGTCGCGGAACGGGATCACGGTCATCACCGGGCCGAAGATCTCCTCGCGGGCGATGGTGGCGTCGTTGCTCGCCTGGAAGATCGCCGGTGTGGCGAAGTAGCCGCCGGCGAGGCGCTCGTCGGTTGGGAGCCTGCCGGCCACCACCAGCTCGGCCTCGCGGCGGCCGATCTCCATATAGGACTGGACGCGTTCGAGCTGCTCGGCACTGACCAGCGGGCCCATGGTGGTGCGCTCGTCCAAGCCGTCGCCGAGCCGGACCCGCTCGGCGCGCTCGGCCATCGCCGCCAGCGCGTCGTCGAAGATCGACGCCTCGACCAGCACCCGCGAGCCGGCCGAGCAGATCTCGCCCTGGTTCCAGAAGATGCCGTTGCAGCTCCCCTGCACGGCGGCCTCGAAGTCGGCGTCGGCGAAGACGATGTTCGGCGACTTGCCGCCGAGCTCCAGGGTGACCCGCTTGAGGGTGTCGGCGCTGGAGCGCATCACCAGCCTGCCGACGTCGCGCGAGCCGGTGAAGCCGACCTTGTCGACCTTGGGGCTGGCCACCAGCGGCGCCCCGGCGGTCTCGCCGAGGCCGGTGACCACCTGGAGCACGCCGCGCGGCAGGCCGGCCTCCTCGAGGATCTTCGGCAGCTCCAGAGCGGTGAGCGGCGTCTGCTCTGCCGGCTTGAGGACCACCGTGCAGCCGGCCGCGATCGCCGGGGCGACCTTCTGGACCGCCATCATCATCGGGTAGTTCCAGGGCGTGATCGCGGCCACCACGCCCATCGGCTCCTTGACCACCAGGCTGAGCGCGTCGGGACCGACCGGCGGGATCTCGCCGTGGACCTTGGTCGCCCAGCCGCCGTAGTACTCGAACATGAAGGCGACCTCGGCGATGTCCTCCCTGGCCTCGCCGATCGGCTTACCGCAGTCGGTGGTCTCCAGGCGGGCGAGCCGCTCGTGCTCGCGGCGCACGATCTCGGCGGCGCGCAGCAGGATGCGGCCGCGCTCGCGCTCGCTGGTGCGCGGCCACCAGTCGCCCTGGTCGAAGGTCCGGCGCGCGGCGTCGACCGCGCGCTCGACGTCGGCGGGCCCCGCGTCCGGCACGGTCGCGACCACCTCGCCGGTGGCCGGGTTGACCACCTCGAAGCGGCCGCCGCCGGCCGCGTCGACCCACTCCCCGTCCACGTACATCCGTGCTTCGTCCATGGTGCTCCCTCGGTGTTCCTCTCGAATGCCCTCACAGCTGCGCGGCGAAGTCCTCCACCCCGGAGGCGCCCTGGCGCTCGCCGCGCGTCAGCCGCCGGTAGACCAGGAACCCCAGGGTCACCGCCAGCAACGACGAGACCAGCATGATCGTGGCCAGCGCGTTGAGCGCGGGCGTCGGCGTGGCGCGGGCGCTGTTGTAGATCTTGACCGACATCGGCTCGGTGGCCGCGTCCGACGACAGGTAGCGGACGATCACGAAGTCGTCGATCACGTCGGCGAACACCAGCACGGCGCTGGCGAAGATCGCCGGGTACAGCAGCGGCAGCAGCACGCGTCGCAGGGCGCGGACCGGCGAGGCGCCGAGGTCCATGGCGGCCTCCTCGTAGTCCCTGCCGATCGACAGCAGCCTGGCGCGGCAGATGATCGCCGGGTAGGAGAGCTGGAAGGTCACCAGCCCGAGGAACTGCGCGGTGGTGCCGAGCGCGACCACCTTGAGCAGGTTGGTGATCACCAGCAGCAGCGCCACCCCGAGGATGATCTCGGGCAGCACGAACGAGAGCAGCATCTGGAAGTTGGCGGTGGCCGCGACCCGCCCGCGCCAGCGGTCGAGCCCGATCGCGAACGCCACCCCGATCGGCACCGCGACCAGGGTGGCGAGCACCGCCAGCCGCAGGCTCTGGAACAGCGCGGTGTGCAGGTCCGGGTCCCTCCAGACCGACAGCACCGGGTCCTTCCAGTACCAGCGCAGCGAGAAGCCCTGCCAGGTCGACCGGGAGCGGCCGGAGTTGAACGAGAACCACACCGCGATCGTCACCGGCAGGATCGACCAGGCCAGGTAGAGCCAGGTGAACGCCTCCAGCAGCCGCGGCGGCCGCCACGGGCTGCGCCACCAGCGCAGCGCCCCGCCGGCCGCCGGCGCCCGGACCGGCAGCTCGGCCGTGCCCGGCGGCGCGCTCACCTCGCCGGCGCGGCTCACAGGGCACCCTCGCGGGCCGCCCGCCTGGTCGACCAGACGTAGTAGAACATCGGCACCAGCAGCACCACCATCAGCAGCAGCACCAGGACCGCGCCCTGGCCGCCCTGTCCCGGCGTGCCGATGGCGTCGTTGACCAGGTTGCCGATCATCGAGGTCTTCGGCGACGCGGACAGAAGGTCGTTGGTGAAGTAGTCGCCGAACATCGGCAGCGCCACGATCACCATCCCGGCGAGGATCGCCTGCCGGGACATCGGCAGGGTCACCCGGAGGAAGGTCCCGACCCGGCTGGCGCCGAGGTCGCGCGAGGCCTCGAGCAGGCTCTGCTCGATCCGGTCCAGGCCGGCGAACAACGGCAGGACCATGTAGGGCACGTAGCCGTAGACCAGGCCGAGGACCACCGTGGAAGGCCGGCCGGCGAGCCAGTTGACCGGTTGCTGGACGAGGTGCGCGAAGCGCAGCGCCCGGTTGACCATGCCGTCGCTCTCCAACAGGTTCACCCAGGCGAGCATCCGCATCATGTAGCTGACCCAGAACGGCGCGATCAGCAGGGTGAGGAACAGCCCCTTGCGACGGCCGCCGTAGCGCGCGACGAAGTAGGCGACCGGGTAGGACAGCAGCAGGCACAGCACCGAGGCGACCGCCACGTAGCCGAAGGTCCGCGCCACCGCCGGGCCCAGGTAAGCCTGGCTGCCGAAGATGCGCCCGAGCACCTCGCGCACGATGGTCGGGTCCCACTCGAGCGGGTTCCAGATCGGCACCGGGTTGCGGAACAGCGGGTCGACGGCGCCGAACGCGATCGACAGCACGACGTAGAACGGCAGCACGAACAGCACCGCGAGCCAGATGACGCCCGGGACGGCGAACGCCGGCCAGAACCAGCGCGGATACCAGGCGCCGCGGGCGGCCTGCTGGCGCTCGCGGCGGGCCGCCCTCCTGTCCGTCAGTGCCGACACCTCAGGCGCCGGCCTTGAACTGCTGCCAGGCGTCGTGCCAGAGGTTGTCGACCTCCGGCGACAGCTCGAGCTGGCGGTAGCCCTTGTCGAAGTACTCCGGCAGCACCGTCGCGGTTTCCAGGTTCTTCGGGATCAGCTCCTGGCTGACCAGCTCGGTGGGGTTGATGACGCGCAGCGGCGGCTGGTAGCCGGTGAAGCCCATGTTCTCGATGGCCACGTCCGAGTCCAGCATCCAGTTCAGGAACAGGTGCGACAGCACCGGGTTCTTGCCGGACCGCGGCAGGGCGATGAGGTCGTTGCCGACCGCACCGCGGCCGTCGGGCGGGAACCAGTAGCGGATCACGCTGGCCGACTGGCCCTTGGGCATGTAGTACTGCGAGTTGACCATGTCGCCCGACCAGGCCTGCGTCACCCACGCCTTGGCCTCGGGCAGGTCGACGTAGTCGGTGATGCTGACCGTCGGCTGGACCGTCTTGGCGAGGTCGACGAGCTGGTCGCGGACCATGTTGATCTTGGCCGGGTCGCCGGTGCCCAGGTCGGTGACGCCGTTGCGGAGCAGCACCATGCCCATGGCCTCGCGGTAGTCGTCGAGGATCTCGACCTTGCCCTTGAAGCGCTGGTCCCAGAAGACGTCGTATGGGTTCGGCAGCTTGGCGATGTCGTCGCTGACCTTGTCGGTCCTCCAGGCGATGCCGGTGGTGTAGACCGTGTAGGGCACCGAGTACTGCCACGCCTGGTCATAGAACGGGTTCTGGAAGACCTCCCAGACCTGGTCGATGTTGGGAACGTACGAGTGCGTCAGCGGCCGCAGGTACTTGCCCTGGATCAGCTTGCCGAGCACGTCGTAGGTCGGGAACAGGATGTCGAAGTCGACCGTGCCGGCACGGATCTTGGCCAGCGCCTCGTCCATGTTGTTGAAGGTCGAGATCTGCACCTTGACGCCGTACTGCTTGTACTTCTTCTCGAAGTTCCTGACGACCTGCTTGTTGATGTAGTCGTTCCAGTTGTAGAGCTTGAGGGTGGCGTTCCGCTCCGGCTGCATGCCCGCGGCGATCGGCGGGTTGTCGGAGTAGATCGGCCACTTGACGGGGTTGCTCGGGCTCGCGAGCAAGGGTCCCGACTTGGCGAGCCGCTCGCGCGTGCTGCCGCCGCCACACGCCTCGAGCAGGGTCCCGCCGGCGGTCAGCGCCAGCGTGGCACCGGCCGACCGCCACAGGAAGGCCCTCCGGCTGATGCTTCGCGATCGGGGGGGTGGCTCCTGATGGTCCCGGGTCATGGCTCTCACCTCGTGTGAGACACCGAAAGAGCGCCACGACCTGCACGGCCGGGGTCGCTCGGGAGGGTTGCGCGCCGCTTGGACCGTACAATAAACTGAACGTTCAGTCAATGAGTTTGCCGCCCTCCCAGGAGCATGCCGTGACGAGCAATCAGCCCCTGTCCGAGGCGGACCTCGCCGTCCAGGCCGCCGCCCGTTCCCTGGTCGACGAGCTGCTGATCCCCCACGAGGTCGAGGCCGAGATGGCCGGCGGCGAGCTGCCCGAAGCGCTGCTGAAGCGGCAGCACGAGCGGGTCGAGGAGCTCGGGCTCGGCGCCATCAACATGCCGGCGGAGCTCGGCGGCGGCGGCTTCACCACCCGCCAGCAGGTGCTGGTGCAGGAGCAGATCGGCCGCGCCACCAACGCGCTCGGCTGGGTGGTCCACACCCCCGCCGGCTGGCTGCCCAAGGTCGCCACCCCGTACCAGCTCGAACGCTGGGTGGCGCCGACGATCCGGGGCGAGCGGCGCGAGTGCTACGCGATCACCGAGGAGGGCGCCGGCTCGGACGTCGACGCGATCCAGGCGACCGTGCGGCGAGACGGCGACGACTACCTGCTCGACGGGGTCAAGTGGCACGTGACCTCGTTCAACCGCTCGGACTACCTGTTCTTCCAGGGCAAGCTGACCGAGGGTCCGAACGCCGGCGCCCACGCCATGCTGGTGCTCGACGTCGACACCCCAGGCGTCCGGGTGGTCAGGACCCCGGCGTACATGCACACGATCGCCCACCACCACCCCACCGTCGCCTTCGAGGGCGTGCGCGTGCCCGCCAGCCACCTGATCGGCGACGAGGGCGACGGCATGCGCTTCGCCCACGAATGGTTCCGCTACGAGCGGCTGATGATCGCGGCCCGCGCGCTCGGCACCGCGGACCGGCTGATCCAGGAGGCGACCGCGTTCGCGCGGGAGCGCCGGGCCTACGGCCAGCCGATCTTCGACTACCAGGCGATCCAGTTCATGCTGGCCGACTCGCTCACCGAGCTGTGGGCCGCCCGGCTGATGACCTACGCCACCGCCGACGCGATCGACCGCGGCGTCGACGTCAAGGTCCAGCACGCCCAGTGCTCGATGGCCAAGCTGTACGCGTCGGAGATGGTCGGGAGAGTCGCCGACCGGGCGGTGCAGATCTTCGGCGGGCGCGGCTACATGCGCGAGAATGTCGCCGAGCGCTTCTACCGCGAGGTGCGCGTCGACCGGATCTGGGAGGGGACCTCCGAGGTCCAGCGCGTGATCATCGCCGACCAGCTCGCAAAGCGCGGCACGCAGGCCCTGATCGGCGACGGAACAGGAGGGCGCGGATGACCGTCGAGGTCTCGACCACCAGCAAGGACCTCGCCCGGCTCGACGAGCTTATCGCCGAGCAGGAGCGTGTCTTCCTGGCGCGGCAGCCCCGCTCGCGGGCGCTGCTGGAGCGGGCGCGGCACTCGCTCGCCGGCGGGGTCACCTCGAACTGGCAGATCGCCCGGCCGCAGGCCGTCTGGATCAGCCACGGCCACGGCTCCAGGATCGTCGACGTCGACGGCGGCGAGTACGTCGACCTGCACGGCGGCTACGGCGCCATGGCGGTCGGCCACGCCCATCCGGCGGTGGTCGCCGCGGTCCGCGAGCGGGTCGCCCGCGGCACCCACTTCGCCCAGCCGACCGAGGACGCGATCGTTGTGGCCGAGGACCTCGCCCGCCGCTTCGGGCTGCCGCTGTGGCGCTTCGCCAACTCCGGCACCGAGGCGACCATGGACGCGGTCCACCTGATGCGCGCGATCACCGGCCGCCCCAAGATCGTCAAGGTCGAGGGCTGCTACCACGGCCACCACGACGCGGTGCAGGTCTCGGTCTACCCGGAGCCCGAGGAGATCGGGCCGGCCGACCGTCCCGCCAGCGTGCCCGCCAGCGCCGGGGTGCCCATGGCGATGGTCGAGCTGGCGGTGATCACGCCGTTCAACGACCTCGAGGTGCTCGACGCCATCCTCGAGGCCGAGAGCGGCCAGGTCGCCGGCATGCTGCTCGAGCCGGTGATGATGAACGCCGGCGTGATCCTGCCCGACCCCGGCTACCTCGAAGGGCTCCGCGAGCTGACCAGGCGCCACGGCATCCTGCTGGCCTTCGACGAGGTCAAGACCGGCCTGACCGTCGGCCCCGGCGGCGCGACCGCCCGCTGGGGGGTGCGGCCCGACATCCTCTGCCTGGCCAAGTCGATGGGCGGCGGGCTGTCCACCGCGGCGATCGGCGGCACCGCCGAGGTCATGGACGAGATCTCCACCGGCCGCTACGAGCAGGTCGGCACCTTCAACGGCAACCCGCTGGGGATGGCGGCGGCGCGGGCCGCGCTCACCGAGGTCCTCACCGACCAGGCCTACGTGCGCTTCGACCGCCTCAGGGAGCTGATGGTGGCCGGCTGCGAGGCGGCGATCCGCGAGCACAAGTTGCCCGCCCACGTGGTCGCGATCGGCGCCAAGGGCGCGGTCACCTTCTCCCCCACCCCGGTGCGCGACTTCCGCCAGTTCCTGCGGATCGACGACCGCTGGAGCCACTGCCACTGGCTCTTCCAGCACAACGGCGGCGTGTTCCTGCCACCATGGGGCAAGTCCGAGCAGTGGCTGGTCTCGGCCCAGCACACGGAGGAGGACGTGCGCCGCTTTGTCGACAACTTCGGCGCGTTTGCCGCGGCGGTCAGGGGCTGACGTTGGCTGGCGGCGGCGTCGACCTGGTCGGGCTGGTCAAGCGCTTCGAGGACGTCACCGCGGTCGACGGCATCGACCTGGCGATCCCCGGAGGCGAGTTCTTCTCGCTGCTCGGGCCCTCGGGCTGCGGCAAGACCACCACCCTGCGGCTGATCGCCGGCTTCGAGCAGCCGACCGCCGGGCGGATCCTGCTCGACGGCGACGACATGGCCCAGACGCCGCCGCACCGCCGCAAGGTCAACACCGTCTTCCAGAGCTACGCGCTGTTCCCGTTCATGACCGTCCAGGAGAACGTCGCCTTCGGCTTGCGCTACAAGGACGTGTCCAAGGCCGAGGCGCGGCGCCTGGTCGGCGAGGCGCTGGCGCTGGTGCGGCTGGAGGGGATGGAACGGCGCCGGCCCAGGCAGCTCTCCGGCGGCCAGCAGCAGCGGGTGGCGCTGGCCCGCGCGCTGGTGCTGGAGCCGTCGGTGCTGCTGCTGGACGAACCGCTCGGCGCTCTGGACGCCAAGCTGCGGCAGGCTCTCCAGGTCGAGCTGAAGGCGCTCCAGGAGGCGGTCGGGGTCACCTTCGTGTACGTGACCCACGACCAGGAGGAGGCGCTGACGATGTCGGACCGCCTGGCGGTGCTGTCGGGCGGCCGAATCCAGCAGGTCGGCACGCCCGCCGAGGTCTACGAGGAGCCGGCCGGCGCGTTCGTCGCCGACTTCCTGGGCGTCTCCAACCTGATGGCCGCCGAGGCCCGCGGGACCGTCGCCGGCGGCCATTGCGAGCTGCGGCTGGGCCGCTTCGAGGTCCGCGCCGAACGCGGCGACCTCGGCGCCCGCGGGCCGGTCAAGCTGGTGATCCGTCCCGAGCGGGTGCGGCTGGAGCCCTACGGCACCGGCGGCGAGAACCGCCTGCCCGGCATGGTCGAGCGGGTGGTCTATCAGGGCGCCAGCGTGCGCCTGTTCGTGCGGCTGGCCGCCGGCGAGACGGTCCAGGTGGCGCTGACGAACCAGGGCGGGCCGATGCCGTTCGAGCAGGGCACCGCGGTGGTCGCCCACCTGCCCCCCGCAGCCCTGCGGGTGCTCGCCGACGAGCCCAACGGCTCGGCCCCGAAGCCCGCGGAGGCAGAGCAGGCCGAGTAGCCGAGTAGGAGCGGGGCGAGCCCCGCGGCGCTCAGGAGCTGGCGTGGGCGGCGAGGACCTTGGCCCGCTGCTGCCTGGTCCAGGTGAAGTCCAGCTCGCTTGCGCAGGTCTCGATGCAGAGGTCGAACATGCGCTCGGCGCTGACGTCGGCGTCGCCGAGCACCACCGCGATCGCCAGCCCGTCCATCAGCGCGGCCAGCCGCAGCGCGAAGCTCTCGACGTCGATCTTGGCGAACTCGCCGGCCTCCTGGCCGGCGCGGACGATGTCGGCGAGGATCTGGCGCCAGCGGCGGTCGAGCAGCTCGCGGTTCGCGGCGACCTCGGCGTCGCGCTGCGCCCGCGCCCACAGCTCCAGCCACAGCACCCAGGAGTCCTCGGCGCCCGGCGACGGGCCCAGCGGGCAGCTCGACGCGACCAGGTGGATGAGCTGGTCGCGCGCGCTGGGCAGGCCGCTGAGCTTGCTGGCGGTCTCGGCGAAGAACTTCTCGTCGGCGTAGGTGAGCGCCTCGGCGAGCACCCGGTCCTTGCTGCCGAAGTAGTAGATCACCAGGCCGGCGCTGGTGCCGGCGCGCTCGGCGATGTCGGCGATCCTGGTGTCGCACAGCCCCCGCTCGCTGATGACCTGGGTCGCGGCCTCCAGGATCTGGCCGCGCCTCGCCTCGGGCAGGGTCTTTCGTGAGCTCATCGGGACTCCGTTCGAACCGATCGGTACGCAAGGTCACCCCGTGCATCGCCCGGGGCTTGTCTGACCGGCCTTCCCAATTTTAGACTGAACGTTCAGTCAACACCATGACCGGGGCACGACATGGCCAACACCTACGATGCCATCGTGGTCGGCGGCGGGCACAACGGCCTGGTCGCCGGGGCCTACCTCGCGCGGGCTGGCGCCAGCACCATCGTGGTCGAGGCCAGGCACAAGGTCGGCGGGGCCGCGGCCACCGACGCGCCATGGCCCGACGCGCCGGACGTCAAGGTCTCCAGGCTCTCCTACGTGATGGGCCTGATGCCGCCATCGATCCTCCGCGACCTCGAGCTGGAGCGCCACGGCTACCGGGTCCACCCGATGGGACCGTACTACCAGGCGTGGCCCGACGGTCGCTCGCTCAAGCTCTACGCCGACGACGCCAAACGCAACCACGACCAGATCAGCAATTTCTCGAAGCGGGACGCCGAGGCGATGCCGCGGTGGGACGCCTGGCTCGGCGGGCTCGCCGCCGTGCTCGGTCCCCTGCTCGCCCAGAGCCCGCCCAAGCTCGGCTCGCGCCGCTGGCGCGACCTGCTCGACACGCTGCGGCTGGCCTGGCGCTACCGCGGCCTCGACGTGCGCGGCGTCGGCGACGTCACCCGGCTGATGACCATGAGCATCACCGACCTGCTCGACGACTGGTTCGAGTCGCCACAGGTCAAGGCCGCCCTGGTGATCAACGGCGTGATCGGCACCTGGGCGGGCCCCGACGAGCCCGGCACCGCCTACGTGATGGCCCACCACTCGATCGGCGACATCGGCGACGGCCACCTCGGCAACTGGGGCTTCCCGGAGGGCGGCATGGGCGCGGTCGCCAACGCCATCCGCCGCTCGGCCGAGGCACGCGGCGCCACCATCCGCACCGACGCGCCGGTCGCGCGCGTGCTCACCGAGGGCGGGAGGGTCAAAGGCGTCGCGCTGTCCGACGGCGAGGAGCTGCGGGCTCCGCTGGTGGTCACGGCCGTGCACCCCAAGGTCGCCTTCCTCAGGCACCTGGACCGGCGCGAGCTTCCCGAGGACTTCGTCACCGACGTCGAGCGCTGGAAGACCCGCAGCGGCGTAGTCAAGATCAACCTGGCCCTGGCAGAGCTGCCCGACTTCACCGCCGACCGCGGCACCCACGCCGGCGAGCACCACACCGGGCCGATCGAGCTGGCGCTGTCGCCCGAGTACGTCGAGCAGGCGTTCCAGGACGCCAAACGCGGCAAGGCGGCGGAGCGGCCGTTCTCGGACGGCTGCATCCCGACCGTGCTCGACCCCACCCTCTGCCCCGACGGCGTCCACGTCATGTCGCTGTTCACCCAGTGGTGCCCGTCGACCTGGACCGACTCGCCGCACCAGGAGGAGCTGGAGGCCTACGCCGACCGGGTGATCGACGGCTACGCCGAGCTGGCCCCCAACCTGAAGGGCGCGATCCTCCACCGCGAGGTGCTCGGCCCCTGGCACATGGAGCACGAGTACGGCCTGATCGGCGGCAACATCTTCCACGGCGAGCTGTCGGCCGACCAGCTCTTCCACATGCGGCCCGCGCCCGGCTACGCCGACTACCGCACTCCGATCGCCGGCTACTACCAGGCCAGCTCGGCCACGCACGGCGGTGGCGGGGTCTGCGGCATCCCCGGCCGTCAGGCGGTGCGCGCCATCCTCGCCGACCGCGGCCGCAGGAAGTTCCCAGGCGCGTACGACCGCTCGGACGTCGTGCGGGCGTGACCATGGGCGGCGCGTGACCATGGGCGGCGCGTGACCATGGGCGGCGCGTGACCATGGGCGGCCGCCCCGCGCTGGACCGGATGCTCCAGGCGCGCTCGGTGGCGGTGGTCGGCGCCAGCGCCCGACCGGGATCGTTCGGCGAACAGGTCGTGCGGCAGCTGTTCCGGGGCGGCTACCAGGGCGCCGTCTATCCGGTCAACCCGCGCTGGAACGAGGTGCTCGGCGTCCCGTGCCTGCCGAGCCTGGCCGACCTTCCCGGACCGGTCGACCTCGCCATCCTCGCGGTCCCCAACGCCCGGCTGGAGGCGGCGCTGGAGGCGGCCGCCGAGTCCGAGGCCGGCTCCGCGGTGATCTTCGGCAGCGCCTACGAGCGGCCGGCACCGGGGGGGCCGCCGCTGGCGGAGCGGCTCGGGGCGATGGCGCGAACGGCGGGCATGGCGCTGTGCGGGCCGAACGGAATGGGATTCCTCAATCTCGAGACCCGGCTCCGCGCCTGCGGCTTCCCGCAGCCGGCAGACCTGCCGCCCGGGCCGGTCAGCTTCGTGACCCACTCGGGGTCGGCGTTCTCGGCGCTACTCCACAACCGCCGCGGGCTGCGCTTCAACCTGGTGGTCTCCAGCGGCCTGGAGGTCGCCACCGGCACCGCCGAGTATCTCGACCACGCCTTGGAGCTCGACAGCACCAGGGTGGTTGGGCTGCTGCTGGAGACGATGCGCGACCCGGCGGGGCTGCGCGCGGCGCTGGCCAGGGCGGCGGCGCTCGACGTCCCGGTGGTGGCGTTCACGGTGGGCCGGGGGACGCGGGGCAGGGCGATGGTGGCGGCGCACTCCGGCGCGCTGGCCGGGTCCGACGCCGCCTGGGAGGCGCTGTTCGACGCCTATGGCGTGCACCGCGCCCGCTCGCTCGACGAGCTGGCCGACACGCTGGAGCTGTTCGCCGCCGGACGACGCGCCGGGCCCGGCGGGCTCGCGACCGTGCACGACTCTGGCGGCGAGCGGGCCCACCTCGCCGACCTGGCGGAGGAGTCCGGTGTGCCGTTGCCCCCGGTCGGCGAGGGGACCCGCCGGCGCCTGGCCGCCGTGCTGGAGGAGGGCCTGGAGCCCGCCAACCCGCTCGACGCCTGGGGCACCGGCAACGACCACGAGCCGATCTT
>JBEDUQ010000426.1:0-9222 GCA_040414855.1 Actinomycetota bacterium
ACGGGGTCGGGACGGGACCGGCGAGCCGACGAACCACGGCGACGGGACGGTGCCGGCGGGCTCAGCAGCGCAGAGGGGAGACGACCGGGGAGTCAGTGGAGAGCCAGGCCTCGGGGCGTCGGTGAGCTCGCGGGAGACGACCAGGGAGTCAGTGGGAGAGCCAGGCCTCGGGGTCGTCGGTGAGCTCGTGGATCTGCTTGGGGAGTGAGCCGGCGACCAGGTCGGCGAGGGTCACGCGCTCGAGCACGTTGCGGAGGGAGGCGCGGACGGCGACCCAGACCTCCAGCAGGTGCTTGGCGCTGCCGGCGTACTCGACCGACTCGGGCCGGACGCCGCGAACGTTCGCGAGCGGGCCGTCGACCGCGCGGATGACGTCGGCGACGGTGATCTGGTCGGCGGGGTGGGCGAGCCAGTAGCCGCCGTCGGCGCCGCGCTGGCTCCGCACGATCCCGCCGTGCTTGAGCTCACTGAGGATGTTCTCCAGGAACTTGAGCGGGATGTGCTGCGCCTCGGCGATCCGCTCGCCCTTCACCGGGCCGGCGCCATCGGCGGCCGCCAGCTCCGCGACCGCGCGAACGGCGTAGTCGGCCTTGGCTGATACTCGCATGCACCCATTCTCCCTGACCCGAGGCCCGTGCGGGGAACTTCCTCCACTCACCGTAGTTCCACTACGGCAAAACCGTAAGTACGAATCATGCAACCGCTGGGGAGCCACGGGGATCCGCCGCGTGGCATTCTCTAGTAACTCTGTAGGGAAAGTGAGAATAGGGGGTCCTGATGGGCCACTCGAGGGTGGGCGTCCCGATGGGTCGCTCGAGAATGGGGGTCCGGATGGGTCGCTTGAAGCTCGGCGTCGTGGTGCTGGCGGTGGCCGCGCTGGTCACCGCCGGCTGCGGCGCCACGTCGGGTGGCGGCGGAGGCGCCACGCGGCTCTCGCTGGTTGCCTACTCGACCCCTCGCGAGGCCTACGCGGCGCTGATCCCGGCCTTCCAGACGACGGCGGCCGGCAAGGGCGTGAGCTTCAGCCAGTCCTACGGCGCCTCGGGCGACCAGAGCCGGGCGGTCGCATCCGGGCTCCCGAGCGACGTCGTGACCCTCGCCCTGGCACCGGACATGAACAAGCTGGCGGATTCGGGGATGGTCTCGAAGAGCTGGAGCGCCGGCCAGTACAAGGGCATGGTCACCGACTCGGTGGCCGTCCTGGTGGTCCGCAAGGGCAACCCGAAGAACATCCACACCTGGGACGACCTGACCAAGCCGGGCGTCCAGGTGCTCACGCCGAACCCCTTCTCCTCCGGTGGCGCCCGCTGGAATGTGATGGCTGCATACGGCGCCCAGATCGAGCAGGGCAAGAGTCCGGCCGAGGCGAGGGCATACCTCCAGCGGCTGTTCGACAACGTGCCGGTACAGGACAAGTCGGCGCGGGAGTCGCTCCAGACCTTTGTCGGCGGCAAGGGCGACGTGATGATCGCCTACGAGAACGAGGCGATCACCGCGCAGCAGGCCGGGCAGCCGGTGGACTACGTGGTCCCCGACCAGACCATCCTGATCGAGAACCCGATCGCGGTGACCACCCGGAGCAGGCACCAGGCCCAGGCCCAGGCGTTCGTCGACTTCCTGCACGGCACGCAGGCCCAGAGCATCTTCGCCAGCAAGGGCTATCGCCCCGTGAACCAGCAGGCGGCCGGCGCCGACAAGTTCCCGCGCCCGTCGGGACTGTTCACGATCGACGACCTGGGCGGATGGGACCAGGTCACCAAGACCTTCTTCGACAAGAACGGCGGCGTGATGGCCGACATCGAGAAGCAGGTCGGGATCTCCGTTGGCAGCTAGCGCTCGCCCGCTGGGGGGCGCTCCGGCCGGGGTCGCGCGGCTGGCCTCGGCCGGCGGCGGCCTGCTGCGCGGGATCGTCATGACCTATCTGAGCCTGGTCGTGCTGATCCCGCTCGCCGCGGTGGCGGTCCGCTCCGCCAGCGGCGGACTTGGTGCCTTCTGGCGCTCGGTGACCTCGCCGGAGGCGCTCGCGTCGCTGCGCCTGAGCTTCGTCGCGGCGCTGCTGGTGACCCTCGTCAACCTGGTGGCGGGCACGGCCATCGCCTGGGTGCTGGCCCGCGACGAGTTCCCCGGGAAATCCATCATCAACGCCCTGATCGACCTGCCGTTCGCGCTGCCGACGATCGTCGCGGGCGTGACCTTGCTTGCGCTCTACGGGCAGAACAGCCCACTGCACCTGAACCTCGCCTACACCCGGCTGGGCGTCTGCCTGGCGATGGCGTTCGAGACGCTGCCGTTCGTGGTCCGGGCGGTCCAGCCGGTGCTGCTCACCCTGGAGCCGGACATGGAGGAGGCGGCGCACTCGCTGGGCGCAACCCCGCTGGCCACCTTCCGCCGCGTGCTGCTGCCGGCGTTGACGCCGGCGATGCTGGCCGGCGCCGCGCTCGCGTTCGCCCGCGCGGTCGGCGAGTTCGGGGCGGTGATCCTGATCTCGGGGAACCTCCCCTACCGCACCGAGGTCGCCGCGGTGCACGTCTTCAACCTGGTCCAGAGCGACGACTCCGGCGGCGCGGCGGCGGTCTCGGTGGTGCTGCTGGCGATGTCCCTGGCGGTGCTGGTCGTGATCGGCTTCGCCCAGCGCAGGAGGACCCGCCATGTTGGCTGACCCGCCACCGGTTCGGGTGCGGGGCTCGCGGGCGCCCAGGCTGGCGCTGCGCGGCGCGGTCCTCGCCTACCTCGCGCTGATCCTGGTGCTGCCGGTCGGCGCGGTGGTGTGGCGGACCGTGGCCGCCGGGCTCGGACCGGTCTGGCAGGCGATCACGACCCCGGACGCGCTCCATGCGCTCTACCTGACCATCCTGGTGGCGGCGATCGCCGTGCCGTTGAACACGCTGTTCGGCGTGGCCTGCGCGGTCGTGCTGGTGCGCCAGCGGTTTCCCGGCCGCGGACTGCTGGACGCGGTCGTCGACCTGCCGTTCGCGGTCTCGCCGGCCGTGATCGGCCTGGCGCTGATCCTGGTCTACGGCGAGCGCGGCTGGTTCGGCGGCTGGCTGGTGGCACACGGGCTCCAGGTGATCTTCTCGCTTCCCGGGATGGTCCTGGCCACCGTGTTCGTCTCACTGCCCTACGTCGTCCGCGAGGTCGCCCCGGTGCTCCGCGAGGTCGGCGAGGAGCAGGAGGAGGCGGCACGCACGCTGGGGACCTCGCCGGTCGGCGCCTTCCTTCGGGTGACGCTGCCGTCGATCCGCTGGGGGCTCGCCTACGGCGTGACCCTGACGACGGCCCGGGCGCTCGGGGAGTTCGGCGCCGTGGCGATCGTCTCGGGACGGCTGGTCGGCCAGACCGAGACCATGACCCTGTTCGTGGAGAACCGCTTCGAAGGGTTCGACCAGGCCGGCGCCTACGGCGGCGCGCTGGTGCTGGCGGCGCTCGCGCTCCTGGTCCTGCTGGGCATGACCGGACTGCGGCGAGGACGCGGCACGCCGCCGGCAGCCGAGGCCGCGCGGGCCACCGAACAGACCGCCGAGAAGGAGAACCGCTGATGTCGATCGAGGCCAGGCAGGTCACCAAGCGGTTCGGCGCGTTCACCGCGCTGGACGACGTCTCCGTCGAGGTCCCGGGAGGATCGCTGGTCGCGCTGCTCGGTCCGAGCGGCAGCGGCAAGTCGACCCTCCTCCGGGTGATCGCCGGGCTCGAGCGCCCCGACACGGGGACGGTGCTGCTCGACGGCGCCGACGTCACCGCCGTCCCGACCCAGCGCCGCGGCGTCGGGTTCGTGTTCCAGCACTATGCGGCCTTCAAGCACATGAGCGTGCGCGACAACGTCGCCTTCGGGCTGAAGCTGCGGCGGGCGCCCAAGCGCGAGGTGCGCGCCCGCGTCGACGAGCTGCTCGACCTGGTCCAGCTCGGCGGCATGGCCGATCGCTACCCCGCCCAGCTTTCGGGCGGGCAGCGACAGCGCATGGTGCTCGCCCGCGCGCTCGCGGTGCGGCCGAAGGTGCTGCTGCTCGACGAGCCGTTCGGCGCCCTCGACGCGCGCGTGCGCGCCGAGCTGCGCGCCTGGCTCCGCCGCCTCCACGACGAGATGCACGTGACCAGCGTCTTCGTCACCCACGACCAGGAGGAGGCGATGGAGCTCGCCGACCGCATCGTGCTCATGAACCACGGGCGCGTCGAGCAGGTCGGCGGACCGCGCGACCTCTACGAACGGCCGGCGAACGACTTCGTGATGCGCTTCGTCGGTCCGGTCACCAGCTTCGGCGGCTCACTGCTGCGCCCGCACGACCTCGAGGTGCGGCTGGAGCCGGCGGCGTCGAGCCGGGAGGCGATGATCGAGCGGCTGGTCCACCTCGGCTTCGAGGTCCGCGCCGAGCTGGTGCTGCAGGACGGCCAGCGGGTCACCGCCCAGCTGTCGCGCGAGGAGGTCACCGCGCTGGACCTGGAGCAGGGCCAGATCGTCTATGTCCGGCCGGACCGCGAGCCGCGCTACGCCAAGGCGGGCTGAGCTGCCGTCACCGGTGGACGCGCGGCCCGGGGGAGCGGCGCCGCCGGACGCCGCCGGACGTTGGTGGCCACAGGCGGCCCCTGGCGGTTCAGATCCCGAGGTCGATGAGCTGCTCGTGCTCGAGCTGGAGGTCGTTGACGCCATTCCACAGGGCCGCCAGGGCATTCCGGGCCGCGGCGCGGGCGCACGGGTCGAGGTCGTCGCGCCCGAGCAGCGCCTTCAACCGCTGGTAGAGGTCGAGCAGCTCGGTCTCGGCCGGAGTGAGCGGGCGGCCGAGCAGGTCGGTGGGGGCGCTCATGTCAGGCTCCAATCGGCTTGTCGCGCTGGTCGACGGTGCGGCGGGCCTTGAGCTCGAAGCGGGGCAGCGCGCCGGGCTCGGCGCGCTCGACCTCGAAGCGGAGGCCTTCGTGCGCCTCGGCCAGCGCCTTGGCGAGGCCGTCGCGGATCCGCGCCCAAGACTCGTCGGACGCTCCCGGCGGCAGCTCGGCCCGCAGCGCGATGTGGTCGAGGTGGTGCTGGTCGCGGGTCAGGACCAGCTGGAACTCCTCGATGGCGGGGAACTCGCGGACCACGCCCTCGACCGCCCGGGGATAGACGTTGGTGCCTCTGACGAGCTTCATGTCGTCGACCCGGCCAAGGATCCCTCCCTGGTAGAGGTCGAAGGTTCGTCCACAGGTGCAGGTCGACGCCGGGACCTTGCAGACCAGGTCGGCCGAGCGGTACCGCAGCAGCGGCATGATCCCGCGGCCGAACGAGGTCACCACCCGCTCGCCCTGCTCGCCGTAGGGGACCGGCTCGCCGGTGGCGGGGTCGACGACCTCCTCGATGAAGTGGTCCTCGATGATGTGGGTGCCTCCGGACTGCCGCGAGCACTCGAAGATCATGATCGTGCCGATCTCGGTCATTCCGGCGGTGTCCCCCGCCTTGGCGCCCCAGAGCCGCTCGATCAGCGCCTTGGTCTGCGGGATCGAGCCGGCCGGCTCGCCGGAGAGGATCAGGCGCTCGACCGGGCTGGCCGCGAGGTCGACGCCGAGCTTCTCGGCCTCCTGGGCGAGCCGGATCGCGTAGGTGGGCGTGGAGGCGACCACCGTCGCTCCGAAGCCGACGATCTGCTTGACGCGGTTCTCGGTGGTCTGGGCGCCGCCCGGGATGTTGAGCGCGCCGAGTTTCTCGAGCCCGTAGTGCAGGCCCCAGAAGCCGATGAAGGAACCGTAGCCGAAGGCGACGTAGCCGGTGTCGGCCGGCCGGACACCGAAGCCCCAGAGGCCGTAGCACCACATCTCGGCCTGCCAGGTCCAGTCCTTGGCGCTGTCGAGCGCGCGCAGCGGGTCGCGGCCGGTGGTGCCCGAGGTGGTGTGGTAGCGGATCGCCGCTTCGGTCCCGGACACCGGCAGGCGGCCGAACGGAGGGTGCTCGGCCTGCGAGGCCATCCAGTCCTCGCGGGTGAGCATCGGGATGCGCCGCAGGTCGGCGATGGTCTTGAGCTGCTCCGGCTCGAACCCGGCGCGTTGGAACGAGTCCCGGTACCAGGGGCTCCGCGCCGACGCCCATTCGCAGAGCCGCCGCAGCTTGATCAGCTGGAGCGCCTCCAGTTCGTCACGGCTCGCCGTCTCCGCCTTGGGGTTCCAGTACTCCGACCCGGCCATGGACCGGCCTCCCTTCGCGCCACCAGCTTCCCACCGAGCATGCGGTTCCTGTGACGATCGCATACGAAGCGCATCTTTTGGGTAGGAGCATACAGCCAGGGGTGTCCGCTGCTTTACATCTGCTTGACGGGGGGCCGGCGTATCCTGGCGACAGCGAGGGGGAGTATCCCGGTTCGGACGCACCGCCATCACGGCATCTGCCCGGTGCGCCGGCCCCACGGGGCGGGAGAGACCTTCGGTTGCTGCCCATTCGAAGTGCAGCCGGGGGGAGGAAGCAGATGCAACGGAGTCGGGCCGCCACACTGACCATCGGCGGCTTCCGAATCGGTTTCGACTGGAGCGTCCTGATCATTCTGGGTCTGGTCGCCTGGACGCTGGCCACGCAGGTCATGCCGTCCGGGTTCCCGGGCCATTCGAGTGCGGCCTACTGGATCGCGGCGCTGGGCGCCGCCGGCCTGTTCCTGGCCTCGCTCGCCCTCCACGAGCTGAGCCATGCCGTCGCCGCCCGACGGGTGGCGGGCGTCGAGGTCGACGACATCACCTTCTGGCTGTTCGGCGGGGTCGCGCGCATCAAGGGCGAGCTGCCGACACCGCGCCTTCAGCTGCTGGTCGCGGGCATCGGGCCACTCACCAGCCTGGCTCTCGGCCTGGTCTTCTGGGGCGCCGCGGTCGGGCTCGCACAGCTCGGCGTCGGCAGCCTGGTCGCCGGGACCGTCCTGTGGGTCGGGGTCATGAACGGCAGCCTCGCCCTGTTCAACCTGATCCCGGGCGCGCCGCTGGACGGCGGGCGCGTGCTCCACGCGATCCTGTGGCGGCTGCGCGGCGACCGCGACCGGACGGCGCTCACCGCCGCCAGGGCCGGTCAAGGGGTCGGCGCCCTGCTGCTCGGGCTCGGGCTGTTCAGCTTCGCGACCGGTGGCAGCGGCGGTGGCCTGTGGACCGCCCTGATCGGCTGGTTCGTCTTCAGCGCCGCACGCGGCGAGGCGCAGATCGCTCTGCTGCGGGTCGGGCTGGGCGACACCACCGCCCGCCAGGTCATGAGCCCCATGCCGATCATCGGGCCAGCCTGGTTCACGGTCGACGCGTTCCTCCAGCGGTTCGCGCCGTACCACCAGCACCTGGCCTTTCCGGTGCAGGAGTTCGACGGCCGGCTCACCGGGGTCGTGAACCTCGACACCATGCGCCGCATTCCGGCCGACCGGCGTGGCCAGACGCGGGTCGCCGAGGTCGCGATGCCGCTCGAGCGCTCGGTGATCGTCGAGCCGGAGACACCGGCGGTCGAGGTGGCGGCCAGGCTGGCGATGGGCAGACAGGGCCTCGCGCTGGTGCTCGAGCAGGGCCGGCTGGTCGGCGTGGTCTCGCCGACCGACCTGTCGAGAGCGATCGCGCTCGGCCAGGGCAACCGCCGCGGCGGCTCGGCCGCCGCCCCGGTCGAGCCGGTGGCGCATCCGGCAGCTCCCCCGCCTGTGAGCGCGCCACCGGCTCCCCCAGCTCCGTGGGAGCCGGTCGGGTCACCGCCCGGACCGCCCGGGGGTCCGTCCGGCTCGCCGGGCGGTCCGCCCCGCTCGCCCCACGCGCGGGAGGGCTGATGGCGCCAATCCTCCACCGCTTCGCACGCCATGCCTGGCGCGGAGTGGTGCTGGTGGTCGGGCTGGCGCTGATCGCGGCAGGGCTGGTGATGATGGTCACTCCCGGCCCCGGCATCGCCGCGATTCTCGCCGGTCTCGCCCTGTTATCGACCGAGTTCGCCTGGGCCAAGCGGGTGCTGGACTGGGTCCGGCGCCGCTTCGCCGCCGCCCGCGACGAGGTCCGCCGCCGCACCACGCGGCGCTTCAATTCGCCGGCCGGTGAGGGAGAGGTCGGTGCCGACGGGTCCGCCAGGGACGAGGCCGTGGAGGTGGCCGGGGCCGACGACGTGGTCGCGGAGCCTCGGGCGGAGGGCGGGCCGGACGGCTCGGCGCGGACGGTGGTTGAGTTCGTGAAGCCCGCGTCCGAGGTGCCGGTGGACGGCTCGGCGCGGACGGCGGATGAGGTCGTGAAGCCCCTGTCCGAGGTGCCGGTGGAAGGCTCGGCGCGGCGCGAGGTCCAGGACGGGGCCGCGCGTCAGTCGGCGACGTCGTAGCGCTCGACGTCTTGGCGTTCGACCCGCCGGGGCGATCTGGCCGACCACGATGCGGGCGAACGCCGGAGTTCCATCGTGGCTTCTTGGTCGGCCGTAGGCCGGGCTGGCCCGGAACTGTTTCGACCGTCGCCGACCGACCCGCTTCTAGGGTCGATGGGTTGCCGCGCTCGCGCGGCGGAGCCGGACCGGAGCGGACACGAGGGGACGCGATGACCGAGCACACGCCCACACCCGAGATGGTCCTGGAGCATCCCGACCAGATCCCCGGCTACACCTACGGCACGGCGGAGGCCGCCGGCTCGCCGCTGACGCTCGAGGACCTCGACCACCTGAGGGCGGTCGCCGGCCTGACCGACGACGACGAGGCCGCACTGAAGGACGCGGCCGCGATCCTCGCCGGTCAGGCCGACGACATGGTCAGCGCCTGGCGAGCCCAGCTCGGCCAGCTGCCGTGGATGGCCCCGTACTCCGGCCACCCCGACGGCACCCCGAACCCGGAGTACGGCGCCGCCAGCAAGCCGAGGTTCGACCGCTGGATCATCGACGCCTGCACCCGTCCGCTCGACCAGGGCTGGCTCGACTACCAGCAGGAGATCGGCCTGCGCCACACCCGCGCCAAGAAGACCCGGACCGACCACGCCGATTCGCTGGACCACATCCCGATGCGGTACCTGCTGGCGTTCACCACGGTGGTGATCACCTCCTCGCGCGCCTACCTCGCCGCCGACGGCGCGTCCGCCGCCGAGCTGGACCGCTTGCACGCCGCCTTCACCAAATCGGTGATGCTGCACGTCACGGTGTGGACCCGCGCCTACGTCGACGCCGCCAACTGGTAACCGGAGGGTCGGGCGGGGCGGGCACGGCGAGGGGCATCGGGGGCATCGGGGCACGCGCGTGTCGCCCGACGTGCCGCGCGTGTCGCCCGACGTGCCGCACGCGTTTCGCGCCCGACGTGC
>JBEDUQ010000427.1:0-22464 GCA_040414855.1 Actinomycetota bacterium
GCTCGCTGTGGACGACCGCCGGCGAGGGCTCGGGGATCCGACCCGGCCAAGGAGCCGGCCGGGGGCCTCTCGCCTTGGCTCTCGAGGAACTCGTTCGACTTGCTGTCGTCCCGCTCACGCCGGCTCCGTCACGGCCCCCCGCCCACATGCCGGCACCGGACTCACCGGCCAGCCCATCCCCAGGACGCCCAGGCGGCTCCGGGCGACCACCGCTCGGCGCCAATCGGGTGATCGGGGTCTCGCCGTCGACCGGAATCGCACCGGCGCCAAGAGCCTTGTCACCGTCCGAAGCCTCGTCACCAGCCGGAACCCCCACGATGGAGGGAGTGCCGGCGGTGGGTGAAGTCCCGTCGATGGGTGAAGCCTCGCCGGCAGGCGAAGCCCCGGCGGAGGATGAAGCCTCGGCGATGGGTGAAGCCCCGCCAGCGGGTGAGGCCGCCCCAACGGCTGAAGCTCCATCGGCGGACGGGTCGTCGGTGATTGGGGTGCCCGCGACCGCTCGACCTCCACCCGCGGGCAGGGCCTCATCGACATCGGCGGCTGCGGCTTCGCCAAGCGCCACGGCTCCGTCGACAGCCAGGGTCGGACTAGCCGCCAGGATGCCGCCCGGCGCCGAGCTCCCATCAGTTGGCGGTTCGTAGGCCGCTGAGACATCCGTGGTGAGAACGTCCTGGTCCTGGGTGGCTGAGCGCTGACCAGCCCGAGGATTGCCGGCGGTCGAGTCGCGGCCGGTCGGGGCCGCATCGGTGGACCGTCTGCCGGGACCGACCGAGGGTGCCCCGGCGGACCGCACGTCGCGACCCGCTGAGGCGGGCTCAGCGGGCCGACCGCCGCGGGTGGTCGGGCCGCCCTCGGGAGCGGGTGGAAGCTCGCCCTCGGCGACGGTGACGACCCGATCCGTTGGGCCACGACCTCCGCGCAGGCTCGCGACCCGGACCGCCTCCGGGCCCAGTATCCCCTGGACTCTCGCCAAGGCCCGGGCGGCACGCCGGCTCGCCTCGGATTCCTCTCCCCAGAAGCCGAGCTGGCGCCCGCGCGCGGGGACCACCTCGTCCGGGATCAGGGCCAGGCGCATGACCGGCCCCGTCGGCCGCGAGACCGCCGAGCCGGACAGCCATCCGTCGAGCTGCCAACGGACGCGCTCGGCGATGGTCGAGACCTGCTGGGCGCGTGGATCGGTGGCCGCGCCGCGCCGTGAGGGCCGCTCGGGCGGCTCGTACCGCCATACGCGAGCCAGCATCTCCCCATGCTCGGTCTCGACCTCGATACGGAGGCGCGTACAGGCGAGACCGAGCCGCTCGAGGCGATCCACGAGCTCGTCGGCGAGCGCCTTGGCGGCGAAGGCCGCGACGTCGACCCTGGTGACGGGCGGATCGAGCTCGGTCGCGACCTCGAGCTCTGGCAGCGGCCGGCGGCTCGAACCGGGATGCTCGTCCAAGCCGCTGGCCAGCCGATGCGCCAGCACGCCCTCGGGCCCGAAGCGTGCGGCGACGGTGGCGCGCGGCAGTGCGGCCAGGTCACCGAGGGTGAACAGGCCCAGACGGATGAGCAGGTCGGTGAGCTCGGGACGCTCCAGGACCTCCACGCGAAACGAGGAGAGGAAGCCGACGGTCGCTCCGGGCGGGACGACACAGTGCCGCCCAACCGACCTCGGGTCAGGGACCGCATGCCGGGCCCGGTTGGAGCCGTCGTCAACCGCACGGTCACCCGTGCCACGGCCCGCCACGGCCCCGCCGCGGGACTGACCTCCCTCGGCTTGGGCACCGTCACGGAACCGACCTCCCTCGGCTGCGGTGGGAGCACTCTCCTCTTGGAGGGCATCGCCTTGGAGGGCCTCGTCGCGGGCGCAGCCATAGCGGGCGGCGAGGCCGGCGGCGAAGCGTCCGTCGGCGATGCCAACCCGGCAGCGTCCCAGATCGCCGAGCACCCGGTCGACCGCGGCCTCGACCTTGGCGATCAGCGCCTCCTCGCCGCCGTGGTACCTGGCGGCTCCACGGGCTGGAAACGCGCACGCGCCAGGGCGCAGCACCTCGATCCGCGGGGTGAGCGACTCGACCGCCACCAGCACCGGCTCGAAGGCTCGCGCGTCCCGATCCGGGTCATGGGCGATCAGCTCGAGCTCGGGGCAGCACTCCTGCGCCTGACGCCGGCGTTGCCCCTGACGAACCCCCTCCGCCCTTGCCGCCGCCGAGCACGCGAGCACACGACCGGCATCGAGCACTGCCACCGGCTCGGTGGACGGCACACCTGCCGCAGCCACCGGCCAGTCAGGACACCAGACCGCGAGGACGCGGGCCATCCGAGCCGATCACCCCCGCCCTACACCGGCTGGAGAAGGCGGCTCCTTGATGCGGCGCTCGTGGTGTCCACCTCCCTTCCTCTCCAGGGTCGGATGACCCGACCGTGCTTCTCTTCCTCCACGGCACGGACGTAACGGTCGTGTCGTGGCTGTCCCATGTCCTCTCGGCTGGCATCGGGACTGGGGAGCCAGAGCATGGCGCGACGCTCACGCTTGGCCGCGCCACGACCGGCGGAGGCGACCTCGACTTTGCGGGCTTGGAGCCGTCCATGTCCCTGGCCGAGGCCCTTCCACTGGCTCGCTGTGACCGCCAGGCGAAGGTCGGGCTCGATAGGCCAGTTGCCACCAACCGGGAGGAGCACCGCGCGGCGCTCCCGGGCGCGAGCGGCGAGGCGCCGGGCCACGGTGGAGGACAGCCTGGCCGGAGGTTGGACGAGGACCAGGTCGATCGCGTCGAGCAGCGCGGCAACGACCGCCGCCCACGCGACGGCGCTCGCGGCCGGGACCAAGGCGAGGCGCTCCAGTGCGATGCCGGCCTCGGCGGCGGCCACCACTCCGAGGTCGGGCAGGTTCACGGCGACCACCCAGGATCCGGCCGCCGAAGCACCCGCCACCAGCGCCAACGCCAGAGCGAGCGAGCCGTCGACCGCGACCGTCCCGCCGCGGCGCAGCCCGCGGTCGGGTAACAGCGGCTCGAGCGCGCGCGGCACCGGCAGGAGCTGCTCGCCGGCCAGGGTGACCGGGCGGATCCGCTGGGCGAGATCTTCGAGCTGCTCTTGCGGGTGACCACTATCAGTGGTCGGATAAACACCTTCAGTGAGCACCATATTCAGTAGGATCGAACACCCGTTCGACCATGTCAAGCAGGCCGCGCGGGCTGTGGAAACCGCAGGTGTCGCCCACGAATCGGCCGAGCTCACCGCCTCCGGTGCCCGGCCCGCCGGAACGACGGCGCGTGGTCGAAGCCGGCCGCGCCTGGACGACGGTGCGCGGTCGAAGCCAACCTTGCCGGACGACGGCGCGTCGTCGAAACCCCTCGAACCGGGCGGCCCGCGGGCCGAGCCCCGCCACTTTCGGCTATGGCCCTCAGAACTCGATTGACAGCTGGTTCGCGTCGGCGATGACGAACTCCATGAAGTCCACGGCCTCGCGCGCCTGGGTCACCGGCAGCCACGCCCGCTCGCCGGCCGCCTCCCTTCGGATCCGGAGGCACGAACGCACAACCGTCCCCCAGCGCTCAGGGAACCGTTCCAGGGAGTACTCGCCGGCGCCCGACTTCGAGACGATCTCGCCAGTGACCAGGGTGGCGTGTAGGCGCGGGATGCCGAGCACGCCCCAGACGGGCACCTCGGCATCGAACAATTCGTCCTCGGCGCGGGCGGCCAGCACCTGGTGCGCCCGGTCGACGAGGCCTGCCCAGTAGCTGTTCAGATTGTCGAGGGTCCAGGACGCCAAGTCCTTGCGGTCGGTCTGGACCTGAAGCGCATGCGGCTCGGGGCCGCGGACGGCCACGCCCCGGTCGCCGAGCAGCTTCCAGACCGCCGGGTTCGCCTCGAACGCGGCTTCATGGCGGTTGAACTGTCCGCCGAGATGAAACGGCGCCGGCTGTGCCAGCTCCGGCGGACCGCTCAGATGCTCCCAGCGCAGATACAGGCCGTCGTAGCTCGGTCGGCCCGGCTCGACGCGAAGCTGGGCGTGAATCTCCTCCAAACGGTCGAGCGCGGTCTCGTCGAGGCGCCTCGGTGCTGAGCGCGACGAAGTCCACGTCGCTCGTGCCCGGCTGGAAGTCGTCGAGGGCGATCGAGCCGACCAGGTACAGGCCTTGGATGATGCCGGGCAGCCGCGCATCGACCAAGGCGAGGTAGTCGTCGACCAGCCCACGCGCCAAGGGATGCAGCGGTTCGAGCATGGGCGGCAATCTACAGCATGGGTCGGTCGACGGAGCACGGGCACCTCGACGGCGCACGGGCAGCGGAGCCCGTCGGCAATCGGGGTGCGCGAAGTTATCCACATTTCCCGCGGTCCGGTGGCCCGCCTGAATGGCCGGTGCTAGAACAGGTCGGGAGATGCGAACCGGCCTTGGGTCAGCTTCCGACCAGGGGCTCGCGAAGGCATTCGAGGAAGTCGTGATGATGGTAGTAGCGGGGCAGCCTGGCCACTTGGACGAATCCGAGGCGCTCGTAGAAGCGGCGGTGCGGCTCGGTGGCGGGACAGCGCAGGTAGCAACGCGCCGCGCCGAGAACGGCGGCGCGGCCGCAGAACGCCTCGACGAGGCGTCCGCCGACTCCTTGTCCGCGGCTGCTCTGGACGACCAGGAGGTCGTGGAGGCGCGCCATGCCCGCGATCACCTCGCCCTCGGCGACGCCCACCAGGCGCTCGCCGATGCGCGCCTCGATCACGACCGGTCGACGGGTCCAATCACACCCCTCGCCGAAGATCGCTCGATCCACCGGTGGCCACTCGCGAGCGAGGAAACGACGAACCTCTCCGCTCCCCTCCTTGCCGAGACCCAAGGCGACGCCGGAGGGGGGATGCTTGGTCAGTTTGGGACCTCCCTCGATGACCGTCGTGGGACTCGCGGTCCTCGACATCGAGAACACCATTGACAACGCGGCCGTCCGCCGGAGGCGGGCGGGAAACTTGACTATGATCGTGCAGCCGTATGCACGGCCGCACAGCAGGCGGCCGGAGGCTCGAGCGGACGTCGCACGGACCCTCGGATGGCGAATCGAGGGCTTGGGCTCGAGCGGCGCGGCGGAGCCTTCGGATGGGAAAGGAGCTCGATGGACGTCCGTCTCACCGACGTAGTGGTCGCCGACGCCAAGATGCTCGCAGAGGGGCTGTTGCAGCCCGAGGACTCCATGGCGGTGTTCGTCGGCCCAGGAGGCAAGGGAAGGGTCGCGCCGTTCACGGTGCGCCGCTCCTATACGGGGGCAGGCGGCTGGTACGTCGAGTCCATGGCGCTCTTGGCTCCGAACGGGGACCTCGCCTGGCGTGGCGACGAGCAGCCGATCACCTTGCGAGGGTCGGCCAAGATCGACACGTTCAGCGACGACCTGCATGGCGTCTCGGTCGACTCGTCCGACGACCACGAGCTGGTCTTCCTGATCGGTGGTGACGAGGTTGGCCGTGTCCCGGTCGCGATCCTGGACGAGGACCCTCCCTATGAGAGCGCCACGCCGACGGCTGTGCTCGGCGAAGCCCTGAAGAAGAGCACCGTCGTGTGGGTCCAGGTGCCAGGCCCGGCAGGGACCGGCGACAAGGCGGTACCGGCGTGGTTCGGCACGCTCGAAGGCCGTATCTACGTGCTGACAGGGGGATCCGAGCAACACATCCGCGGACTCGAGGACACCAACCGGGTGCTGCTGACGGCCAGGTCCAAGGACCTCCAGTCGCTGCTGACCACGGTGGAGGCGAGCGCGAGGGTGGTCCCGGCCTCGGATCCGCTCTTCAATCGCCTGGTTGCGGTGCTGTTGCCTCGGCGCCTGAACCTTCGGGACGGGGATGCCGCGGGGGATCGCTGGCGCAAGGAGTGCACGCTGGTCGAACTCACTCCATCGGCGATTCCTGCCGAAGCATGATCAGTGCCCGTTTTTCTCCGTTGAAGCTGGGCAACAAAGGGTAGGTCAGGGCAGCGAGCCGACAGAGCGACCGGCGCAAAGCCACTCAAGGAGGCCCCATGTTCCGGCGAAGGAGCAAGATCGAGAAGGCGAAGCAAGCAGTCGCCGGCCGTCTCCCCAGCACTGGCGAGATGCGGGAGCAGGTGCGGGACCAAGTGGCCGGCATGACGGACGACCTCAGCGACGCTCTGGAGACCGCCCGAGAGGCGATCGGCAAGGCGATGGCGACAACCGGCCGCCGTGGGGCCGAGGTCGGCGCCGAGGTTGGTCGCAAGAGCGTCGTCGTCGGCAAGGAAGCGAGTCGGAAGGGCGTCGAAGCGAGCAAGCATGCCACTCGCCGAGCGCGCGGTGCCGCGCTCGACGCAGTGGAGCGGAGCCTGCCCGAGCCGGACGAGGTCGCGGAGATGACCCGTCGCGTGGCCGACAAGTTCTTCCCGGAGCGCGCCAAGCACTATCGCAAGACCGCGCGCAAGCGCCGCCGCCGCATGGTGATGGGCGGCATGGGCATCGCGGGCCTCGGCGTGGCGATCGGTTGGCTCACCGCTCCCAAGCGCGGCGACGAGACGCGCGAGGCCCTGAAGGCGCGGGCGAGCGCGGCTGGTGACCGAGTCGCCGAGATGCGTTCCACGACCGGTTCGCAGGGACCGACCGGCACGCAGCCCAGCGCCGGGACGGCGACTGGCAACGACCGCGGGTCGGCGCAGGCGGGCGGGACGACATCGACCGGCAACTCGACGTCGGGTGCGACCGCGTCGGCGCAGCCTGGCAAGCAGGCCGACCAAGAGGCTGACGTCACGCCGATCCACCAGGCCGACGGCACCGCTGGCAGGCGCCGCTAGCTCCCCGGACCGCCGCTAGGCGGGATCTGGGAGCCGGTAGACCCCGGTGCTCTGCTTGACCACGCGACCCTCCTTTGCGAGGGTCGCGAGGCTTTTCACGACCGTTCCGCGGACGTCGCGGACCGTAAATGGGTCGAGCAGGCGGTCCTTCAGGGCCCGGTCGAGCACGACCGTCCAGTGCAGCGCTTCGGGCGCGGCGTCGCTGAGGACCTTGAGGCAGACGTCTTGAGGTTCCATGACGAGGCCAGGCTACCGGTCTCCTCCCCCGCCGCCAACGACGCACGGACGGCTGGGGATATCCCTCGCCGGACGGCAACGGAACGGCACAAGGGCGAGGGTAGAGGGGCGACCTCCCTACCCCGACCTTCAGCTTGGCGGGATCGAGCCGACGAGGAGCCAGATGGCGGTCCAGTGGCAGGCGGCGGCGATGATGGTGAGGGCGTGCCAGACCTCGTGATAGCCGAAGACGGCTGGTTTGGGATCGGGACGGCGGGTGATGAGGATGACCGCTCCGGCGGTGTAGACGAGACCGCCGATGAGCACGAGCAGGACCCCGGTGAGGTGCAGGCGGTCCGCTGCGAAGGGCAGGACGACGATGCCGGGCCAGCCCATCAGCATGTAGATCGTGAAGCCGACGCCGCGGAGGTTCCCTCGCGCCAGCACGAGCGCGGCCCCGGCGGCGCCGCTGGCCCAGATGCCGGTGAGCACGGCGATCGCCAGCCCCTTGCTGAGGGCGAGCAGGCTGATGGGCGTATACGTGCCGGCGACCAGCAGGTAGATGAGTGCGCGGTCGATCCGGTTCATCCGCCGGTGCCAGCGCGGCGACCACCTGACCGTATGGAACGCGGCGCTGGCGCCGAACACGGCCGTCAAGGTCACGGAGTAGACCGCGGCGGAGACCCTCGCTGACATCGAGCCGGCCGCGAGGCACAGGGCGATGCCCGCTGGCACGGAGACGGCGAAGGCGGCGATGTGCAGCCGGCCGCGCCAGAGCGGCCGCTCGAGCACGGGCGCGGCGACGCCCGCGCGACCGCCCGACCTGGTTGCCCGGCCGTCGGGTGACCCACCAGGGGCATCCGCACGACCTGGCGGCTGGTCGGGCTCGCGGGAACCGGGTCCTCGGCTGCGCACTGCGGGGTCGGGAAGGCCTGGGCCGCCCGGGCCCGCGTTGAGTTCGCGCGGCCGGCGGGACCACGGGCCATGGCCGCGACCGCGGCGATTGGCGGGACCGTTCGGAGAGGTACCCATGCGCTCAGGCGAGGCGCGGCAGCACCAGCTCGGTGAGCAGGTCGAGCTGCTCGTCCTCGAAGATGGTGAAAGGCACGTTGGAGAACGAGCAGACGACCTGTTCGACCTCGAGCGACTCCCAGCGGTGCAGCTGCTCGACGACCTCGTTGGGCGTGCCGACCAGCCGTTCCTCGGCCCAGTCCCGGAGCTCGACGCCGTCGAGCGCGCCGCCTGGGGCCCATGCCTGGAGCCGGCGCCAGCGCTCGATCAGGTCGTCGGCGTCCCGGCCGATCAGCGTGGCGAGCCCGACCGAGCGGCGCACGCTCTCGAACGGCCGGTCGGCGGCCGCGCAGGCGGCGCGGAGGACCTCCAACCTGCTCTCGTACCGCTCGGGGGTGAACGCCCAGGCGGTGTTCCAGCCGTCGGCCGCGCGTGCCACGGTGTCGAGCAGCCGGTCGCCGCGGCCGCCGACCCACAGGGGTGGCCGCGGGCGCTGCACCGGCTCGGGGTTCACCGGGGCGTCGCTGACCTGGTAGAAGCGACCGTGGTAGGAGGCCGGCGCGGGCGCGCCATCGAGCATGACGCGCAGCACGCCGAGCGTCTCCTCGAGCATGGCGAGCCGCTCGCCCGGACGCGGGAACGGGATGCCGTTGGCTTCGTACTCGTGCTGGTACCAGCCGGCGCCGAGGCCGAGGTCGAGCCGCCCACCGGAGAGCTGGTCGAGCGCGGCGGCCATCTTGGCGAGCAGCGACGGGTGCCGGAAGCCGGCCGCGAGGACGAGGCTGCCGAGCCGAACGGAGCTGGTCCTGGTCGCGAGCGCGGCCATGGTGGTCCAGCATTCGAGTAGGCCCTGGCGTCCGGACGGTCCGCCGTAGCGGGCTAGGTCGCTCCAGAAGTGGTCCGAAACCCACACTTCGGACAACCCGCCGCGCTCGGCCCACTCGGCGTAGCCGGCGACCCGGTCGAACGTCGCCGGACCAGGTCCGGGGAACGAGAAGTCGTAGTGCGGCAGCGCAAAGCCCAGCTTCACGGGCGGCTCCTCCCTCGACGCCTCACCCGAGTGTTCCGGCATTGGTTTTCCACCGTCAACGCCATCGGCCGTTGCGACGCGCCACCGGAGTCGCCCATCGGGCGCCCGTGGCCGGCCCAGAGCAGGTGGAGCGGCAGCTCAAAGCACGCGCGAGACAAGAGCTCGCGAACGCGCCGCCGCAGGCCATGGCGGCGGTCCGCGGGCGCGCCAAGGTCACGCCGCACGCCGGCGGGCCCGCCGCTGCCCGGGTCTTGGGGCGCGTCCGGGATGCGACGGTAGCGTGGGCGGCGGGGCATGCTGGCATGCGACGGACGGCGGCTGAACGGTCGGGAGGGACGTGGATGTCGATCCGGTACCTGTCCGGGCCTCCGCGTGGAGCGGAGCTGGTGATCATCGGCGGCGGGATCGTGGGCGCGGCGACCGCCTTCCACGCGGCGCGCGCGGGGCTGCGGCCGCTGATCGTGGAGCGGCGTCCCGCCCTGTGCTCGCTCACGACCGCGGTGGCCGCCGGCGGGTTCCGGCTCCAGCTCGAGACCCGCGAGCAGCTCGAGCTGGTCAGCGAGTCGACCGAGCTCTTCCTCGACTTCGCCGAGGTCACCGGCCAGGCGGGCAACCACGCGGGCGTCCGCCAGCAGGGCTACCTGTGGCTGACGACCAGCGCCGAGGGTGCCGGGCGGCAGCGGCGGCTGGTCGCCGAGCAGCGCGAATGGGGCGTCGCCGACGTCGAGCTGCTGGACGGCGACGAGGCCCGCAAGGCGTTCCCGTTCGTCTCCGACGCGGTGGTGCAGGCGCGCTTCAGGGCCGCCGACGGGCTGCTGGACCCGAAGGCGGTGACCATGGGGCTCGCGGCGGCCTCGGGCGCGGACGTGGTCGTCGGCTGCGGGGTGGTGGGCTTCGGGGTCCAGGGCGGCAGACTGGCCGAGGTACGGACCACCCTCGGCAGCTTCGGAGCGGACACCGTGGTGGTCGCCGCCGGCCCGTTCTCGGGCGAGGTGACGAGGCTGGCCGGGATCGAGCTGCCGGTGCGGACCGTGCGCCGCCAGAAGCTGGTGATGCCCGAGGTGCCGCAGGTCCCCGCCGGCGCGCCGATGACCATCGACGACGACACCGGGGCGCACTGGCGGCCCGCCTTCCAGGGCGCGTCGCTGATGTTCGCGGACCCCGAGACGCCGCCGAGCCCGCCGAGCGAGGACGTGCCGCTCGACCATCGCTTCGCGTTTCAGCTGCTCGACCCGTCGAGCTCGGTCGCGGTCGGCCGGGTGGTGCCGTTCTGGCGCGAGGTGTGGGCGAACTGGTCGGCACCGTGGATGCTCCAGGCCGGGCACTACACGATGACCCCGGACCATCGCCCGCTGATCGGGCCCACCGAGATCGAGGGCCTCTGGGTGAACACCGGCTACAGCGGTCGCGGGGTGATGGCCGGGCCGGCCGGGTCGAGGCGGCTGGTCGACCTGCTCACGGGGGCCGCGGACGCGACCGCCAACCCGTTCCGCCCTGACCGCGACTTCGAGGCGCTGCCCTCGGTCGACATCCTCTGAAGGGCGGGCCAAGCGGCCGGGAGGACCAGGGGCGGGCGGGAGGACCAGGGCCGGTCGGGCGGGAGGACCAGGGCCGGTCGGGCGGGAGGACCAGGGCGGGCCGGGCGGGAGGACCAGGGGACGGGCGGGAGGACCCGGGGGGCCGGGGACCCCGCCGCCCCGCGCGCCCGCGCCCCGCGAGGGGACCACGCTACGGGAAACGCGCTACGCGAAGTGGAGGTCGCCGGCCTCGCGGTCCTCGACCATGCGGGCGCAGGTCGGGCAGTACCAGCGCGTCTCCAGCGGGGTTCCGCACTCCAGATGCTGGAGCGACTCGGCGTCGCCGTCGCCGGACCGTTGCGCGCCCCACTGAGCCAAGAGGCGCAGCGCGCCGGCCAGCTCGCGGCCGCCGGCGCTGAGCTGGTACGCGAACCTGGGCGGCCGCTCGGAGTACGGCGTCGCCACCACCAGCCCCCAGCGCTCCAGCTCCTTGAGCCGCTGCGAGAGGATGTTCGAGGCGATGCCGCGCAGCTCATCGGCGAGGTCGTTGAAGCGCCGCGGGCCCTCCAGCAGCGCCTCGACGATCAGCAGCGTCCAGCGGTCCCCCACCCTGACGACCGCCTCCTGAAGCGGCGAGGGGACCGCTGGCGGGGTTGCGGGGGTCCCTCCCCTGGGACGACGGTCTTCGGCCATGGGCTCATCGTACGCCGCCAGCGTATTGCCACTTGCCCTGCATGCTAGTAGGTTGCTAGTTGCAAGTTACTTCTCGGAGCAGGACTTCCGCTCCGGGTGCCAAGGAGGCAGCGATGAGCGCACTCGAGGAACTGGAGCAGGCGATCGGGCAGGTCGCCGGCCAGGTTGGCGGCGCCGTCGTCGGCATCGGCCGGGGATGGGGTCGTGGCTCCGGCGTGGTGGTGGCCGACGGCCGCGTGGTCACCAACGCGCACAACCTTCGCGGTGACGAGGTCACCGTGGTGTTCGAGGACGGCCGCGCCGCCACCGGCCAGGTGCAGGGCGTCGACGTCGACGGCGACCTCGCGGTGGTCGCCGTGGACACCGCCGGCGCAACGCCGGTGAGCTGGGCGGACGGGACAGTCTCGGTCGGCTCGGTGGTGTTCGCGCTGGCCAGCCCCGGCGGCCGCCGCCGGATCACCGCCGGGATGGTGTCCGCGGTCGACCGGGCCTTCCGTGGCCCGCGCGGCCGCCGAATCGCCGGCTCGATCGAGCACACCGCGCCGCTGGCGCGCGGCTCGTCAGGCGGCCCGGTGGTCAACCGCGCCGGCCAGCTGGTCGGCCTCAACACCCACCGCCTGGGCGAGGGCTTCTACCTGGCGCTGCCGGCCGACGCCGAGCTGCGCCAGCGCATCGAGGCGCTGGCCAGGGGCGAGGTGCCGACCCGGCCGCGGCTGGGCATCGGCATCGCGCCGACGGGGGTCGCCAGGCGGCTGCGCCGCGCGGTCGGCCTGCCGGAGCGGGACGGCCTGCTGGTCAGGGTCGTCGAGGAGGGCGGCCCGGCCGACCGGGCCGGCGTGCAGGCCGGCGACCTGATCGTCAGCATCGACGGCCAGCCGGTGACCGACGCCGACCAGCTCTACCAGGCGCTCGACCGGATCAGCGGCGACCGGCTGGCGCTCGGGATCGTCCGGGGCGTCGACGAGCGGACGGTGACGGTCAGCTTCGGCCCCGACGCGCCGGAGAACGTCAGCTCCGCCTGAGCCGACCGACCTCGGGGAGCCCGCGCCGCGCGCGCCCGTCCAGGGCGCCGGCCGCGACGCCGGGCTCTCCGATACCGCCGGTCCCGCCGGGACGACGAGGCGGGCGCCAGCGGTAGGCCGCATTCGCGACCTCCGCGGGCGGCCGGTTGTCCCTGGGGCCTCGTGCCCGGTGGGGCCGGCGGTCTTCCTCGGCCTGAGGACACCCGGGCGGGAAGGCCCGCGGCGTCCGGCAGACGCCCAGCCCCCGCCCAGCGACCGACGAGAACCTCAGCGGCGACCGCGGCGTGAGCTGAGCAGGCCCGCGCCGGCGGTGACGCCGAGGGCGGCGCCGGCGAGCAGCAGCCGCGGGCGCCGCTGGTCGGCGATCGCCTGCGCGGCGGCAAGGTCGCCACAGGCGCCGTGGACGCCTCCTCCGGGCGGAACCGCCGCGCTGGCCAGGTACAGGCCCTTGACAGGGGTCCCCCATCGCCACCAGGCCGGGCCCGGCCGGAACAGCAGCTGCTGGTCGATCGCGAACGAGCCGTTGATGATGTCGCCGCCGACCAGGTTGCCGTCGGCGGACTCGAGCTCCTCCGGCGTCCAGGCCTTTCGTGCCAGCACCAGCTCGCGGAAGCCGGGCGCGTGGGCCTCGATCGCCTGCTCGACCCGGTCCAGGAAGGGCTCTGTCGAGCGCGGCCAGGCCGCCTTGGCGCGCGGCCGCAGCGCGTCGCCCTCCAGAACGGCCGGAACGTGGGCATAGCCCCACAGGACGTGCTTGCCGGCCGGGGCCCGGCTCGGGTCGGCGAGCGTCGGCTGGCCGAGGATCAGCGTGGGGCGGGCGGGCAGCAGGCCGTGGGCCGCCTCCCACGCGGACCGGCTCATCGCCCGAACGGTGTCGCCGACGTGGATCACGCCCGCCTGCCGGCACTCCTCGGCGCTCCACGGCACCGGCCCGTCCAGCGCCCAGTCGACCTTGAAGGTGCCGAGCCCTCGCCGGAACCCGCGGAGCTGCTCCAGCGCGGCCGGCGGGAACGACTCCGGCCCGGCCATGGCCACGACCAGCTCGGGCGCGACCGCGGCGATCAGCGCGCGGCGGGCGGTGAACGGCTCGCCGCCGGCCTCGGCGGCGACCGCGCGGCCGCCCTCGACCACGATCCGGTCCACGCGCCGGCCGGTGAGGACCTCGCCCCCGCCGGCCAGCAGCTTGGCCGCCAGCGCGGCGCTGACCGCGCCGGTGCCGCCCTCGGCCACCGGCATGCCGTTGCGCTCGCCGAGCAGGTTGAGCAGCAGGGCGTAGATGCCCATCCCGGGCGCTTCGGGCGGAAGGTCGGCATGCGTGGCCGGTGCGACCAGGAACGCCCGCGCCTGCTCCGACTCGAACCGGTCGGCCAGCACCGAGGCGCCCTGGAGCAGGGTACGGACGAAGCCGAGCGTGGGCTGCACGCCGCCGAGCCGCCGCAGCAGCCCGGCCGCCTCCCTCACCGGCCAGCGGACCATCTGTGCCCGCAGGAACAGCTCGACGACGTCGCCGTAGTCCTCGTCCAGGCGGATCCAGGCGTCGGCGTCGCCGGCGTGGAGGTTCTTGATCGAGGCGGCGGTCGCGGCGGCGGAGCGTCCGAGCGCGATCGACTCGCCGCCGGGGAACGGGTGGGCGGCGGGCAGCGGGGCGTGGAGCAGCTTCAGGCCCCAGACGCCGAGGTCCCGGCCGGCGATGGCGGGCGCGGTTCCGACAAGCGGGAGGAACTCCGCACCGAAGTCATGGCGAAACCCGGGGAGCGTGCTCTCGAGCGTTCGGGCGGCGCCGCCGAGCTCGTGGTTGGCCTCGAGCAGGCACACCGACCACCCATTTTCGACCAGTCTGAGGGCGGCGGCGAGGCCGTTCGGCCCACCTCCGACGACCACCGCGTCATAGGCTGTCATGCGGGGATTCCTTCACCATGGGCAGCGCATCCAGGTTGCTACACTGCGAAGTGTAGGGGGTGTCCCCCCGGTTGCTCCGGCGCGCCGCGCCCTGTGAGGTGAACGTTCCCGATGGTCACTCGCGAAGAGGTCTACAGCGCTCTCGGCCAGGTGATGGACCCTGAGATCCACAAGCCCATCACCGAGCTCGACATGGTCAAGGACATCACCATCGACAAGTCCGGCCGGGTCACGGTCGGCGTGCTGCTGACCATCGCGGGCTGCCCGCTGAAAGACCGGCTGAACAAGGACGTCACCGAGGCTGTCGCCCCGCTGCCCGGCGTGACCGGCGTGCGGGTCGAGCTCGGCGCGATGACCGACGAGCAGCGCCAGGCGATGGTCAGCAAGCTGCGGGGCGGCCAGCCGCAGCAGCGCAAGATCACCTTCTGGGGCGAGGACTCCTCGACCCGCGTGCTCGCGATCGCCTCCGGCAAGGGCGGCGTCGGCAAGTCGTCGGTCACCGTCAACCTGGCCACCGCGCTCGCCGCCCAGGGCCACCGGGTCGCGGTGGTCGACTGCGACATCTACGGCTTCTCGGTGCCGCGCATGCTCGGGGCCACCGGCCGCCCGGTCGGCTTCAACGGCATGATCATGCCGCTGGAGGCGCACGGGGTGAAGGTGATCTCGATCGGCTTCTTCACCGACGGCCGGCCGGTCGCCTGGCGCGGCCCGATGCTCCACCGCGCCATCCAGCAGTTCCTCGCCGACGTCTACTGGGGCGACCTCGACTACGTGCTGCTCGACCTCCCGCCGGGGACCGGCGACGTCTCGATCTCGCTGGCGCAGATGCTGCCCGGTTCCGAGATGCTGCTGGTCACCACCCCGCAGGAGGCGGCCGAGCGGGTCGCGATCCTGGCCGGGCGCTTCGCTCAGGAGAACGGCCTGAAGGTCAGCGGCGTGATCGAGAACATGAGCTACTTCGTGTGCCCGGGCTGTGACGAGAAGCACGAGATCTTCGGCTCGGGCGGCGGCCAGGAGCTGGCGCGCGACCTCGGCGCCGAGCTGCTCGGCCGGGTGCCGCTGGACATGCGGCTCCGGGAGGGCGGCGACAGTGGCAAGCCGCTGGTGATCTCCGATCCGGACGCGCCGGCCTCGGAGGAGCTGCTGAGGATCGCCGCGGCCCTGCCGCCGGTGAAGCGCTCGCTGGTCGGCAAGCGGTTGAACCTGCTGACCTGATGACCTGAGCCGGGCCCTGGCTCAGGTGGCGTCGGGGTCGACCGGCGCCGGCCTGCTCGCCGCGCCGCTGGCCTCGCGCGAGGCCGCGGTCCCGTTCGGCTCCGCCACCGTGCCGTTGAGCCTCGGCGCCTCCGACTCGCCGGCCGCGACGCTGGCCTCGGCCGCCGCGGCGCTGGCCTCAGCCGAGGCGGGGCTGGCGCTCCCGTTGCCGTTCGGCTCGGCCTCCAGCGACGCCTTGATCTGGTCCCGCTCGCGCTCCAGCTCGGCCATCTGGCCTTCGATGTCGAGCAGCTCACGGACGTAGTCGCGGGCCTGGGTGCGCAGCGTCCCGACCTTGAGGTCGGGAAGGTTGATGTCCTTGAGGTCCGCCTCCTGCTTGAGCTGGTCGAGCGCACCCTGGGTCATCAGACGCACCTGACCGAGGAAACGGCCGAGCTGCCGAGCCATTTGCGGAAGGCGGTCGGGCCCGAAGACGATCAGGCAGACCAGGACGATGACGCCGATCTCGCCGATCCCGACGTTGAACAATTCCGGCCTCCCTGCACCGAGCTCCGAGTGCCAGACTAAGCCTCACCCGGCCAACGGCCAACCCCTGCAACCCGTTGCCGCCGACGTTAGGCTGAGCTTCCGAGTCCTGACAGAACCATGAGAGCCAACGTGCCAAAGGAGTTCGTCGTGGTCGTGCAGTCCAATGCTATCGCGAGCTACCTCGGCGGGCTGGTGGCCGAAGAGGACGACGCGCTTCGTCACGCACGGGAGCGCGCCGCCGCGGGCGGCATGCCTCCGGTCTCCGCCGACACGGGGTCGTTCCTTCGGGTCGCCGCCGCCTGGTCGGGCGCGCAGGCGGCCGTCGAGATCGGCTCCGGCGCGGGCTACTCGGGGATCTGGCTGGCCAGGGGCCTGCCGCCGAAGGGCACCCTCACCACCATCGAAGCCGACCCCGAGCACCAGCGGCTGGCGAAGGCGAGCTACGAGGAGGCCGGGGTCAGCAACCGGATCCGCGCGATCCTCGGCCGCGCGCTCGACGTGCTGCCGCGCCTCAGCGACGGTGGCTACGACCTCGCCTTCATCGACGCCCGCAAGGACGAGTACCCGAGCTACCTCGACCACGCGCTGCGGCTGGTCCGGCCCGGCGGCGTGATCCTGGCGGACAACGTGCTCTGGTCCGGCCGCGTCGCCGATCCCAAGGCCAAGGACGCCGACACCGAGGCGCTGCGCCTCTACTCCAAGCGCATCGCCGAGGACGATCGGCTCGAGTCGACGATCCTGGCGATCGGCGACGGGCTTGGGGTCTCGCTCGTGCGGCGCAACGGCGGCCGTCAGAGCTAGCGGCGCCGGGAGATGCGCAGCAGACCGCGCGGCTGGGTTGCGAGGAACGTCATCGACGGCATCGTCGTGCTCGCCGTGCTGCTGGGCAGTCTCTGGATCGTGCCGAAGGGCTTCAGCGGGCGGGACCGGGGCTCGAGCCCGACCATCGTCCCGCCGACGACCTCCGCCCCGGCGACCACGGCGGCGCCCTCGAGCGGGCCACGGCCGAGCGTGCCGACGGCGGTGTCGACCTCGACCCACCCGCAGGCCTCGGCGGTGGTCGGCCGGGTGCGGATCAACGGCTTCGCGCAGGGGCTCGCCTTCGGCGCCGGCTCGCTGTGGATCGCCTCGGGCGACCGACTGGAGCGCGTCGACCGCTCCACCGACCAGGTCCTCGCCAGCATCCCGATCGCGCAACAGGACTCCGGCCCGGCGGGCGTGGCGTTCGGCGCCGGCGCCGTCTGGGTGCCGGTCGCGGTCCCCGGCTCGGTGTGGCGGGTCGACCCGGCCAGCAACCGGGTGGTCGCCAAGATCCCGCTCGGCGAGTCGCTCGCCGGCTTCATCGGGGTGAGCGCGACCGACAACGCGGTCTGGGTCAGCTCAGGCGAGCAGCAGGACGGCGAGCGCGGCGGGATCCTGATGCGCATCGACCCGCACCGCAACCGCGTGGCCGCCAGGGTGCCGCTGCTGACGGTGCCGAGCGACGTCGCCGCCGCCCACGACTCGGTCTGGGTGGCGATGACCGACGGGCAGGTCCTGAAGATCGAGCCGGGCCGCGGCCACGTGGTCGGCGCGGTCGAAACCGGCGGGCCGCTCGGGTTCACGCAGACGATCGCGCTCGGCTCCGGGTCGGTCTGGCTCGCCGACCCGCTGGCGAGGGTCGTCCTGCGTGTGGACCCCAAGAGCCTCAAGGTGGTGGCGCGCGTCGCCACCGGCGCGGTCACCGCGCTGGCGTACGGGAGCGGCGCGGTGTGGGCGGTCGGGCCGCCCGGCATCCTCCGCATCGACCTCGCCAAGAGCGAGGTGACCGCGGTCCTGCCCGCCGACGATCTGGAGGGCGTGCTGATGGTGGCCACCGGGTCCGGCTGGCTCTGGGCCGGCGGCGCCGAGTCGGTCGACCGCATCGACCCGAGGCTGATCCGCTCCTGAGGAAGGCCGGGACGGTCAGTCCGTGAACACGGGGTCCCGGCGCAGCACGATCTCGTCCACCTGCTCGCGGACGACGGCCACAGACATCAGAACGCCGACGCCCTCGCCGCCGATCTCGGCCGCCCACCAGGGCCGCGCCGACTCGAGGCGAGCGGTCTCCTCGAAGGGCCCGAACGCCGACCGCAGGGCGTCCAGGGTGATCGGCGCGGCGGTCGGTCGTAGCTCGATGTCCACGACGCCGGTGCTCCCGTCTTTCCAGGGCCGGAGCTCGAACGCGCCGAACGGCCCGTCCGGCAGCTCGACACGCAGGCCGCGCGGGCGTCGCTGGCTCGGGAGGGTGGGCCCGAACCGGGCCGCGAACTCGTCGCCGGTGGCGCTCTGCCGGAGCGCCTCGACCACGGCTCGGAGCGCCGCCTCCTGCTCGTCGGTCACGATTTCCCCGATAGCAGCTTGTTCCGCTTGTCGAGGAGCGACTCGAGGTGCTGCCGCGTCTTCCGCTCGTGCTCCAGCGCGCTCTGCCAGGCCCGTTGCGCGTCCTTGGAGGGCGGGTTCGAGGTATCCGTGAGCTGCTCCATCAACGGTCCCTCGATCTTGCTGAACGCCTCGTGCGCGCCCTCGAGGTCCTTTCTCGCCCTGACGATTTGCGCGTTGAGCTCGTTGAGCTTGAGCTGTTCGGCGACCGCCGCCCTGGTCTCGAGCCCGACCTTCCAGGCCTCGACCTCCTCCGGCAGGTTCATGTAGTCGTCGTGGATCGCGTCCCGGACCTTGGTGGCGGTGAGCATCTCGCGTGTGGCCGCTCGCTTGTCCGGATCGTTGTTCGGACGGTTCTGGTACTGCTTGACCTTGGCCAGCGCCTCGCTGAGCCGGGCGTCAGCCAGGTCCAGCTGCGTATAGATGTCCTTGTTGTGCGGCGCACCGCTGCCCCACATGCTTTCTCGGACCCGAGCGGCCTCCACCCAGTCCAGCCCCGAGAGGTTGATCTTCTCCGCCTTCGATCCCGGCAGGTTGGCGTCCATGACCGCCTTGAAGGCGACCTTGTCGAGATGCTTCTCGGCCATCACCGGATTGGTGCGCGCGGCCCGGAAGGTCTGCAGCGCGTGGTAGCCCTCGTGGATCGCGATCTCGCATGCCATCGCGAACTGCTGCGGCGTCTGTTCGTGACCCTTGAGCAGATTCGCATTGATCTGCAGCTCCCAATGCCCGGGCACGAAGCGACCGTCCTCGGCCGCGCCCCTGCTGCCGAAGGCCGGGTGCACCTCCGGTACCCCGAGGGTCCCCAGCCACTGGTTGACCGCGTTGACGAGCAGCTCCAACCGGCGCTGGGCGTTCAACCCCGTCCAGTTCTCGTAGAGCGGCACCAGCCGGGACGCGAATTCGCGCCCGCGCGGGGTCGCGCGCTCCAGCGCGGCGGCCGCGGCCTCCGAGCGGGGGCCGCCCGCGACGGCCTTCGGTCCCGCGTGCAGGGTGACGCCGGTCTCCGCCGCCCATCCGGGCCTCGCGGTCTCGAGATAGCCACGCGCCTCGGCAAGGTGCTGCGCGGCGGCGTCGCCGGTGAACCGCACTTCGATCGCACGGCCCGCGCCCGCGTCGACGATGGAAACGGTGCCCTCGAACATGCCGCCGATCTCGCGCGCGAGCAGCTCGCGGCTGGACTCGAAGCGGTTGATCAGGGCTTGCCGCTCGGCCGGCATGAGACCGTGGCCGAGTCCGGTTCCCGCGTTGAGCTCACCGAGCACGCGGTCCCAGCCGCCGCCCTCAGTGAGCAGCCGCCTGGCCACGTCCTCCGGCATGGTGCGCGGGTCTGGAATCTCGGAGGCGGGCTTCGCCGCCCCCGCTTCTCCCGGCTTGGCGGCCTGCCCGGTGGCCTCAACTGCCTTGCCAGGGATCACCGCGGTGGTGCTGCCGCCGCGCCACGCGTGGTATTCCTTGGCCACCCGTGCCGACGGGCCGCGGAGCGCGACGTCCATCGCCCCGGCCTCGAGCGCCTTGTCGAGGATGAGGTCGGCCAGCGCGTTGGCGTCCTTGGGCAGCGCCTGCCCATTGATCACGGCATTCAGGACCGCTTCCGCCGCGGTGTTGTAGACCGACGAGGTCATCGCGGCGGCGGAGCTCACCGCCACCTCCCGCAACGCGCCGCCGGCGCTGCCGGTCGCCGCGGCCAGCCGGGCGGACATCGCCGCCTGGAACCGGCTCTGCAGCGCCCCGCCCAGAAGGCCCATGACCGTCGCCGTCCCCGCCTGCTTGACCAGCCCGGCCAGGCCGAGGTCGGTGCGCTGGCCGTGGGCGAGCTCCGAGACGTTCTGGGCGCCCTGCTGGAGGAACGTGTAGCCTCCGGCGACCAGCGCCGACCCGGTGATGCCGAGTGGGCCGGCCGCGATGCTCGCGGCGATGGACCCGGCGGTCTTGACCCGGCTCAACCACTTCACCGCGGTCGCCGCGCCCGTCTCCACCCGGTGGTCGTAGGCGAAGATCTTCTGCGCGGCCTGCGCGGTGGACAGCTCGGCCATCGCGAGGACCGGCACCGCCATCTCGAATTTGCGCTCACGCAACAGCGGCCCGGCCTGGTTGATCAGCTTCTGGGGCTCGTCCCACTGCCGGATCGAGGGGTAGTCCTGGTCGCCCTCGCCGAGCGCCTCGTTGATGTTGCGGACGATGTCGACGCCGAACCAGCCCCGGCCCTCGGCGTTGAGCCTGCTGCGTTCGCGGTGCACCTGGGTCGCGTCGTAGAAGGCCGACAGCGTCTCGCTGAAGGCCCACCTGAGCTTCTTCCACTCGTCCCGGTTGCTGACCTGCTCGTCGTACTCCTTCGCGAACCGGTGCCGGAGGTCGGCGAGCGTGATGACCCCCTTCGTCGTCCAGGTCCCGAGCGACGTACGGCGGGTGATGATCTCGTCGTCATGGTCGGGATACATGTCGAACACCGGCGGGTCCTTGCGCAACTGGTCGACCGCCCAGCGGCGAAACGCGGTCTCCGCCTTGAGGTCCCACTCCGGCTGCTCCTGGACGTCGGCGCTCAGCAGCAGCTCCGGGTCGACGGTGAGCTTGTCGCCGCCCGGAGGGTGCTGTGGCCGGCCGCGCTGGATCTTGCGCACCTCGTCGTTGTAGGCGCCGAACCCGGTCCATTGGCCCTCGCCCTCGACCTTGAGCCCCGGGTAGCGGGCGGCGTAGGAGCCGCGGAGCTGCTGCAACTCCTTGTCGATGTGCCGGGTGATCGCGTAGTAGTCCACGACCCGCTGCCAGCGGTCGAGCTGGGCATTGGACAACGCCGCGAGCAGGCCGGGCAGCTGCGTGCGCAGGGCGGCCCGCACGTCCGCGCCCTTGGTCGGGCGGTTCTTCCGGTTGTAGTCGACCGGCCTGCCCTGGATCCACTGGTCGCGCTGCACGGTCATGGCGATTGCCCGGCTGCCGTCGGCGGCCGGGACCGGGGCCCGCTCCCCGACCGCGGCCCCGAGCTCTGCCTCGGCCACCTGTAGCGGCTCGTGACCCGCGGTCGGGGAGGCCGGCGGCTCGGCCGGCTGCCCGGCAGCCGCACTCTCGGCGAGCAGCGCGGCGGTGGCGGCGTTGCCGGCCGTGTGTTGCAGGCCGAGGATGGCCTGCTCCCGCGGGCCCATGCCCGAGCGTGCCGGCGCCGAGCGTTCCTCGCGGCGCTGGCGGCCGGTCCGAGCCGTCTCGGTGCCCGCCGGCTCCTGGTTGCGGCCATGCGAGCCCATGACGTCTCCAAGCCGAATCGCGTACGACGCCTTGAGCGCGTGCGCAGCTGTATACCGGCAAGGCTCCCTAATTGGGCCATGACGAACGGAGGAGTCGCGGGACAGCCTTTCAGGCTCTCCACCCTGCCCGATCGTGCACCTGCCATCTCGGGGTCGCGAGGCTCCGCCTTGGGTCGCGCCGCTCCACGCGGGCTGTCAGGCTCGCAGGCCCACCGCGCGGCGCGGCCCTTCAGGCCTGGGCGGCCCGCCGCCCTGCGCGGGCGGTCAAGCGTGCGCGGCCCGCTGCCCCACCTGGCCCGTCAGGCCTGCGCGGCCCGCGGCCCCGCGCGGCCCGTCAGGCTCGGAAGAAGTAGACTTTGGCCGCGAACTCGGCGGCGATCGCCATGATCACCGCCAGGTAGAACATGCCGGTGGCCGCCTGGATCGAGTCCGACCGGACCAGCACCCTGATGAAGCCGGCCAGCAGGCCGCACAGCAGCACCAGCCCGAGCGCCAGGTAGACGGTCAGGTTCGGGAAGCCGAGCAGCGGCGACAGCGACTGGTCGACCGCGTCCCCGCGCGCGCCGCCGAGCGCGGCCGAGACCACGGCGGCCGCGACCCCCGCGAAGAACCAGGTCGCCAGCGCGAGGATCGGCCGGTTGGTGAGCCGACGGTCGACCAGGTACCAGTGGCCGAGCAGCAGCCCGTCGACCGTGGCGCCGAGGAACAGCGCGCCGGTGAGCAGGGCGAGCGCGCCGAGCACGGTGCGGCCGCTGAGCGTGGCGAGCGGCCAGGAGGCCACCAGCCCCGGCACGACCGCCGCGATGCCCACCCAGTGCGCCAGCCCGAGCCGCGCGTACAGCAGCACCTGCCAGAGCAGGAGCGCGAGCACGAACACGCCCAGCCACAGCGAGGCGGCGCGGCCGGTCGAGCCGGCCTGGGACAGCTCGCCCCTGC
>JBEDUQ010000428.1:0-6160 GCA_040414855.1 Actinomycetota bacterium
CATGGCCGGGTGATCTCGGCGGCGAGGTCGACGGTGGCGGTGACCACCTGGTGACCGCGCTCGCGCGCCTGCGCCTCGGTGAGCCCGACCGCCGCCAGCTCCGGGTCGGTGAACACCACCCGGGGCACGCCCTGGTAGCTCGCGCGGCGGTCCCCGCCGAGCAGGTTGTCGGCGACCACCCGCGCCTGGTACTTGGCGACGTGGGTGAACAGCGCCACGCCGGTGACGTCGCCGACCGCCCAGACCCCGTCGGTGACCCGGCAGCGGTCGTCGACCGGCACGCCGCGCCCGCCCGTCTGGACGCCGACCGCCTCCAGGCCGAGGCCCGCGACCCGCGGCGTGCGGCCGGCGCCGACCACCACCACGTCGGTGCCGATGCGGGTGCCGTCGTCCAGCTCGACCGACCGCTCGCCGTCGCGGCGCGAGCCGCCGACGACCCGGCGGCCGGTGTGGACCCGCACGCCCTCGCGGGCGAGCGCCGCGCCGACCAGCTCGCCGACCCGCGGGTCCTCGCGGTTGATGAGCCGGTCGGCGTGCTGGACCAGGGTGACCTGGCAGCCGAAGCGGGCCAGGAACTGGCCGAGCTCCAGCCCGACCGGCCCGCCGCCGAGCACCACCGCCCGCTCGGGGATCTCGCGGAGCTGGGTGGCCTCGCGGTTGGTCCAGATCCGCTCCGGGTCGAAGCCGTCCATCTCCGGGACCACCGGGTCCGACCCGGTCGCCAGAATCACCTCGGGCGCGGTCAGCACGCGGCCATCGACCTCGACGCGGCCCGGGCCGGCCAGCCTGCCGCTGCCGCGCAGCACCTCGGCGCCCTGGTCCTGGTACCCGCGGACCTGCTTGGCGTCGTCGAGGTGCCGGGTGATCTGGTCGCGCCAGGCGGCCGCCGCCGGCCAGTCGAGCGCGGGGGTGGCGACCCCGGCCGCCCTGGCCGCCTCCGAGCGCACGTCCGGCGGGCGCAGCAGCGTCTTGGACGGCACGCAGGCCCAGTAGCCGCACTCGCCGCCGATCAGCTCGCGCTCCACCACCGCGACCCGCCTGCCGGCGGCGAGCAGCCGGCTCGCGGCCACCTCGCCGCCGGGTCCCATACCGATAACGATCGCGTCGAAGCCGTCAGCCATGGCGTCCTCCTCGGTGCCGCGTGCCCGCGGCGGCTCGGGGGGCCGCCGGGCGGCCCGATCTTAGCGGGCGAGCCGCGGAAGGACCGGGCCGCCCCCGGCGCCGGCGCCGGCCCCCAGACGCCGGTGCGCGGTGGCGGCCTCAGGCGGACACGTCGCTGGAGCTGAAGCGCGCCCAGGCGAGGCTGGCGCAGACGGCGACCCAGACGGCCTGGGTGGCCACGCCGAGCAGCAGGTCGCCGCTCGGGACCGGGTCGCGGAGCAGGTCGGCGAACGCCAGCCAGCGGTGCGACAGCAGGTACGGGTGGATCCAGGCGACCTGTGGGATCGAGTCGAGGACCTGACTGACGATCGCGATCGTCAAAGTCGCGGCCATCGCGCCGATCGGCACCTCGGTGAGGGTCGAGGCCAGCAGCCCGAGCGCCGCCAGCCCGGCCATGGACACGCCCACATAGAGCGCGACCAGCAGGGTGCGCAGCAGCGCCTCGGGCAGCGCGATGGTCGCGCCAGAGAGCAGCGCGACCCGGCCGATCGGGAACAGCGCCGCGCCGGTCGCCACCGCGACGGCGGCGACCACCACCACCGCGGCCAGGCAGAAGGCCAGCACCGCGGTGTACTTGACGGCCAGCAGCCGCCCGCGCCGCACCGGCGCGACCAGCAGGTACCGCAGGGTCCCGAGGTTGGCCTCGCCGGCGATGGTGTCGCCCGAGACCACCGCCACCGCCATCGGCAGGAACAGCGGCAGGACCACGATCATCGCGGTCAGCGACAGGAACAGTCCGTTGCCGGCGATCCGGTCGATGAACGGCGGGCCCTCGCCGGGGTTCGGCGAGCTGGACGCCAGCTTGATGGCGACCCCGATCAGCACCGGGATCAGCGCCAGCACGCTCAGCAGCACCAGGTTGCGGCGCCGCCGGAACACCATCGCCAGCTCGGAGCGGAGCAGCCTGCCGACGGTCCGGCGGCCGCTCGCCGGCTCCGGCGCGGCCTCGACCGCCGGCGCGGGCCGGTCGATCGGCGGGCTACTGGTCGACATCGAACCCCTCCCCGGTGAGCGACATGTAGGACTCCTCCAGCGAGGGGCGCCGGACCGCCAGCCCCCGGACGGGCACGCCCGCCTCGACCAGCGCGACCGTGACCTTCTCCGGCGCCACCCCGTCCAGCTCGGCCTCGGCGGACTCGCCGACCGGCTTGGCGCCGCCCAGGCCGAGCGACGACAGCACCTCGGTGGCGCGGCCGGGCTCGCTGGTGTCGACGCGCAGCACCGGCTGCGCGCCGGCGCCGAGGTCCGCCAGGCTGCCCTGGGCGACCAGGCGGCCGCCGCGCATGATGCCGACGTGGGTGCAGACCTGCTCGACCTCGCTGAGCAGGTGCGAGGACAGGAACACGGTGGCGCCCTCGGCGGCCAGCTCGCGGACCAGCGCGCGGACCTCCCTGGTGCCCTGTGGGTCGAGGCCGTTGGTCGGCTCGTCGAGCACCAGCAGCTCGCGCGGCTGGAGCAGTGCGGCCGCCAGACCGAGCCGCTGCCGCATGCCGAGCGAGTAGGCACGGTAGCGCTTGCGGGCGGCCGCGGACAGGCCGACCCGCTCCAGCGCCGCGGTGATGCGGCGGTCGGTGCTGCGCGGGTTGGCCAGGCTGTCGGCGGCGTCGAGGCGCTCGAGGTTCTGCCAGCCGCTCAGGTAGGGGTGGAAGGCCGGGCCCTCGATCAGGGAGCCGACCCGGCGCAGCACCCGGTTGGCGCCGGCCGGCATCGGCGCGCCGAGCAGCTCCCAGCTCCCCCTGGTCGGCACGATCAGGCCGAGCAGCATGCGGATGGTGGTGGTCTTGCCGGAGCCGTTGGGCCCGAGGAACCCGAACACGGTCCCGCTCGGCACGGTGAGGTCGAGGTCGGCGACCGCGAGCTGGCCGCCCCTGAACCGCTTGGTCAGCCCGCTGGTCGCCAGTGCGGCGGTCGGCTCGCTCATCGGTTGCCGGTTCCCGGCGCCGCGGGGGCGGGCAGCGGCTGGGCGGCCGCCGCCTGGATCGCCTCGGGCGTCACCGCGCCCGCGTAGAGCCGCCCGTTGTCGGTCATCAGCACGGTCACCAGCGTGGTGCGCAGCAGCCGGCCGGAGCCGAAGGCGCCGTGCACCGGGGTCGCCGACCCCAGCAGGCGCGCCAGCAGCTCGGTCTGGTTGGGCGTGCTGTTCGGGCCGGAGCCCACCGAGCCGCTCGAGCCACTGGAGCCGTTCGAGGCCTGCGGTCCGCCCGGGCCGCCGTTGCCGAGGGCGTTGGCGTTCGGCAGCACCACCACGGCGGTCCAGCCGTCGCCGATCACCCGCGGGAGGTCGGCGGTGTTGAGGTTCGGCTTGGCGCCGGGGCTCGGCGTCGGGGCGGCCTGGCCATTAGCGGCATGCCCTGGCAGCTGGCCCTGCGTGACCTTGGCGCCAGGCGGCGGGGTGAACGCGAACACGTCGTCGCTCGGCGCGCGGAACTGGACCTGGGTGAAGCCGACCTCGAAGGCCGGGTCCTGCTTGCCCTTGGCGAGCACCTGGACGCGCAGCGGCACCTTGGTGGCGCCGTCGACCGCCAGCACCACCGAGTCGACCAGCGAGCTGGGGTCCTTGGGACGAAGCCGGAGCTGGTAGGCGTCGCGGCCGGCGACCCGCAGGTTGCGCTCGACCTGGACCTCGGTGGTCGGGGTGATCGCCTGGATCACCATGTTCGCCGCCTGCTGCGGGGTGACCGGCGGGTTGCCGGGCGCCGGCGTCCGCGGCGCCGTGGCGCTCGGGCCGTTGTTGCCGTTGTTGCCGTTGTTGTGGAAGTGGGTGACCGCGTTCTGGTCGGACGAGTAGAGCCACAGGTCGCGACCATTGTGGATGATGTCCGATTCGGCAATTGGGCCGGTGATGGCGACCCGCGCCTTGTCCTGGCCCTTCAGCCAGACCCGGATGGTGTGGGAGCCGGAGACCAGGCCGGTGATCGAGGCGCCGCCGCTGCCGCCGGCGGGGCCGCCGATGGCGGGCAGCTCGGGCAGGCCGAGCCTGGCGGTCTCGACCACGGTGCCGGAGAGGCCGGGAACGTTCGCCTGACTGATGTCGGCGAGCAGCTGCTCGGGGGTGCGCGAAGGCAGCGACGGTGGCGCGCCCTCGGACCGTGAGGCCGATGCGAAGGCGATGCCCCCGGCCACCAGCGCCGCGATCAGCAGCGGAGGGAGGATACGGAACCACCCGCGGCGGGCGGACAGGACGCTCATGCCATACCTTCTCTCAAGAGACGTGTTGGCGCCCAGCCTGCCTTCGCGTGGCTGTGGCGTCGCTGAGACGAGCTGAGAGAGCTCTCAGCAACCGGGCCTTGGGGGCGTGCGTGCGGGTGCTGGTGGTCGAGGACGAGGTCCGCCTGGCCGAGGCGCTGCGGGTCGGCCTGCAGGCCGAGGGGTTCGCCGCCGACGTCGCGCACGACGGCGAGGAGGGGCTGCACCTGGCGGTCGAGCGCGGCTACGACGCGATCGTGCTCGACGTGATGCTGCCGAAGCTGAACGGCTACCGGGTCTGCCAGCGGCTCCGCGCGGCCGGCAACTGGGTGCCGGTGCTGATGCTGTCGGCCAAGGACGGCGAGTACGACCAGGCGGAGGGCCTGGACGTCGGCGCCGACGACTACATGGTGAAGCCCTTCTCCTATGTGGTGCTGGTCGCCAGGCTGCGGGCGCTGATCCGCCGCGGACGGCCGGAGCGGCCGGCCCTGTTGGTCGCCGGCGACCTGCGGCTGGACCCCGCGCGCCACGAGGTCTCCAGGGGCGGGCAGCCGATCGACCTGACCCCGAGGGAGTTCGCGCTGCTCGAGTACCTGCTGCGGCGGCACGACGAGGTGGTCGCCAAGCAGGACATCCTGGAGCACGTCTGGGACGCCCACTACGACGGGGACCCCAATGTCGTCGAGGTCTACGTCGGCTACCTGCGCCGCAAGATCGACGCCCCGTTCGGGCGCAAGGCCCTGCAGACCGTACGCGGCGCGGGCTACCGGCTGGCCGGCGACGGTGGCTGACCCGCGGCGCTGGTGGCGGCGGCGCGGCCTGCGCGCCCGCCTCGCGCTGACCTCCGGGGCTGCGCTGGGGATCGCGCTGGTCGCCCTGGCCTGGCTGTTCGGGTACACGGTCAAACGGTCCACCATCGCCACCCTGGACTCCTCGGCCCGCCACAGCGCGAGCGACGTCGTGACGCTGATCGACGCGAACCGGCTGCCCGACCCCATCCTGACCACCGGCGGCGCGACCACGATCCAGGTCCTGGACGCGACCGGCCGGATCGTGGCGACCTCGCCCGGCGGCGACCGCCTGGTCCCGCTGCTCGACGGCGCCCGCCTGCGCGCGGCCCGCGGCGACGGCCGCGCCCGGTTCCTCGACGGACGCGCGTACGGGATGCCCGACCTGCTGCGGGTCGTCGCGCTCCCGGCGCGCGACGGGCGTACGGTGATCGCCGCCACGTCGTACGAGCAGGTGCGCGGCAGCCTGGCGAGCGTCGTGCGGATTCTGGTGATCGGCACGCCGATCCTGCTGGTGCTGCTCGGCGCCGCGAGCTGGCTGATCACCGGGGGAGCGCTGCGGCCCATCACCGAGCTGCGGCGCGGCGCCGAGGAGATCAGCGGCACGGCCAGGTCCCGGCGGCTCCCGGTGCCCGAGGCGCGCGACGAGGTACACGACCTCGCCGTGACCCTGAACGACATGCTCGCCCGCCTCGAACACGCCGAGGAACGCCAGCGCGCCCTCGTCTCCGACACCGCGCACGAGCTGCGCAGCCCGCTGGCGAGCATCCGCACCCAGCTCGAGGTCGCGCTCGACCACCCCGACAGCCAGCACTGGCCGGACACCGGCGCGGGCGTTCTCGCGGACACGATGCGCCTCGCCCGCCTGGCCGACGACCTGCTCCTGCTGGCCCGACTCGGCGAACAGCGCGCCGCGAACCGCGAGCCCGTCGAGCTGGACGCCCTCGTACGCGCCGCGAGCGACCGGCACCCCGCGCCGCGCGTGCCGCTGGAGCTGCACGCCGACGGCCCGCTCGTCGTCCACG
>JBEDUQ010000429.1:0-13486 GCA_040414855.1 Actinomycetota bacterium
AGCTCGCCCATGCGCTGCGGCTGGCGATCGAGGCCGGCGACGCCTACGTGGGCACCGAGCACCTCGTGCTCGCCATGCTCTGGAGGGACAACCCCGTGGAGCTCCGGGTTCGGGGCTGCACCTACGCGGTCGCCGCGGAGCGGATGGCGGGCTTGCCGCGACCGGAGTCCTCGGCCCCGGCCGGTGCGATCGAGCCCTTGTCGTCGCTGGCCGTGCCGACGCCGGCCGCCGCGGAGGTCGAGGAGCTTGCCAGGCAGCAGGCGGACCAGCATCCGGTGGGCGGCCGGATCACCACCGTCCACCAACTGCTCGCCGTGCTCATGCGGGGCGCGGCAAGGCAGGTCCTCGAGGACCTGGGCGTCACCTACCCGATGGTCGTCGAGCGGTTGGAGACTCTGGGCGCCGGCGCGGTGGAGGCGGACAGCCGGCGTCCCGAGGAGCTCCCGCTCGAAGGATGGCAGTGGTTCGTCGTGACCGCCGAGGAATGGGACCGGATCCACGGCCGCATTGCCCGCGTGCTCCGCGACGAGGGCCTGTGGCGGCAGGGCGTTCGGCTGGCGATGAACCCGATCGAAGACGGCGTGCGGGTCAGCATCCACGCCGGACGCTCCGGCCTGACCGAGTCGGCCGTGCTCGCCAGGCTGCTCGGCGGCCCGGAGGCATAGGCGCCGGACGTCGAGGGCGTCCGGGAGTCGGTCGAGCCGGAAACCTCGAGCTGCTTGAAGTGACCCAGTTCAGCCGGCTCTTGTGGTGTCGCTGGGGTACAGTCACCGATTCACGCTCTAGGAGGAACGATCATGAGGAAGATCACCGCTGACCTGTTCATCTCGCTGGACGGGGTCGTGGAGGCACCCGACCAGTGGCACTTCCCGTACTTCAACGACGAGATGGGCCTCGCCGTCAGCGCGACCCTCGGCGTGGCCGACACCGTCCTGTTCGGCCGCAAGACCTACGACAGCTTCGCGGGTGCTTGGCCGGCGCGTGAGCTGGCCGGCGAGGAGGACGCCGGCATGGCCAAGGCGCTCGGTGACGCACGGAAGATCGTGGTGTCGAAGCAGAAGCTCGAGTTCACCTGGCGGAACTCCGAGCAGCTCGAGGGCGACTTGGTTGCGTTCGTCACCGCCCTGAAGAACGAGCCAGGCGGCAACATCGCGCTGAGCGGCTCGGTCTCGGTCGTCCGCCAGCTGCTGGCCGCCGCCCTGGTGGACGAGCTGCACCTGCTGGTGCACCCGATTGCCGTCCGCAAGGGCATGCGGTTGTTCGACGAGGGAGAGACGCCGATCCCGCTGCGGCTGATCTCGTCGCAGGCCTTCAGGACCGGGGTGCTGAACCTGGTCTACGGACCCGCCGAGTCGACCGGCAACGCCACCTACGAGGACGCCAAGGTCCACCTGTCCCAAGCCGAGCGGTAGCTCGTCGGCACCCCAAATTGGGGGGCGGCCACGGGCGTCGCGGCTGCTCGAAGAAACTCCCAGCGCCATGTCGCGGACTCCAACCGGCCGCCCCGGCGGGCCTCACCCGGATTTCCCCGCCCGGACGGTGGCTTCGACGCCGTCGAGCAGAATGGCGAGCCCCACGGTGAGGGTCTCCTCCGCTTCGCGCTCGAGGTAGGGGGTGGCGTCGTCCGCGGGTTGCGCCGCGGACTCCTTGGCCAGCCATGCGGACATGGGGAAGCGGCTCGCGAAGTCGGGGGCGACCCTCTCCAGCTGGGCCGACCTCGCGGCCCACCATTCCAGGTCGGAGGTGCCGGTCGCGGTGGCGGCGAGTCGGGACTCCGCGACCGTCTGGGCGGTGCCGCGCACGAAGTAGACGAGCACGCTAACGACGCGCCGCAGCACGCTGGCCGGCAGGCCGGTCTGGCGCAGGATGCCCACCAACGTCTCGACCAGCCGCTGCTCATTGGGACCGAGCGCGGGACGCGCGAACGACACCTGGAGGACCCATGGATGCCGCAGGTAGAAGGCCACCAGGTCCCGGGCCCAGGCGGTGACCGCGGCGCGCCAGCCTTCGCCGAGGTCGTAGTGGTCGTAGTGGTCGGCCAGCTCCGCGTGCGCTCCGTCGTACATCAGGTCGACGAGCTCGTTCTTGCCGGGCACGTAGGTGTAGAGGGCCATCGCGGTGCGTCCGAGCCGCTCGGCCACCGCCTTCATCGACAACCCCATCAGGCCGTCGCGGTCGGCGACCTCGATGGCGGCCTGCACGATGGCGTCCACGCTCAGCGCGGGTCTGGGTCCCGGGCCGGTCCGCGGCGGCCCGGTCGACGGCGTCCGCCACAGCTTCGCCATCGACCAGGCCGGGTCACCCTGCCCGGCGAAGACGCTCACGTTGTAACTCCTTACGAGATAAGCTAATGTACCTCAGCCAACACTTTATCGCATACGCGGATGACCGTCTTCCTGAGATGATGCGGCTGGAGGCTCCCATGGTCAAAGCCGAGTTGCACGACGGGGCGGCCATCGACGTCGAGGTCGAGGGCGACGGACCCGCGGTGCTCCTGACGGTGAACCCTCACCCGGTGGAGGGACCGCAGGCCGACGAGATGCGCAAGTGGGGCGTGGACCCCGCCCTGGGCCGCCTGCTCGTCGACGGGCTGAAGGACAGGTTCCGGGTGGTCGCCTTCGACTACGAAGGGCACGTCCTGGCAAATCCCAAGCCGGACACCCTGACCGCGGACAACGTCAGCCGCGATCTGCTCGCCATCGCCGATTCCGCCGGCGCCGACCGCTTCGCCTACTACGGATATTCCTGGCTGGCGCTGTGCGGGCTGCAATTGGCCATCCGCACCGACCGCCTCGCGGCCCTCGTCATGGGCGGCTACCCGCCCATCGACGGGCCGTATGCCGACATGCTCCGGGTCACCACCGCGACCCACCGCATGTCTGTCTCGCCGCGCCGAGCGCCGAACCCCGCGTCCTCGACCGACGACGGCGTGCCCGACTGGTCGTCGGTCGAGGTGTCGCTGCCGGAGCCGCAGACGCGCCAGTTCGTCACCCTGTATCGGGCTCTCGAGGGGTTCGACGACCGCGCGGCCCAGGCGAGCATCGACTGCCCGCGAATGTGCTTCATCGGCTCGGCTGACCAGATCAGCTACGACGAGCGCTGGGACAACCTCCGCGTGGACATGGCGGCTCCGGTGATCGACCGGCGCGCCGAGCTCGAAGCCCTCGGCTGGCAGGTCCACGTCCTGGACGGGCTCGACCACACCCAGGCCATGCAGGCCGCCAACGTCCTCCCGATCCTGCGTCCCTGGCTCACGTCCACCCTATGACAGCACCGCCCGAGCCGCGGGGTGAAATGTCCCTGCCGGATAGTACGGTCCGACCGTTGAGCCCCACCAGACGAAGGAGACGACTGTTGGTACGGCCGCGGGCACAGCTCGGGGGAGGGTGAGCACGGTGAGCACGGTGAGCAGGGTGTCGACCGTGGAGACGGCCCGTCGCCGGTTCGCCGCCCTGCCTGCCGAGCAACTGGACCTGTTCGAAAGGCTCGACCCGGCGATCTTCGAGGTGTTCCAGGCCCTGGACGCCGTTTCGGACGGGCCGGGCCAGGACACGGGTTGGCTGACAAAGTTCGCCGATACTCCCTTCGCGAGCGTCGCCGCTCGGTTCGGCGACGTCGAGCTGCGGGCGATGGGGCTGTGGGCGCAGATTCGCCGGTTCAGTCGCGACCACAAGCCGGCCTGGCTCGGGTCCGCCCTGGACGCCACCATTGCGGCGGTGGCGCGGCGCGGGCTCGCCTGGCAGCCCGCCGAGGCTGAGCTGTTGTGGAGGGTGGCGCTCGTCCACAGCCGCAGGGACACCATGTACGGGGACGAGCTGCGCCTCCCGGTGGCGGCCGCGGAGCGACTCGACTCCCGGGACCGGCGGCCGCTCGCCGAGTACCTGCGCCACGCGGGGTCGATGATCGACAACCTCTATCTCCGGAGCTCTGCCGAGCGCGTCCGGCTGAAGAACAGGATCGAGGCGCTGCTCGCCTCCATCGAGGAGCGGACCGCCGAGGAGCAGGTCGCCGACCTGATCGGGGGAGAGGACGGGTTCGCGGCCCGGCTGCGGAGCGACCTTGCCGACAGGCTGACCGCGCCTGGGATGACGGCGCTGCTGCGGCACTGGGCCGCGGCGACCACAGCGCGGCCGACCGCCACATGGGCGCGCCGCGCGCGCGAGCTCACGGCGGCCGTACCGGATGGCGTCGAGCTGGCCCGGACCGTGCTCACCTGGCTGCCGGAGCACCGCGAGGGTGACGTCCATCGCCAGGTGACCTACACCGGGCCCAGGGGGCGGCCCCACGTCCACGAGTGGACCGAAACGCTGTACCTGGACCAGCCCACCGCGGTGCTGCTGCGCGGCATGGTGTGGAGCCTGGAGCCGGTCGAGGCGGGATGGGTGCTGCCGCTGTTGGGCGAGACCGCGGTCGCGACCGGCACCGGGATCGGCGGGTCGGGCGCGAACGCGCGGTGCGAGCTGGTGGCCAACGCCGCCGTCTGGGTCCTCGGCAAGCGAGTGGAGAAGGGCGTGGTCGCCCAGCTCGCCCGGGTGCGGGCCAAGGTCCGCAAGCGGTCGATCCTTGCCGGGGTCGCCGGTGCGCTCGACGCCGCGGCGAGCCGGCAGGGCTTGTCGACCGAGCAGCTGCTGGAGCGCACCGTGCCGAGCTTCGGGCTCGGCACGGACGGGATCAGGGCGGAACCGGCGGGTGAGTACACGGCGCTGCTGGTGCTCGACGCCGGCGTGCCGGTGCTCCGGTTTCGCAACGCGGCCGGTCGCACCGCCACGTCGGCCCCAAAGACGGTCAGGTCCGAGCACGCCGAGCTGCTTGGCGAGCTGCGCACGGCCGTCAAGGAGCTGAAGCAGGCCCTCCAGGCCGAGCGGGTGCGGGTCGAGGGTGCGCTCGAGGACGGGCGCACCTGGGTGGTAGACCAATGGCGCGGGTTCTATCTGGACCACCCGGTCACCGGGGTGTTCGGCCGAGCGCTCATCTGGGAGTGCTCCGTCGACGGCGGCGTCACCTGGACGGCGGGCTGGCCCGGGCGCGAGGCCGGCGGCCGCTGGTGGCTGACCGACCGGGGCGGTCGGCCCCTGGCTGGTGACGAGGCGGCGACCATGATCCGGCTGTGGCATCCGATCCGCGCCACCACCGGCGAGGTCCGCGCCTGGCGCGAGTGGCTGACCAGCGCGGAGATCCGCCAGCCGTTCAAGCAGGCCTACCGGGAGGTGTACCTGCTCACCCCGGCGGAGGAGACGACCGGCACCTACTCGAACCGGTTCGCCGCGCACGTGCTCAAGTACGGCCAGGCCAAGACGCTGCTCCAGCAGCGGGGCTGGCACGGGCTCCAGCTCGGCTACTGGGACGGTGGGGAGGCGGGGCAGGCGCGGAAGCAGGTGCTCGACGCCGCGACCGGCATCCGCTGGCGCGCCGATTTCTTCGTCGACCTGATCGACAACGGGGCCGCCGACGACCACCAGACTCCGTCGTACTGCTGCAGCGACCAGGTGCGGTTCCACCGTGACGATCGTGACAATGGCGGCGACTGGCCGCGGGCCGACCTTGCCGAGGTGCCATCCCTGGTGCTGTCGGAGGTCATGCGGGACGTCGACCTGGCCGTTGGGGTCGCGTCGATCGCGGCCGACCCGACCTGGCAGGACCACGGTGACCTCCGGCATCTCGACTACTGGCAGCGGTGGAGCTTCGGCGAGCTCACCGAGTCGGCCAGCGTGCGCCGGGACGCGTTGGCCAAGCTCATGCCGCGCACCAAGATCGCCGACCGGGTCGAGATCACCGACCGCTTCCTCCGCGTCAGGGGCCAGCTCCGCACCTACAAGATCCACCTGGGCTCGGGCAACATCCTCATGGAGCCCAACGACGCGTACCTGTGCATCGTCACGGCTCGTGACGTGGCCGCCGAGCGGGTGTTCCTGCCGTTCGAGGAGGACGGCGGGTTGCTGTCGGTGATCATCTCCAAAGCGTTCCTGCTCGCCGACGACGCCTCGATCACCGACCCGTCGATCACCCACCAGATCCGCGGTTGAGCGGCACATCTCTGTCGTATATTCATGTTCTGCGCATTTGTTAAGAGGAGCCCTGGCATGAGCGCACGGAGCAGCCGCCACATCCTCGTGATCGGGACCTTGCTCGCCGGCCTCGTCCTCGCCGGCTGCGCGACCCCCGAGACGATCGACCGCACGACCCCGGAAGACTCCCTGGCTCGCGTCCAGGGCGCCGCCGCCAAGGTCACCGAGGCCCGCAGCGCGAGGATCTCGATGACCATGGTGACGACCTTCGCGGGCGAGCAGGTCGCCGCCAGCACCGTGACCACCCAAGGCGTGTGGGACTACGCCGCCCACAAGGGCCAGCTCGACACCACCATCAAAACGGCCGGCGTGCCATTCCGCGAGACCACGCGGACGCTGGTGATCGGTTCGACGACCTATATCAAGCTGCCCGACATGCCGGACCTGCCGCAGGGGGAGGAGCCGCCGCCTGGCGTCCCGCCGATGGGGGAGGGGCACCACAAGCCATGGATGAAGGTGGAGCTCCCCAAGGACCTCGCCGGCGAGAACCCGTTCAGCCCTGGTTTCGGCCCGGTCCCCGATGACACCGGCGGCGACCCGACGCAGGCCCTGTCGTACCTGAAGTCCGCGACGAGCAAGGTCGAGCGGGTCGGCTCCGAGCAGGTGCGTGGCACGCCGACGACCCGCTACGCGGCCACCTTCGACGCGGCCAAGCTGACCGCCCAGGCCCCAGAGGGCTTCCAGGGCTTCGTCGATGACGCGGGGCTGTCCTTCCCCAAGCCGGCCGACGTCTGGATCGACGACCAGGGCCGCCTGCGCAAGATCCACTACGCGATGACCATGAAGGTCCCCAAGGAGATGGGTACGCCGGCCACCACGCTGACCAACGAGATGACCATGGAGCTGTACGACTTCGGCGTTGCGGTGAACGTGCAGCCGCCCCCGGCCGACCAGGTCGAGGCCATGCCGCTGGACCAGCCAACTCCATAGTCCGGTCGAGTCCGGTCGAGGCCCGCTCCAAGGTAAAGGCTTGAGTGCTCACGGCAGGAAGCTGAAGCCCTCGTAGTGGATCCGAGCGCGGGGAACGCCGCGGGCCCGAAGCTGCCCGGTGAGGTCGCCGATCATGACGGGCGGACCACAGATCAGGATGTCCTTGTCGGAGAGGTTCCGGCTCGCCGCCTCGATGTCGTCGGCGCTCAGCTGGCCCAGGGAGGCCTTCCTGATGGGAATGACCCGGAGGCCTGGGTTCCGGTCGGCCAGCTGGAAGAGCTCGTTCAGGAAGTAGGCCTGCTCGGCCGCCAGCGTGCAGTAGTACAGGTCGATCTGGTGGCCAGTGCCGTCGAGGCTTCTGGCCATGCTGAGGAATGGCGTGATGCCGATGCCGCCGGCGATCCAGACCTGCCGCGGGTTGGTGAGGGCGAGGTGGGAGAAGGTTCCGTACGGGCCCTCCAGCTCGGCCGACCCTCCCGGCGGCAGGTCCATGAGCGCCCTGGTGTGGTCCCCGAGGGCCTTCACCACCAGTCGCACGGTCGCCTCGTCCGGCGCCGAGGTGATCGAGAACGGGTGGGCCTCGCCTGGAAGCTCCGCGAACCGCACGAACACGAACTGACCCGGCCGGAAGCGGAGCCGGCCGCCTTCCCGGGCCAGGACGATCTCGACCGCGTCCTCGGCCAGTCGGTTCACCCCCTCGACGCGGTACCGGTGCCGGCGCGTCAGCAGCCTTGCGAGCAAGGACCGGCGAGCGAACGCCCCGACGGCGAGGGCGGTGAGCAGGGCGAGGTAGACGGTGAGGGGCCGAGAGCTCGCCTTGGTGCCCGGGACGACGAACACGTGCACGCTGGCGACCAGGAACACGATGGCGATGGACCGCTGCACGCGGACAAAGGTCTCGTGCCGCATGCGGGCGAACATGGTGAGGGCGAGCCCGGCGAGCAACCCGGCAAGCGCGACCACCCCGACGAAGATCCTCCAGCCGGCCGACGGGGTGAACAGCTTCCATGCGGAGCCCCCGGCGAGCAGCGCCCGGCTGAGCACCAGGAGCAGGGTGTGCAGCGCCACCAGGCTCACCGCGACCAATCCCAGGAAGCGGTGCGCCCGGTAGGTCCGATCCAGGCCGGCGAACAGCCGCTCGACCACGCGCAGACGACTCCCGAGCACCAGCGCCACGGCGAACGCCGCCGTGCCGACCAGCGCGGCGATGTTCGCCAGGCTCTTCAGCGCGCTGGCGGGGGTGGCGAACCGCTCCGCCAGCGGATGCGCCAGCACCCAGAGCGGGAGCGGAGCAAGGCAGAGGACGGCCAGGGCCATCCAGCCCCGAGACCGCGCGAGCACGACCGGACCACCACCCTCCCAGCACCGTCCCAGCACCGTCCCAGCGTCGCGGATCACGCGCCAGTGTCGCCGGCCTCCGTTCCGACAGCGTTACGGGACAGCCCAGCCTTCCAAGGGATCAGAGGCGGGATCAGAGGCATCAGGCCGCCCGCGAAACCGGATCGTCCGGGTCAGGACCCTCGGGTCGCCAGGACGTCGGCGAGGTCGTAGCTGACCGTCTCCTCGAGCTGGGCGTAGGTGCACGAGCGGGGGTCGCGGTCGTCTCGCCAGCGCAGGAACTGGGCGGTATGGCGGAAGCGGCGGCCCTCGAGGTGATCGTAGCGGACCTCCACGACCCGCTCGGGCCGCAACGGCACGAACGACAACTCCTTGCCAGGGTTCCAGCGGCTGGTCTCCGATCCCCGCCAGGTGCCGCCGACGGCCTCCAGATGCCGGGCCCAGTCCCAGGGATGCCCATCGAAGCTGGTCACCAGCGGTTGCAGTTCGACCAGCAGCTCCCGGCGCCGGGCCATCGGGAACGCGCCGACCACGCCGACGCTGGCCAGCTCGCCCTCGTCGGTGTACAGCCCGAGCAGCAGCGAGCCGATCGCGTCCGGCCCGCTCTTGTGGAGCCGGTAGCCGCCGACCACACAGTCGGCGGTGCGAACGTGCTTGACCTTCAGCCACCCCCGCCGGTCCGGCTCGTAGATCGAATCAAGAGCCTTGGCGACCACGCCGTCCAGCCCGGCTCCCTCGAACCGCCCGAGCCACTCGGCGGCCAGGTCGCGGTCGGTGGTTGCCGGGGTCAGGTGGACCGGCGGCTCCGCGTGGGCGAGCGCCTGCTCGAGCGCCGCGCGGCGCCGGGTGAACGGTTGGCTGGTGTAGTCCACGTCGTCCAGGACGAGCAGGTCGAAGGCGACCAGGCGGGCCGGGGTCTGGCCGGCCAGCAGCCGCACGCGGCTGGCGGCGGGGTGGATGCGCAGCAGCAGCGCGTCGAAGTCCAGCCGCCGGCCGTCCTGGCCGGGGACCACGATCTCGCCGTCGATCACGCACCGGCTGGGCAGGTTCGCGCTGATCGCCTCGACCAGCTCGGGAAAGTAGCGGGTCAGCGGCCGCTCCTTGCGGCTGCCGAGCTCGACCTGGTCGCCGTCGCGGAACACGATCGTGCGGAACCCGTCCCACTTCGGCTCGAAGCTGTAGGGTCCGTCGGGTAGTTGGCCGGTCGGCTTGGCCAGCATCGGCGCGACCGGCGGCATCACCAGCAGGTCCATGCACCCAGTATCGGCGCTCCCGCCAGGGGCGGTCCTCTTCTCGTCTCTTCTCGTCGCCGACGCGGTCTACGAAATGGTCAGCTTCACGGTGGGTGAGGTGCCGGCAACGTGGTCAGCGTCCGCCGCCCGATACACACGCAGCTGGCGAGTGCCCTTCGAGCCAGGCTTGTAGCTGAAGGAGTACGTGCTCGTACTCGTCAGCGTCGCCGTCTTCGCCGTGTGCCACGCTCCCGAGTAGTACCACTGGAGGACCACCGGCTTTCCGTGGTGGTTCGGCCAGACCGTTCCCCTGATCGTCACGGTCTGGCCGAGCTTGATCGAGCTGGCGCTGAGTACCGCGGAGACCTTCTGGCGTACGTTGACGCGTACCGCGGCGCTGGCCGCCGCCGCATACGCTGACGTCGCGTCCGAGACGAGTCGGTATTCCCGGTTCGCCGTAGGCTTGACCGACGTCGACACCGTCCCGGTGGATGAGGTCGTGAGGGTGCTCGCGGTGGTCCAGGTCGTCGAACCCGGGGACCGCGACTGGAGCCGTGTCGTAAGTCCCGCGAGCGGGACGCCGTTGAGGTCGGTGAGCACTCCCTTGACCGACACGCTGGCGCCGTAGGTGATCGTGGTGGGGGACACGGTGATCTTCTGCCGCGCCGGGACCGGGAGATTGACGACGCGGGCACGGCTGACGTTGCCCGTGCTGTCGTAAGTGAACACCGCGAACGCGTACGGGCTGCTGGCGCTCAGCCCAGAGACGTCCACCGACGTGCCGGTCCCGGTGTATGCGAGCTGACCTACCGTGGCGAGGCCGGGCGCCTGCGAGCCGGACAGATAGCGGACCACCGTGCCGGCGTAATCGCCGTCGGACGGGTTGGCCCACGAGAGGTGCGCGGACGTGCTGGTGGAGCGGGCGGCGGTGACCCCCGTTGCCTGCGCCGGCGGCGTGACGTCGGCCCGCGCGCGGTAGCGAAGCCGGCCATGCAGCGCGGGGGTCGCTCCCTCGCAGTGCTGCTCGAAGCTCACATCGAGCCGGTCGAGCGCGCCGTTCGTGGAGGAGAAGCCGATCTGATCGACGGTGAAGCTGCCCACGAGGGTGTTGCAGCCACGGCCGTTGCCGCTCACGTCCATCCCGGCGCCGGAACCGCTGAACGGGTAGCGGTGCGCGTCCTTGTAGGTCGTGCCAGCCGCCAGGACGTCCCCCTGCGCCGGCGCGAACGTCGCTCCCCACCAGTCACCGTTGGCCGCGTCGACTCCGCCGGATGCGTACTGTGCTGAGCCGCTGTACGCGACGGTGTCGACCGCGCTGGTGTACCACCAACTCCGGCCTTGGCCGATGTAGTCGCCGGGGTCGCTTGTCATCTGCCAGTCGGTGACTCCCGGGAGACCGTATCCGTCGAGTCCGACCTGGAAGGTGGTCGCGTCGGTCGTGACGCGAAGGGCCGCGGCACGCGGGCCCGGGGACTTGGGGGCGAATCGCACGTATACCAGGCAGGCGTCGCCGTCGACCAGAATCTGTCCCGTGCATCCGTCCGAGCGGACGCTGAAGTCCTGGGGATGCGCGCCGGCGAGCGTTACACCGGAAACGCCCACGGCCGAGGCGCCAATCTGCCGCACCCGCACCGGCACCGCCTCACCCTGAGCCCCCGGGTGGATCTCCGGCCAGCGCACCGCATCCGGCTCGACGTCCCCCGCGCCGACGGTCATCCCAATCCGGACCTCACCAAAGAGCGCACGGGTCCCGCCCTCACAATGCTCCTCATAGATCAGCCACAAGCGTTGCAGGGTGCCGGTCGTCGACCAGGCGATGTCGCGCACCTCGAAATTGCCGGCGACCTGGTTGCATCCGCGGCCCTCGCCGCTGATGTCCAGGCCGGGTCGGCCTGACGACTGGAAGCCCGCCCGCTGCGCGTCCGGGTACCAGCCGGCAGCGAGCGCACGCCCGCTGGGAGCCTCGAACCTGAAGCTGAAGGACTCGCCGTAGGTTCCACCGCTGGCTTGCAGATCGACGATCCCGGAGGAGGCGGCGACCTGCAACGTACCGTTCGCGTCGTCGAAGAAGCGCTCGGTGCCCCCGCCGACCCAGTCGCCGCGCTCACTTACCATCGTGGCCGACCACGGCCCGGTGAACGTCGCCGCATGCGCGGAAACGTTGAGGAGCAGGTTGACGAACAGAAGGCCAGCGACCAAGGCCAGGACGGTGCTAATCGTCCAGACGATACGGCGCCGATTGACCCAGCTCATGGACAGATCCCTCGCCTCACACGTGAGCGGTTGGATTCGCGGGCAGCGGATTACTCACGAACGGATCGTTTCGAGCGCTTCAATCGCGCCAATCGCTGCATCGACTCAGGCCGGTTATCGGCTCCTGGGAGCGGGAACCTAGCACAACTGGCTATGCCGGCCTAATTGGGCACTCCGACGCATCTCAGGCTGCGGAATTGAGGCGGAGCACGCCGGGCGAGACTATTGGAACGGCAGGTAGTCGTCGGGGACCGGGATGCTGAACCGTCGGCAGAGCGCGGAGACGTCGGCCCAGTCGGTGGCGTCGACGTCGTAGCCGGTATGGAACTTCACCAGCCATTCCGGGGTGATGGAGGCCACTGGACGACCGTTGACGACGCCCGTCCCGGTCAGCGCCGGCGCGGGATAGCGCTCGCCGTTCTCTGGCGGCCCATAGATGCCGTCTCCCAGCGCATCGAGCACGATGACGTGAAGGTCGACCTCGTGTCCGTGGTCGTCGCCCAGGACGAAGTTCCAGGCACGGGTGTCGTCGCGGGGGACCGGCACGTATCCGTGCTCCCGCAGGGCGGCGACCGCCACTGGCAGGTCGCGTTCCTCGATGACGATGTCGAGGTCGCCGTGACGTCTGGTCTGGGAGCCCAGACAGGCGTCGACCGCCCAGCCGCCGTCCAGCCAGACGCGGATGCCGCGAGCGTCCAGCAGGCGCAAGACGCGGCAAACGTCGTCGGCTGTCATCTCTGGTGGCTGGGCGGTGCCCGCCATGAACCTCCCTCCGTCGCCCGACAGTGGTCGGGCCGCTGGTCAGGCCGCGGGGGCGCCCTCCAGGTTGGCGGTCATGCGCTGGAGGACCTCCACGGTCGCCACGTACTCCTCCTTTGCGACGCCGTCGACGAGCCGGCGCCGGGTGAGGCTGACCTGCTCGGCGATCCGGGCGCGGGTGGCCTCGCCGTCGGCGGTGAGCGCGTAGTGGCCCTGGTCGCTGACGACCGTCCCGCTGCGCTCGAGGTCGCTCAGGACCTCGTCCAGTGTGATCGCACCCTGACCCCAGAACGGGCGTAGCGCCTCAGCCAGCGCGTCCGCGTCGCACGGCCCATTGTGGAGGAGGTTGATGGTCTGCCAGTGCCGGCGCGTGAGACCGTCGGCGGCGAGCGTGGAGTCCAAGGCGCCATCGATCGCACGGTCCAAGCGCTTGAGCCAGTATCCGATCGGATAACCGCTGGGTCCCGCGGTCGACGGGCCGCCCAACGAGTATCCGGTGGTTCTCTCGGTCGTCATCGGACCTCCTAACATGTAATCTAGCAACTAGTTGTCAAAGAGTATGCATTGGAGACATCGTGCCGCGCAACCGCCCCAGCCGCGAGTGGGCCCAGGAGGGCCAGGAGGATGACCACGTCAAGGCCGTGGAACGCGCGATGGTCGCGATCCGGAGGAGCCAGACCCGGCGTGCGCTGAACCGCCTGGCCGACGCGCGGGAAGCGCGCGACGACGCCGACGATTCCGGGGTGGTGGGCGGCTCGGCCATCGACGTGCTCGACGCGATCGAGGCCGCGGAGCAGGCGGGGACCCCGGCCACCGTCTCCGGCGTCGCGGCCGCCCTCAACGTCGACCAGCCAAGGGCGAGCAAGCTGGTGGCCGCCGCCGTCGAGGCGGGGGTGGTGCGTCGCGAAG
>JBEDUQ010000430.1:0-3694 GCA_040414855.1 Actinomycetota bacterium
GGTCTCCTGCCGCGGGGTGACCAAGGAGTACCGGACCGCGGCCGGCAGCGTGCGGGCGCTCAAGCTGGTCGACGCCGACTTCCCGGCCGGGCAGGTCACGGTGGTGGTAGGCCCGTCGGGCGCGGGCAAGTCGTCGCTGCTGCGCATCCTCGCCTGCGTCGACCGGCCGACCGCCGGCTCGGTGCGGATCGGCGGGCTCGAGGTCTCACGGCTCGGCGCGCGCGCCCGCCGCCGGGTGCGCCGCGAGCTGGTCGGCTACGTGTTCCAGCAGCCGGGCGACAACCTGCTGCCGTACCTCACCACCGCCGGGCACCTGGAGCTGGCCTCCAGGCTGCGGGGACGCGAGGATCCGGCCGAGACCGAGCGGCTGCTGGACGTGCTCGGCCTGGCGCATCGGGCCGGCTTCATGCCGGCCCAGCTCTCCGGCGGCGAGCAGCAGCGGCTGGCGTTCGCCGCGGCGGTGATCGGCGGGCCCGCGCTGGTGGTCGCCGACGAGCCGACCGCCGAGCTGGACCACCAGGCGGGGGAGTCGCTGCTCCAGGCGATCGGCGACCTGCGCGCCGAGGGCACCAGCTTCCTGGTCTCGTCGCACGACCAGGCGGTGGTCCGCGCCGCCGACCGCGTCCTCCAACTGCACGACGGCGCGGTCGTCAAGGAGGTGGCCTGATGGGCAGTCCGCTGGTCGAGGCGCACGGCATCTCCAAGCGCTACCGTCGCGGGGCCGAGTCGGTCCACGCGCTCCGGGAGGTGAGCATGGCGCTGTACCCGGGCGAGCTGGTCGCGCTGGTCGGGCCGTCGGGGTCCGGAAAGAGCTCGCTGCTCGGCGTGCTGTGCGGCTGGGACGTGGCCGACGAGGGCGAGCTGACCTGGTCGGCCGGGCTCGGCGTCGCGACCGCCACCGAGCTGCCCTGGTCGCGGGTCGCGGTGGTGCCGCAGGCGCTCGGCCTGGTCGAGGAGCTGTCCGTCCGCGAGAACGTCGCCCTGCCGCTGCGGCTCGCCGCCGGGCCGCGACGTGCCGTCCATGACGCCTCCGAGGAATCCGGCCGTGGCGGGCGGGCAGACGCGCTGCTGGAGGCGTTCGGCCTCGCCGCGCTCGCCGACCGCTCGCCGAGCGAGATCTCGCTGGGCCAGCAGCAACGGACGGCGGTCGCCCGCGCGCTGGTGCTGGAGCCGCGGCTGGTGCTGGCCGACGAGCCCTCCGCGCACCAGGACGCGGTCTGGGTCCACGACGTCTTCTCCGCGCTGCGGGAGGTCGCCCAGGCGGGGGCGGCCTGCCTGGTAGCGACCCACGACACCGACGCGCTCGCGTTCGCGGACCGGATCCTCGCGCTGGAGGACGGCCGGCTCAACGAGGTGGCCGCATGAGGATCGTCCGCTTCACTCGAACCGACGGCCGTGACGGCGACGGCGGCGATCGCCGCGCGATGGTCGGCTACCTCGACGGCGAGCTGATCGTCCCGGTCGCCGACGGCGAGGGCCCAGCCGGGGTGGAGGCCGTCCTCGACCTCGCCAGGTCGGCGATCGGCCACTCCGGCGGCGCGGGCGGCACTGGCGGTTCCAGCGGCACGGGCGGCACCGGAGGCACTGGCGGTTCGGGCGGCGCGGGCGGCGCGGGTGGCGCGGGTGGCGCGGGCGGCGCGGGCGGCGCGGGCTGGAGGCCCGACCCGGTCGGCGACCCGGTGCCGCTCGCGGGGGCGAGGCTGCTCGCGCCAGTCGCGGTGCCGCCGTCGCTGCGCGACTTCTACGCTTTCGAGCAGCACGCCCGCACGGCACGCTCGCGCCGGGGATTGGAGATGGATCCCGACTGGTACCAGCTGCCGGTGTTCTACTTCTCGAACCCGGGCGCGATCATCGGGCCGGGCGACCCGGTCGCCGCGCCGCCGCGCTCCGCTGAGCTCGACTACGAGCTGGAGGTCGCCTGCGTGCTCGCGGAAGGTGGCAGGAACCTCGGGGTCGAGGACGCGGACCGGCTGGTCGCGGGCTTCACGATCATGAATGACTGGTCGGCGCGGGACGTCCAGCGCCGGGAGATGCGCCTGTCGATGGGGCCGGTCAAGGGCAAGGACTTCGCGACCTCGCTGGGCCCGTGGCTGGTCACCGCCGACGAGTTCGCGCCGGACGGCGTGCGGACGGTCCCGTCGGCGGCGATGGTCGCGCGCGTCAACGGCGTCGAGTACACCCGCTCCAACCTCGACACGGTGTGGTGGAGCTTCGCCGAGATGATCGCCTACGCCTCGGAGTCCGCCCCGCTGCGGCGCGGCGACGTGCTCGGGTCGGGCACCTGCGGCACCGGCTGCATCCTGGAGCTGTCGCTGGTGCACGGCGGTGAGCGCTATCCCTACCTGCGCCCGGGCGACCAGGTCGAGCTGGAGGTGGAGGGTCTCGGCGTGCTGGCCAACCGCGTGGTCGCCGGCACCGAGACGGCCTTCGAGCCGGATCCCGGGCGGACCCGTCCCCAAGCCCAGTGAGGTGACCGAGCCATGAGCACGAACCCAGGCGTCGACCGCGCGACACGCCTCCGCGTCGCGGCCGACCGGATCCGCTCCACCGCTCCGAGCTTCTCGAACCAGGCGCTGACCTCGGCGGATCCCGAGACCGGCGAGCGCTGGGACCGCGGCCAGGTGCTCGCCCACGTCGCCGAGATCCTGCCGTACTGGACGCACCAGGCCGAGCTGGTCATCGAGAAGGGCGGGAATGGAGCGGCGTTCGGCAGGGTCAAGACCGACCCGGACCGGATCGCCGCCATCGAGCGCTCCCGCGGCGAGGACACCGCCGAGCTGCTGGCCCGCATGGACCAGGGGCTCCAGGTGGTGTTCGCCCTGCTCGCGCGGCTCGACGACCGGCAGCTGGCCGAGACCGGCACCCACGAGCGGCTGGGCGAGATGACCGTCGCCGAGATCATCGACCGGTTCCTGGTCGAGCACCTCGAGGAGCACGCCGATCAGCTCGCCGAGCGCTCCAAAGCGTAGTCTGGCGCGCCCCAGCTCGGGTTGCGGCCGGGCGGTCGCCAGGCGTACCAAGTTCTCATGAGCAATATGAGCAACGACGTCGTGTACGACGTGACCGAGGCGTCCTTCGAGACGGACGTCCTTCAGCGGTCCCACAAGGTCCCGGTGGTCATCGATTTCTGGGCCGACTGGTGCGCGCCGTGCCGGGCGCTGGGCCCGATGCTGGAGCGCGAGGTCGAGGACCGCGACGGCAAGGTGGTGCTGGCCAGGGTCGACGTCGACCAGAATCCCCAGCTCGCCGTCGCCTTCGGCGTGCAGGGCATCCCCGCGGTCAAGGCGGTCAAGGACGGCCGTCTGGTCGACGAGTTCGTCGGCGCGCAGCCGCGGAACGTGGTCGCCCAGTTCCTCGACGGGCTGCTGCCGAGCAGGGAGGACGTGGCGGCCGCCGAGGCGGCCAAGCTCGACCCTGCCGAGGCCGAGTCCAGCTATCGCGAGATCCTCGCCGGCGACGCCGACAACGTGGCCGCGCGGGTCGGGCTGGCGAACCTCCTGCTCGACAAGGGAGAGCCCGGCGAGGCGGTGGAGACGCTGCGGCCGGTCGAGACCGACCCCGCCGCCGCCGAGCCGCTGTCGCGCGCCCGCCTGGCGCGAGAGGCCGCCGACTCCTCCTCGGACTTCAGCAAGGCCGCCGGCCGCGCGATCGAGGGCGAGCAGGACGAGGCGCTTTCGGAGCTGCTCGCCGCCGT
>JBEDUQ010000431.1:0-15947 GCA_040414855.1 Actinomycetota bacterium
ATCGCGGCGGCGCCGCCGAGCTGAACCGCCAGGCCCGTCGCGCCGAACCGCCCGGGCCCCGGAGCCGCACCGCTCCCGACGCCATCCTCGCAGGTCGGTCGGGCAACTCGGGCGTAGTTCGTTAGCCGCCTAATGTGTTGCTAACTGGTGCCTTTACATGACCCCGCATATTCCGCATAGACTTCGTGTGGGGGAAGCAAGCCATGAAAGCCATGACTCTCCAATAGGACGACCGTCGGAAGCGCCGCGCGGTGCGCCGCCCAGTCCCTGCACTGACGCCGCGGAGGTGCAGTCGCCATGGCCCGTGCCGTGGTCATCAGCACAGAACTTGGTCCCAACCGGTCGGGGCTCGACGACGCCTACGGCGGTGATGCCCAGTGACTCAGCGGATCGACTTCCTGATCCTCGGCCCGCTCGAGGCGCGTCGGCTCGGCCGCCCGCTCAAGCTCGGCAGCATCAAGCACCGCATGCTCCTCGCCAAGCTGCTGCTGCACGCCAACCAGGTGCTCTCGACCGACGAGCTGATCGACACGGTCTGGGGCGAGTGCCCGCCGCCGACGGTCCGCCAGTCCCTCCAGAACCACGTCGCCGCGCTGCGCCGGGTGATCGAGCCGGCGGGCCAGCCCCGCACGCTGCTGACGCGCGACCCCGGCTACCTGCTCCAGATCGACCCGAACCAGCTCGACCTCCACCGCTTCCGGCGGCTGGTCGACGAAGGCCGGGCCTCGCTGGAGCGCGGCGATCCCTGGACCGGCGCCGGGCTGCTGCACGACGCCGTCACGCTCTGGCGCGGGCCGATCCTCGCCGACGTCGTGGCCGCGGGCACCGGCTGGCCCGAGCTGGCCGGCATCGACGAGCTGGAGATCAGCGCCATCGAGGCGCGGATCGAGGCCGACCTCGGCCTCGGCCGCCACGCCGACCTGGTCGGCGAGCTGGAGTCGCTGATCCGCCGGCACCCGCTGCGCGAGCACCTCCACGGCCAGCTGATGCTGGCGCTCTACCGGTCGGGGCGCCAGGCCGACGCGCTGGCCGCCTACCGCGACGCCCGCGGGACGCTGGTCGACGAGCTCGGTATCGAGCCGAGCGTCAGGCTCCAGCGGCTCGAGCAGGCCGTGCTGGCGCAGGACCCCGCGCTGGAGCTGCTGGTCCCGGCGCGCTCCAGGGACGAGGTCGCGTTGGTCCCGGCCAAGGCCGCCAAGCAGCCGCCGCCGGGGCCCGCCGACGCGCGGGACCAGCCGGCGGGAGCCGGCGCCGCCGAGCGCAAGCTGGTCACGGTCATGTTCGCCGAGGTCGACGAGCCGGCCGGCGAGACCGGCGAGCGCGACCCAGAGGACGTCTCCTCGATGCTCGACCGCACCCTGGAGCGGATCCGCGCCGAGATCGCCAGCTACGGCGGCCGGGTCGAGCAGGCCATCGGCGGCATCGTCATGGCCGTGTTCGGCGTCCCCCAGACCCTCGAGGACGACCCCGAGCGCGCCGTCCGAGCGGCGCTGGCGATCCGCGGCGCGCTCAGCGGCGGGGTCGAGCTGCGCATCGCGGTCTCGACGGGGGAAGCGCTGGTGACACCGGGCGGCGGCCCCAACCGGGTCGCCGGCGACCTGGTGACCACCTGCTCGCGGCTCCAGCAGGCCGCGCCGCACGGCTCGGTGCTGGTCTCGGAGGCCACCGAGCGGGCCACCTCCCGGGTGATCAGCTACGGGCCGGCGAGCCTGCTCGCCCTGGCCGGCCGCGCCAAGCCGGTGACCGTGTGGAGCGCCCTGGAGCCCCGCAACCGCACCGGCATCGACGCGCTCGCCGCCGTCCGGCCGGTGCCGCTGATCGGCCGCGACCGCGAGCTGAGCATCCTGCTCGACGCCTTCGAGCGCACCCGCGCCACCCGCAGGCCGCAGATGCTCACCCTGGTCGGGCAGGCCGGCGTCGGCAAGACCAGGCTGATCGCCGAGCTGTGGCACGCGGTCGAGGCCGACCACGACCTGATCGCCTGGCGCCAGGGCCGCTCGACACCCTATGGCGAGGGCGTGACCTTCTCGGCGCTCGGCGAGATCGTCAAGGCCGAGGCCGGCATACTCGAGAGCGACACCCCGGACCGGATCGACCGCAAGATCGCGCAGGCCGCCGAGTACGCCTTCGGCGGCGACCGCGCCGCCGCCGCCTGGGTCGGCTCGCACCTGCGGCTGCTGGTCGGCGGTGGCGACGAGCGCGGGATGCAGCTCGGCCGCCAGGACGAGGCGTTCGCGGCGTGGCGGCGCTTCCTTCACGCCCTCGCCGGCCGGCGGCCGCTGGTGCTGGTGGTCGAGGACCTGCACTGGGCAGAGGACGCGCTGCTGAGCTTCCTGTGGAGCCTGCTCGACGAGCCCGGCGGCAGGCACGCCAACGCCTCCATGCTGGTGGTGGCGACCACCCGCCCCGAGCTGCTCGAGCGCCGGCCCGACTGGGCGCGCAAGAGTGGCGGGCGCACCACCCTCCAGCTCGACCCGCTGTCGGCCGACGACACCACCAGGCTGCTCGGCGCGCTGCTCAGCCACCACCGCTTCCCCGGGGCGATCGGGCCGCACCTGGCCGCGACCGCCGGCGGGAACCCACTGTTCGCCGAAGAGTACGTGCGCATGCTGCGGGACCGCGGCCTGCGCGCCGAGGACATCGCCGAGCGCCAGGTGGTCACCCCGGAGCTCGGCGCCACGCCCGGCCAGTCGCAGCCGGGGCCCGAGCTGCCGCTGCCCGAGACCGTCCACGCCATCATCGCCGCCCGCCTGGACGCGCTCGACCCGGCGGAGAAGGCGGTGCTGCACGACGCCGCCGTGCTCGGCCGCATCGGCTGGGTGGGCGGCATCGAGGCGATCGGCGGCCACGAGCACGCCAGCCTGCTCCGCTGCCTGAAGCGCCTGGAGGCGCGGGAGTTCATCTATGAGGCCGGCCGCTCCTCGATGGCCGGCGAGCGCGAGTACGTGTTCCGGCACGTCTTGACCAGGGACGTCGCCTACGGCCAGATCCCGCGGGCCGAGCGCTCCAAGAAGCACCGCAGGGCCGCCGCCTGGCTGGAGCTGCTCACCGACGACAGCCTGAACGAGCGCCAGGGCCGCCACGACCAGCCCGGGCGCGAGCGGCTGCCGGAACGGCCCGAGCGCCGGCACGCCGCCAACCTCGCCGAGCTGCTCGCCTACCACTACGGGAGGGCGCTCTCGTTCTCCCGCGCGGCCGGCCGCAGCGACCCCGAGCTGGCCATCCGCACCCGGCTGGCCCTCCGCGACGCCGGCGACCGGGTCACCGCGCTGGGCGTCCATGCCACCGCCGCCCGCTACTACGGCAGGGCGCTGGAGCTTTGGCCGGCAGACGATTCGGACCGGGCGGAACTGGAGTTCCGGGCCGGCCGCGCCCGCTGCCACAGCGAGGGCACCGGCGGGGAGCTGCTCGCCAGCGCACGCGACGGGCTGCTCGCCGCGGGCGACCGCGAGCGGGCCGCCGAGGCCGAGATCCTGCTCTGCCAGCTCGCCTGGGACCACGGCAGCGGCGGCAGGACCGCGCACGTCGAGCGCGCCCTTGCGCTGGTCGCCGGGGCGCCGCCGTCGCGCTCCAAGGCGGTCGTGCTGCGCGGCTGCATGACCCACTCGATGCTGATGGCCCGTTACAACGACGCCATCGCGCTGGCCCGTGAGCTGCTGCCGATGACCGTCGAGCTGGGCCTGCCCGAGATCGAGGCCAACGCCTACGAGGTCATGGGGCTGGTCAAGGTATTCCTCGGCCAGAGCGAGCAGGGGCTCCCGGACCTGGAGCGCGCGATCGCGATCGCCGAGGAGGCCGGCTCGATCAACCCGGCGGGCCTGTACGGCAACCTCGCCGCCGGCCAGGCGGTCGCCGGCGAGCTGTCGCGCTGCTTTGCCACCTGGGCTGCCGCCTGGCGGGTCGCCGAGCGCTTCAACGCCCCGCGCTGGCTGCGGTCCATCGAGCTGTGGCGGGTCCCCGAGCACTACTGGACCGGCCGCTGGGACGAGGTGATCCGCCAGGTCGACGGGCTGGTCGTGGAGTCGGCGGCGGCGGGCGGCGACACTCAGGAGTGCGCGTGCCGGATCTGGCGCGGCCGCGTGCGGCTGGCGCGCGGCCAGCTCCCCGCCGCGCTGGCCGACTCGACCACGGCGCTGGAGCTTGCGCGCGCCTCGGGCGACCCTCAGGACGTCGACCCTGCCCTGGCTTTCCACTCCCGCTGCCTGCTGGCGGCCGGTCGCGCTGACGAGGCCGCCGAGCTCATCGCCGAGCTGCTCAAGTGCCTCGATCACCGGCGGCTGAGCGCCGAGGTCGGCATCGACCTCGCGGTCGCGCTGCGCGGCCTCGGCCACCCCGTCGAGGCGCTCGACAGCGTGCTCGACTCGCCGTGGCTGGAGGCGACCCGGGCGCTGGTCGCCGGCGACGCGCGGGTGGCCGCCAGGGTCTACGAACGGATCGGCACCCGGCCCGACGCGGCCGCCGCGCACCTCGAGGCCGCGCGCGAGCTGCTCGCCGCCGGCCGCTCGGCCGAAGCCAAGGTCGAGCTGGCCGCCGCGGTGGCCTTCTACCGCGAGGTCGGCGCCAGCGCCGACCTCCACCAGGCCGAAGAGCTGGTCTTCTCGCTCGCGTAACCCCACAGGCGAGCGTCCGCCGGTTGTGGGCCGGGGGACAAAAGATCAGTGGTTCTACTGAGAGATCCGTGGGCGCCAGTCGGAGTACAAATACGAGTGAGAGAGATCCCTCTCGCCCATGAGAGGTGGGGATAACGCTGAACCGGACCACCGTGACGCCGCGAGAGCGGCTCCTCACCACGGCGACCACCCTACTCGACAAAGAGGGCATCCAGTCAGTTGGCATCAACCGGCTCATCGCGGAGGCCGGAGTGGCACTCATGACCCTGTACCGGCAGTTCGGGGACAAGGACACGCTGGTGGCCGCGTCCCTCGAGCACTGGAGCACTGACTGGCTCCAGTGGCTCACCGACCGCCTGAACGGGTACGGGGACGACCCCGAGGCCCGCTTCAACGGCCTGTTCGACGCGCTCGGCGAGTGGTTCATGAGCGACAGCTTCCACGGCTCGTTCATCGCCAGCGCGGCGGTCGAGCTGCGCGGCGAACCCGACCACCCCGCGCACCGCGTGATCGACGGCCACCGTCTCGCCGTGCGCCAGCTCCTCGAGGACCTCGCCACCGAGACCGGCGCCAAGAACCCGGCCGACCTGGCCACGCAGCTCCAGGTCCTGATCGACGGGGCGATCGCGATGGCGTCCTTCGACCCCAGCCGGAAGCCGGCCGAGGAGGCCAGGAAGCTCGCGCTCAGCGCGCGGGGCGCCGGCAGCCAGACCACCAGGGCCGCCAGCTGAGCCGTTTCGCCGCGCCGCCCTAGCGGCCTTCCGCGGGCGCCTCGGACGCGCCGCGCCGCTCGGTGCTGGCCGCGAGCGCGACCAGCGTGAGCTGCCTCGCGACCCTGGCGACCTCCGGGTCCCGGTCGACCAGCGCGCCGACCACCGCGCCCTCGAACAGCATCAGGAGCTGCAACGCCAGCCCGGCCGGGTCCCGCGCCCGCACGTCCCTGGACAAGCCCTCGAGCAACCGCCGTAGCGCGAGCCGGTTCGCCGCCACGATCGCGTGCGCCGGATGCCCAGGACCGGGGAGGTCGGCCCCGCCGATCAGCGTGGCCGCGATGCGACCGTCGAACTGGTCGCTCGCGAACCACTCCTCGAGGACCTGCCAGAGCACCATCAGCCGCGCGCCTGGCACCGGCTCGCGCCTGGCAAGCTCGCGTGCGAGCCAGTCGAGCCAGCGCTCGCCGGCCCCGTTGCTCCGTCGCCTGCCCTCGTCCACACCCGCCTACCGGTATTCGCGCCAGTGATGATCCGGTCGGTTACAGCAAACGACTCAAGTCACTCCTCATCCTCGTATTTCATGAGGGATGTGTGCAACCCCGCATGACCAACCTGCCGCCGGCGGCGCGGCGACCCGGGCCGCATAGCGCACGCCCGGCCGCACGCCCTGCGCGCCGTGCGCACGCGCCTGAGCCCGGGTGAACCCGGGGAGCCCACGACCTCTCGGCGCTTCCCAGACCTCCGGGAACGACCGCGATGACGTTGGATGACCGCTCGCTTCCTCACGCGGCCGTTTCATATTCGCGAAACCAATTTCTCAGTCAGTGAGATTTTCCTCTGGACACTGTAGAGAGCAATCGCTATCATCAAGTGCAATTCGCAGGATACGCAAGGGTCGCGGGGGTCCGAGCGGCCGCGAATTGCAGCAAGAGGTAGGGAGGTCCACATGCTCGCGGTGCTCCGCCCGATCCTGGTCACGTCCGCCGCCGCCTTCCGTCACGTGGCAGGGCTGATGAGCCCGCGGCGCCTCGCCCAGGACACGATCCTCCGATCCAAGCACTGGCCAAGCGGCGGCATCGCCAGGCAGGCGTTCCTCGCCGCGGCCTCGATCAGCGCGGCGGTGCTGGTACTCGCCGGACTGGCCTCACCCACCAAGGCCATCTGGAGCTGAGCCAGGCTCCAAGCCGAGTCGTACGGCGGCGCGCTCGCACCAAGCGCGCCGCCGTCGCATTTGCGGACAACACCGGCGGGAAGCAGATACCCTTGAGGTGACCGAGCCGGTTGGAGCGTTCGGAGCTTTCGGAGCAGTCCCATGGCCGATCCCGCCGCGCCGGAGGGCACCGCACCACGCCCAGCCGAGCGCAAGCTCGTGACCGTGCTGCTCGCCGAGATCGACGAGGCCGTCAGTAGCTGGAACGACCCGGACCCCGAGGACGTGGAGCGCGGCCTCGCCGAGGACCTCGTCCGCGTGCGCGCGGAGGTCGAGCGCTACGGCGGCGCGATCGAGCAGCAGGTTGGCGGCCGCGTGCTCGCGGTCTTCGGGCTCCCCCGCACCCGCGACGACGACCCCGAGCGCGCGGTCCGCGCCGCCCTGGCGATCCGGAGTGCGCTGGCGGGCGCGGGGACCTCGGTGCGCACCCGCCTGACCGTGGCCACCGGCAGGGCGCTGATCCGGGCGGGCGCCGGCGGCGCCACCGGGCAGCGGGTCCTCGGCGAGCCGGTCACCAGCTGCACCCGGCTGCTCGAGGTCGCGGCACCCGGCACCATCCTGGTCGCCGAGGGGACCGTGCGCGCCAGCGAGCGCGCGCTCCCCTACGGGCCCGCCGGGATGGTCGCGCTGCGCAGCGGCGAGCCGGCGGCGGTCTGGAGCCCGCTCGACCTCGGAGGCATCGACCAGCCGGGCCCGCAGGAGCGCAGCGCGCCGCCGCTGGTCGGCCGGGCGGTCCAGCTCGCCACCCTCATGGACCAGGTCGCCGCGGTGGTGGGCAGCGGCATCCCGCGGCTGGTGACCGTGCTGGGCGAGCCGGGCATCGGCAAGACCCGCCTGCTCGGCGAGCTGGCCGCCAGGATCGCCGCCGACCAGCGTCCGGTCGCCTGGCGACAGGGCCGCTCGCCGCACTACGGCGGGGCGATGGCCTTCCACGCACTCGCCCAGGCGGTCAAGGCCGAGGCGGCGATTCTCGAGAGCGACAGCCCCGAGCACGCCGAGCGAAAGCTGCGCCACGCGGTCGACCTGGCGCTCCGCCAGGACGGCCCCGAGGCGACCGCCTGGGTGACCGGCCAGCTGCTCCGCCTGGTCGGCGGGTCCCAGACCCCGGCGGCGACGCGCCTCGACGACGACTCCAGCGAGGAGATGCTGGCGGTCTGGCGCCGCTTCATCTATGCCATGGCCGCCAACCGGCCGCTGGCGCTGGTGATCGAGGACGCGCAATGGGCCGACACCGCTCTGCTGGACTTCATCGAGAGTTTGGTCGATCCCGCGGTCGCTCCGCCGGCCGGCGCGGCGCCGCTGCTGGTGCTGGTCAGCGCGCGCCCGGAGCTGGAGGAGCGCCGGCCCCGCTGGGGCCGCCAGCGGGGGGCCGGGGCAACCATCCGGCTGGAGCCGCTCTCCGACCACGAGACCGGCATGCTGCTCACCGCCCTGCTCGATCACCACGGGCTGCCGCCGAGGGTGGCACCCGAGCTGCTGGCGCGCGCGGGCGGCAACCCGCTGTTCGCCGAGGAGTACGTGCGCATGGTCGTCGACCGCGGTCCCGACCTGACCGCGGCGCCCGGCTCGACCCTGCCGCTCCCCGAGACCGTCCACGGGATCATCGCCGCCCGGCTCGACGGCATGCCGCGGGCCGAGAAGGCCGTGCTCCACGACGCTGCGGTGCTCGGCACGGTCGGCTGGCTCGGCGCGCTCGCCGACATCGGCGAGCGCGACCCCCTGGACCTCGACCTGCGGCTGCGGCGCCTGGAGGCCAGGGAGCTGCTCCAGCTCGACCGAAACGGCGCCGCCAGCGGCCACGCCCGCTACGCCTTCCGCCACGTGGTGGTGCGCGACGTCGCCTACAACCAGATCCTCCGCGCCGACCGGGTCGCCAAGCACCTGGCCGCGGCGACCTGGCTGGAGGACGCCGGCGCCGACCTGGTCGGCGAGCGTGCCGACCTGCTCGCCCACCACTACCGCGCCGCGCTGGAGCTGTCGCGCGCGGCCGGCGACCAGGTCCCCGGCCTGGAGACCAGGGCGGTCACCGCGCTGGTGGGCGCCGGCGACCGCGCGGCGGCGCTCGGGCTCTACGAGGGCGCCAAGCGCTCCTACATGGACGCGCTGCGGGTGTGCCCGGCGCATGACCCGCGTCGCGCCGACCTGCTGCTGCGCCTGGGGCGGGCGCGCTGCCGCGGCGAGGGCGCCGGCGAGGACGCGCTGCTCGCCGCCCGCGAGGCGTTCCTGGCCAGCGGTCGCTGGGAGTCGGCGGCCGAGGCGGAGCTGCTGCTCGGCGAGCTGGGGTTCCTCAGCGGTCGCGGCGGCGAGCGCGCCGCCCACCTCGAGCGGGCGCGCGCCCTGGTCGCCGAGGCGCCGCCGTCGCCGGTCAAGGCCGCGGTCGCCAGGGGGCGCATGGCCCACCTGGCGATGGCCAACCGCCACGGCGAGGCCCGCGAGGCGGCCGGCGAGGTGCTGACCATGGCCCGCGCGCTTGGCCTTCGCGATATGGAGGCCGACGCGCTCGGCACCATCGGGCTCGCCAGGGTCGATTCCGGCGACGCCGGCGGGATCGCCGATCTCGAAGCCGCCATCGCCACCCACGAGCGCGAGGGCACGCCGGCGATCTCCTGGCACCTGAACCTCGCCTACGCGCTCGCCGCCCTCGGCGACCTGCGCCGGTGCTTCGCCAGCTGGGCGACCGCCGCGCAGCTCGCCGAGCGGTTCGGGTCGATGCGGGCGCTGCGCTCGATCCAGCTCCAGCGGGTCGCCGAGCACTACTGGACCGGACGCTGGGACCAGGCGGTCTCGGTGGTCGACGAGCTGGTCGCCTCGGCCGCGCCCGAGGGCAATTATCTTGAGTGGGAGTGTCGCGTCTGGCGCGGGCGGATCCGGCTGGCGCGCGGCGACCTCGAAGGCGCGCTGGCGGACTCGTCGGCGGCGCTGGAGCTGGCCCGCCGGACCGCCGACCCGATGGCGCTGAACCCGGCCTGCGCCTTCCGCGCCTGCGCGCTGTTGGCCGCGGGCAAGGAGGGCGCGGCCAGAGCCATGACCGGCGAGCTGCTGGCCGGGCTCGGCGGCAGCGTGCTCGGGGCCGAGATCAGCGCCGACCTCGGCACCGCCCTGGCCGGGCTCCGCCACCCGCTGGCGGTGCTCGACCGGCGCGGGGTGCCGCCCTCCCCGTGGCTGGCGGCCGCGCGGGCGTTGGTGGCCGGCGAGCCGGCCCGGTCGGCCGAGCTGTACGCGCGGATCGGCGCCCGGCCCGAGGAGGCCGGCGCCCTGCTCGCCGCCGCGCGGCAGGCGGTCCACAGCGGGCGCCCCGGCGAGGCGGAGCCGCACCTGGAGCGCGCCGCCGCCTTCTACCGCGAGGTCGGCGCCGCCGCGCGCCTCGCCGAAGCCGCGGCCCTCGGCCTCGCCTGACTCCCAGAGCCGCGTCCGACTCCGAGGGCCACGCCTGATTTCCAGGGCCGCGCCGGGGTCCGGGGCCCCGCCAGACCATTAGAGATCCATTAGCCGCACCTGTGAAGGTGCTTGCATGCGCTTCTCCACCCGCTACCCGAAGCACCTGCCGACCCGCGCGCCGCGCGAGTCGGTCCCGGTGCTCGGCCAGCTGCTCCTGATCGCGGTCACGGTCCTCATCGGCGGTCTGCTCGCGGTGATCGTCACCCGGCACGGCACCCCGACGGCCTCGGAGACCCCGCTCGCTCCCGAGACCACGACCCGGCCGACGAGCTCGCCGCCCACGGCGGGTACCCCCGCCACGGCGCCGGCTCCGGACGCGTCAGCTTCCGGCGCGCCCGGTTCCGGCACACCCGCCGTGGGCGGCGACAACCTCCTCGCCAACCCGGGCTTCGAAGTGGGCCTGGATGGCTGGAGCCCGATCGACGGAGCCAAGCTCGACCTGGCCGGGGTGTCGCGGGAGGGAAGCCTGGCGCTCAGTCTCGCGGCCGGCTCCGGCCGTTCCCCCGGCGTGAGCGCCAGGCACGCGACCCGGACCGAGGCGCGGCATTCCTACAGCGCGACCGCATGGGTCCGCGCCAACCGTGCCGGCGTCACCGCCGAGCTGAACCTCGTCGAGTACGTCGGCGACCGGCGACTGTCGGTCGACACCTCCGGGGCGGTCCTGCCCGACACCAGCTGGCAGCGCCTCGACGTCACCCACGTCACCCACCGGCCAGGCTCCGAGCTGGCCGTCGAGGTCGTGCTCCCGAACCTGGCCAGAAACCTCACCGTCGCGCTCGACTCGGTTCGGCTCCGGCGCGGCGCATCGACCGAAGCGTTCGTCCCCGAGACCACCGCCCGCTGACCGATGACCACCCGCCCACGACCGAATGACCGCCGGGAAGGCCCGCGTCCCTGGCGGAGAGAGGAAGGCAGGAAAAGCATGCGACCGCTCAGGTTCCTGCTCGCCGGCAGCGTGACCACCCTGCTGCTGTTGCTGCCGACCGCGGCCCTCGCGCAGACCCCCCGCGCCGAGCTGCGCGACATGTCCTGCACGGGCATCAAGGCCGCCGGCACCGGCATGCCGGAGCGCGCGACCCTGCGCCTGACGCTCGTGGATACCGACGACAACACCACGCTTGCGCGCCAGGACGTCGTGACTTCGGCGGCGGGAACCTTCGAGACCACGGTGAACGCCCAGCTCAACCAGGTTGCTGGCGTCCACCTGACCGTCCAGGGGCCTGGCGGCGAGGAGCTCGCCTTCGCCGACCACGGCATGGACAAGACCATGCCCATGTGCAACCTGCCCTTCACCGGGGCGGGTGGCGCGACCCCGCTTCTCTACAGCGGGGTCGCACTCATGACGCTCGGCGGAGTCGCCCTCTCGCTCGCCGCCTGGCGACTCCGCCGAGCAGCGCCCGCCGGCCGGCGGGCGTGACCTGATCGACCCGATCCAGCGGCCGCTGGAAGCAAGAAGGAAAGGGATGCGCAGATGGCCGCCGCACTGCCGCCATGGTCACCGCAGCCGGTCCCGGCTACCACACCCCTCGGCCCGGCACCCGATGCGGGACCGCGCTGGCCAGGTGTCCTACGTCGGTCGGCGGCGGCCATCCGCGCCTCCCTCGAGCGCCACAACGGCCGCGACGCCGGCCTCGCGGACGGCACCCCCACGCCGTCCGCGAGGCCCGGTATCCCGGGCAGCCAGCCCGGGGCCAGGCGTCCCGAGATGTCTGGGCCGGCGGGGCTTCCTCCGCCCCCGCAGTCCCGCCGGCCCAGCAATTCCGAGCGAACCGGCGACGAGCGCGCCCGGCGCGACGACGAACGGCTCGCCGCCATCGCCCACGAGCTGCGCACGCCGCTGGCCAGCATCACCGCAATGCTCCACACGGTGGAGCAGCGCGGATCGCAGCTCGGCCTCGGCCAGGTCATCGACTACGCGAGGACCGGCCTCCAGCAGGCCAGGCGCCTGAACAACATGATCGACCAGCTGCTCGCCGGCGTGGAGCCGCGCCGCGCGACGCTCGACCCTGGCGCCACCGAGCGTGAGCTGGTCGACGCCGCCGACCTCGCCCGCCAGGCGGGGCATGTGGCCAGCCTGACCTACCCGGGCAGGCCCATCGCGGTCGAGGCCGGCGGCCCTCTGCTCGTCAACATCGACCCGGACCAGGTCCTCGAGGTGCTCGACAACCTGATCGGCAACGCCGACAAGTACACGCCGGCCGGATCGCCGATCTGGCTCGAGACCAGGCGGGTCGGGCGGATCGCGGTACTGGCGGTCGAGGACGCCGGTCCAGGGGTCCCGACGCGCGAGCGCGAGCGGATCTTCGAGCAGTTCACCCGCCTCGACGACGGACGGTGCGGTGAGCAGCGGGGCCTCGGCCTCGGGCTGACCATCGCCCGCCAGCTCGCCCGGGCGCAGGGCGGCGAGCTGCTCGCGGTCGACGCGGTCCGCGAGACCTCCGGCGCGCGCTTCGAGCTCCGGCTGCCGCTGGCGCCGAGCGCCCGCCCCCGGACCGGCATCGCCGGCGCGGTCGCGTAGCGCGCTCCGAGCCAGGCCGGGCGTGCCAGGCCGGGCGAGCCAGGCCGCACCACCGCCGAACGCACGCCCTGCCCGTTCCCTGGCCGGAGCCGACCTCCCCACCTCCACCCGCGACCGCGCTGGCGGTCTGGACACCGACCGCCGGCGCCGCGGAGCGGACGACCTCTCTCCCCGGGAGCCGAACCCTTGCGGGCGTCTAGCCCATGCGGGCGCGGCGGCGGAAGCCGAGCACCGTGAGCAGGAAGGTGAGGGCGCAGAAGCCCACGCAGGCCAGGAGACCCTTGAAGATCGTTCCCGCCTGGGCGTGGAAGATGAAGCTGCGTGCCGCTTCGAGGATGTAGGTCACCGGGTTGATCGCGACGGCGGTCTTGAACCAACCGGTCATCAGGTCCCGCGGCAGGGTCCCCGGTGTCAGGAACAGCAGCGGGAAGAAGATGATGAAGGTCGATTGCGTCGCCCGCACCGAGCCGGTCGCGAGCGCGACCGCCACGCTGATGGCCGCGAACCCGAGACCGAACAGGACCGTGAGCGCCAGCAGGCCGAGCGCGCCCAGCGGCTCCGGTCCGTCGAAGCGCACGCCGATCGCCCAACCGAACGCGATCAGCAGCACGCTGTAGCCGATCACGGCGAAGACCTCGCCGATCAGCGTGCCGATCACCATCGCCGAGCGGTGGATCGGTGTCAGGCTCAGCTTGTCCCAGTAGCCGTTGGCGATGTCCAGCACCAGCGCGTTGCCGCCAGAGGTGTTGGCAGCGGCGAACAGCACCGCCACCGGGAGCTGGAAGGCCGCGTAGTTGGAGATCCCGAAGGCCCCCTCGGCGACCTTGCCGAGCGCGCCGAGCTGTACCACGAAGAAGAACAGCGGAATGATCAGCGCCGGGATGAACGACTCGGGCTCGCGCAGCAGCCCGCGGACCGACCTGCCGGCCATGGCCACCACGTCCGACAGATAGCCGGTCGGGGCGGCGAGGGTGCGGGGACCATCGGCGCGGTCGAGCGGACCGCGGCCGATGCCCTCGGTCGCGGCGGTCACCGGGAGGCCCCCTGACGGGTCGGGACGCGCTCGCCGAGCTCGCCGTCGCTGGACGGGTCGACCTCGGCCGACGCCTGGAGCCGGCCACCGGTGGCGGCCAGGAAGACGTCGTCGAGGGTGGGGCGCGAGACGCTGATCGGGCCGGTGGTCACACCCGCCCGGTCGAGTCCGCGCACCAGCGCGGCGATGTGGCTGGCGCCATCCGGGACGAACAGCGTGTAGCCGGGGTCGGTCTTTCTGACCTCGCCCCGCGGCAGCTCGCCGTCGCGCTGCATCTCGCGGATCGCGGCCCTGGCCGCGCCGGCTTCCTGGTCTCGCACGGAGATGTCGATCACGTCCGAGCCGACCTCGGCCTTGAGCGCCGCCGGCGTGCCCTCGCGGACGATCTTGCCCCGGGCGATGATCCCGACCCGGTCGGCGAGGTGGTCCGCCTCTTCGAGGTACTGGGTGGTGAGGAAGATGGTGGCGCCGTAGTCCCGCCGCAGCTCGCTGATGCGGTCCCACATCAGCGTCCGGGAGGTCGGGTCGAGTCCGGTGGTGGGCTCGTCAAGGAACAGGACGCGCGGGCGGTGGAGCAGCGAGGAGGCCAGGTCGAGCCGGCGCTTCATGCCGCCGGAATAGCCCTGGATCCGGCGGTCGATCGCGTCGGTGAGACCGACCAGCTCGGTCACCTCGCGGATCTGCTCCGCCTGGACCGTACCGCGGAGTCCATAGAGGCGAGCCTGGAGGGTGAGCAGCTCGCGCCCTGTCTGCTTGGGGTCGAGTCCGGCCTCCTGGAGCGCCACGCCGATCAGGCGCCGCACGGTCGTCCGGTCGCGCACGACGTCGTGCCCGAGCACTGATCCGGACCCGGAGGTCGGTTCGAGCAAGGTGGTCAGGATCCGGACGATGGTGGACTTGCCGGCGCCGTTCGGGCCGAGGAAGCCGTAGATCTCGCCTTCCTCGACGTCGAGCGTGACGCCGCGCACCGCTTCCACCTCGCCGAACCGGCGGACGAGGTCCTGAGCGTGGATTGCTGTAGCCATGCGTTCGAGTCTAGGGGACCGCTGCGACAACGCGAGGGAATTTCGCCCGAAGCGATGGTGAAGCCCGCCCCGCCGAGACGAGCCTGGTTCAGCGCGGGGCGGTGGCCAGGAACCGGAAGCGGTCGCCTCTGGACTCCACCTCGGAGCTGGCGAAGCCGGCCGCGCCCAGCCGTGCCGGCAGCTCGTCCGGACGCGCCGGCACGAACACGTCGCCGACGTGCAGCTTGCGGCGTTCGGGCGTGTCGAGCCCGTCGGTGCCGAACAGGAAGCCCCCTGGCCGCAGCACCCTGGCCAGCTCACGCAGCATGCGGTCCTGCATCGCCAGGCTCGGCACGTGGTGGAGCATCGTGAAGCAGGCGATCGACGAGAACCGCCCGCCGGCGAACGGCAGCGCGGTCGCGTCGGCGTTGACGACCTCGACGTTGCCGCCGTCGAGACGCCGGCCGAGGGCGGTCGCCAGCGCGGGGTCGAGCTCGACCGCGACCAGCCGCGGGACCAGCTCGCGGAGCACGTCGGTCACCAGGCCCGGCCCGGCGCCGACCTCGAGCGCCTCGTCGCCGAGGTCGAGCCCGTTGCTCGCCCACGGCAGCAGGTCGCCGGCCACGTACTCCGCCCACTCGGCGCTGGCGCAGATCCGCAGGTGCTCCTCGTTCATCCGCCGCCATCACCACCCCGCCCATTCATAGATGGCTCTCACCGCCCCGCCCATTCATCGCCAGTCCTCACCGTCCCGCCGCGTAGCCCTGGCGGCCACGCGGGTTGGCGGCGGCCATGAGGAATCCGGTCTCGGGATCGCGGCCGACGGCGCAGATGCGCCCCAGCGTCCATGGACCCGGCGTCCGCACCTCGTGGCCGCGCTCCCGCAGCTCCGCGATCGCCGGCTCGCCGAGCCGGTCCTCCGCCACCAGCACGCCCGGATGCGCCGAGCGCGGGTAGAACGAGCTGGGGAAGTGCTCGCTGTGGAAGTTCGGCGCGTCGATCGCCTCCTGGAGGTCGAGGCCGAAGTGCAGGTACGAAAGGAACCAGTTCAGCGTCCACTGGTCCTGCTGGTCGCCGCCGGGCGTGCCGAAGGCGAGCCACGGCCGCCCGTCGCGTAGCGCCATGCTCGGCGACAGGGTGGTGCGCGGCCGCTTGCCGCCGGCCAGCGAGTTCGGGAACCCCTCCGACAGCCAGAACATCTGGCCGCGGGTGCCGAGGCAGAACCCGAGCTCGGGGATCACCGGCGAGCTGTGGAGCCAGCCGCCGCTCGGCGTGCAGGCGACCATGTTGCCGAAGCGGTCGGCCACGTCGACGTGGCAGGTGTCGCGCGCGTCGCGGTTGCCGCCGCCCATGGTCGGGTCGCCGACGGCCGCGCCCTCCTCGGCCATCCCGCGGGCCGCCGCCTGGAGCAACTGGGGCGG
>JBEDUQ010000432.1:0-2726 GCA_040414855.1 Actinomycetota bacterium
TACAACGCGCGCCTCCTGGAGACCATCGCAAAGGAGATCGCCCCCGCCATCGGATGGCGTCCAGCCCACGACCGGGTGGGCGTGTGACCGACGCGACCCGCCGGCTGAGCGACGGCACCGAGATCCCGCTGCTCGGCCTCGGGGTGTGGCAGGTACCTGACGGCCCGGACTGCGTGAACGCGGTCCGCTGGGCTCTCGAGGTTGGCTACCGGCACATCGACACCGCCCAGGCCTATCGCAACGAGGAGAGCGTCGGCCGTGCCCTGCGGGACAGCGGCGTCCCGCGCGAGGATGTGTTCATCACGACCAAGTTCTATCCGCGGCGCCGGGGCGATCCGGCCGCCGAAGCCGAGCGCAGCCTCCGCCGCCTGGGCGTCGACCAGGTCGACCTGTACATCATCCACTGGCCCGAGGGTGGCCCCACCTGGGCCTGGCCGGGGATGGAGAAGGCGCGCGAGCTCGGCTACACCCGCTCGATCGGCATCTCGAACTTCAGCGTCCAGGAGCTGGAGGAGGTGATCGGCGTGGCGAGCATCCCGCCGACCGCCAACCAGGTCCAGTTCAGCCCGTTCGAGTATCGCCGGGCGCTGCTCGAGGATTGCCAGCAGAACGGCGTCGCACTCGAGGCCTACAGCCCGCTCGGCACCGGCCGCCACCTCGGCGACGCCACTGTGAGGCGGATCGCCGAGCGGCTCGAGCGCACGCCGGCCCAGGTGCTCCTGCGCTGGTGTGTTCAGCGCGAGATACCGGTGATCCCCAAGTCCACCCATCGCGAGCGGATCGAGGAGAACGCGCGGATCTTCGATTTCGCGCTGACCGACGACGACATGGCCTCGCTCGACTCGCTCGACAAGACCCGCGGCACCGATCTCGCGCGCGAGCGCAAGTGGTGGTGAGCTACGGGCCGCGGTAGGCGACCACGTAGCCGGTGGTCGACGAATACCCCGCGCCGCCAGCCGCCACGAACAGCGAGTGCTCGGCGATTGCCACGCCCGAGCTTGTGTTGTTGACGATCGGCGCGCCGGCGTCGACGCTCAGCGGCCGCTTCACCAGCACCTTTCCGGTCGCGGCGTCGAAGCCGTCCAGGTTGGCCTGGCTGTCGACGGTCCACACCACGCCGTCGGCCGCGCTGGTCGACTCGTAGTGGATCCCGTCGCCGACCGGCGCCGCCCAGTTCGTGGCACCGCTGTCGCCCGCGAGCGAGAACATCATCCCGCCCGGCGTGCCGACCCCGAACACCGACCCGCCGGATACCGCGGTCGAGGCGGCGTTGCAGGCCTGGCACGAGGCGCCGACCAGCGCGGTCCATGCCGGCTTCATCGTGGCCGCATTGGCCACGTGATAGACGCCGGACTTCTGGAGATCGCCGACCAGCTCGGTGCCGGTGCTCGTCTTGAACAGGTTGGCCGCGGCGCCGAAGTCGAGGTCGAGCTGGCCGCAGACCGGGTCGTCGAGCGGGTCGGGCACCGACGGGTCGGCGGACACCTGGCAGGCCGGCGTCTGGGTGAGCGCCTGCAGCGCGCTCGCGTACTGGTCGACGTTGCCGGGATAGGCGGCGACGATCTGTCCAAACGTCGACCGGGCCTGGTCCAGGTCGATCTTCAGGATCGCGTCGGTGTCGGGACTCTGCTTGTTCTTGCTCGACGGGTTGCCGGCGCCCCAGTACAGGTACTCCGCACTTGGGTCATAGGCCGGCGTGCTCCAGAGCCCGCCCCCCGCGTAGCCCTGACCCTGATCGGCGGCCGAGATCGTCGGGGTGGTCTTGACCACGGCCCCCGAACTGGCATCGATCAGCGAAAACCCTCCGCTCGCCGTCGAATCGCCCTCCGGCGGTGAGTAGCCCGCGACCACGAAGTGGCCCGCGATGATCGGGCTGGCGTTGGTGTAGGAGCCGTCCTGGGCCGCCGAGGTCGAGAGCTCCGGAGCGAACGCGGCGCTCTTCCAGATCACCGCGCCCGTCGAGCGGTCGAGCGCGATCGCGTACGGCGCATTGAACTCGTTGACCAGGAAGATCACCTCGCGTCCGTACACCGCGGCGGCGCCTACGATCACGCCGCCCGACCCTGGATCGGGGGCATCGAGCTTGCGCTGCCAAACGACGTGACCCGTGCTCGCGTCGAGCCCATACACGTAGCCGTTGAACGAGCCGATGAACACGCACCCGTCCGACACAACCGGCGTGGTCGTGAGCTGGCTCGAGTCGCCCGTCGAGCCGGTCGAGAACACCCAGGCCGGCGTGAGGTTCGCGGCCGATGCCGTGCCTATGCCGTGCTCGTCCGGTTGCGTGCGGGTGTTCGCGACGTCGTGGCCGTACATCGGCCAATCGCCACCCGCCACCGACCCGCTGCACGGTGCGGCCGCACCCATCGAGGGTCCCGCGCACACAAGAGCGAGGCCCAGCCCAACCAGGAGACCCGCGATGCGGTACCTCACGGTGCCACCTCCGCCGCCGGCCCGCTCAACGCCTCGACGTACGAAGCCGCCGCCTGGTTGCGCTGGACCTGGTAGACGCCGCCGATCAGGTTCGTGGCGTCGGTCTCGGTCGGGAGCAGCGTCGGGAGATCCGACGTGGTCAGGTTCAGCCGCAGCCGGTGCCCGGCGGCGAGGTCGGCGAACGTGGGCCGGATCTCGATGTCGAAGCGCGTCACCGTCCCCACCGGCACCGGCTGCTTCGAGCCGGCCGTGTATGGGTGGTAGGGCAGGATCATCCGCCCGTCGGGCTCGGT
>JBEDUQ010000433.1:0-34702 GCA_040414855.1 Actinomycetota bacterium
CGGCTCGAGCAGGCACTCGGTCTGGCTCCAGGACGGCTCGGAGCCGTCGACCTCGGCCCACGCCTTCGGCACCAGCACGCCGAACTGCCAGCGGGCCTGGTTCTTCCGCGACGACGCCCGGTAGGGGTAGAGCAGGTATCCCTCATAGAGGATCGCGTCCGCCACCTTGCGGGCGGTGTCGAAACCGGTCGCGTTCATCCTGTGGACTCCTCAGCACCTTCGATCAGCGCGCCGATGGCGTCGTCCCAGGTCGGCAGCGCCCTGCGCGACTTGAAGCGTTGCAGCGCGTCGAGCGTGTCCCGGCGCACCCGGATCCAGGCGGTCCCCGGGAAGTACAGGTCCATCGCCTCGCGCCAGACCGCCACCGGCAGGGAGCAGGCGGCCTCCTTGTCCCACGGCACCCGCTCGACCGCCACGCCGCCCGGCCCCTTGGTGAAGACCGTGCCGCTGAACAGCAGCAACAGCGGGACCGCGCCCTCCTCGACCCCGTGGAGGTACTTGGCCGAGGCGACCTCGAAGTCGTAGGTGCACGGCACCGCGAGCTCGACCTCGGTGCCGCCCTCGAAGCCGGGGACCATGACCGACAGCTCGGCGAAGTGCATCGGCTTGAGCGTCTCGCCCCAGCGGGAGCGCTCGCCGAACAGGTCGAGCAGCCGCTCGGCCTCGGCGTCGGAGTAGCGGCGGCGGTTCGGCTCGATGCGGATCTGGCAGCGGAGCGCCATCGCGTGGACGTCCGCGCCGCTGCTCTCCGAGATCCGCAGCCGGATGCGCAGGGTCGGCGCCGCCGCGTAGCGCTCCGCGCGCACGCCGGCGCAGTCGAAGCTGAGCTCGGTCACGGCGCTCCTCCCCGATCGCCGTGGTCGCCCTGGTCGCCCGGGTCGCCCGGGGCGCCCGGGGCGCGCTGGTCGCCCGGGGCGGCCGGGGCGCCTTTGTTCCCGCGGCCGAACGGGCGGCTGCGGGCGCGGAGGCGCTCGAAGTGCTCGTCGATCGCGCGCCGCGCCTGCTCGCCGCCGTCGAAGCCGCGCCAGTGCAGCCGCACCAGGCCGACCAGCTCGTAGCAGACGTCGATCGGGACCAGATAGGACTCGAACGCGTCGCCGTGGCGCCGGACCAGCAGCGCCTCGACATCGGGCTCCATGGTCGCCAGCTCGGCGCTGCCCTCGATCAGCTCCTCCCACGCCGCCGCCGGCAGCTCCGACTCGGTCGCGCCGGCCGGGCTCGGATAGAACGCCAGGATCCGGTCCAGCGAGGAGTTGCGGAAGAAGAAGGCCATGCCAACCGGGATCCCGAGCGCGTCCCACCGCCCCTCGGAGAGCTGGAACGACGGGTCGTGCAGGTAGCGGTCCGGGACCGCGCGGTAGCGGCCCTGTGCCGCGCCCTGGTGGGTGAACAGCAGGTAGCAGGCGCGGCAGGTGCAGAGGATGTTGCGCCTGGTCAGGTTCACCACGTGGCTGTGCGGCTCGCCGATCGGGTTGCCGCACAGCTCGCAGCGCTCGCCGGCCGGCCGGGGCTCCGGACGCTCCGGACGCTCGGGACGCTCCGTGAAGCGGCGCAGGCCGGACACGGTCATCGCCCCTCCTCCGGGACCGGGCACGGTCCGGGGGCCTCGTGGACCTGGGCCCGCTCGGGGTTGTACGGCTGGATCTGGAGCAGCCCCGAGCCGGCCTCCGCCGCCGGCGGCTCCTCGACCATGCCCTCGACCTCGACCCCGCGCAGCTCTGGAGCGGCCTCCTCGATCGCGCGCTCGATCGACAGCTTCACCGTCAGGGTCGAGGCCTGGCAGCCGTTGCAGGTCCCCTGCAGCCGCAGGTGGACCACGCCCCGGTCGTCGATGCCGAGCAGCTCGACGCCACCGGCGTGCGAGCCGAGGTAGGGCCGCACCCGCTCCAGCGCCCGCTCGACTCTGGCCTTGGTGTCGAGCGGGTGCAGGTCGTGGAGGATCAGCAGGCTCGCGACCAGCTCGTCGTCGGCCAACCGCTCCAGCAGGCCCTGGTCCGCCAGCTCGACGACCCGGCCGAGGGCGGCGCCGTAGAAGTCGACGAGCAGTCGGACCAGCTCCTCGGCCTTGCTTCGCACCGCGGGGTCGGCTTCGGCGCCGAGCTCGTCGAGCAGCCGCTCGATCCCCGAGCCGACCTCGCGGAGGTTCCGCGCTTCTCCCATCCCGCCGCCTACGAGGTGCCGTTGAGCAGCGTCGGCGAGTGCATCGTCTTCAGGACCTTGCCGCCGCCCAGGTACATGTGGACGCCGCAGGGAAGGCAGGGGTCGAAGCTACGCACGGTACGCATGATGTCGATTCCCTTGAACCGATCAGGTGGGTTCTCCTCGAAGATGGGCGTGTTCTGGACCGCGTCCTCGTAGGGGCCCGGCGTGCCGAAGGAGTCGCGCACGCTGGCGTTCCACGGGGTCGGCGGGTACGGGTGGTAGTTGGCGATCCTGCCGCCGCGGATGACCATGTGGTGCGAGAGCACGCCGCGGACCGCCTCGGTGAAGCCGCAGCTCGCGGTCTCGTCGGGCACCTCGAACGGCTGCCAGGTCTGGGTGTGGCCGGCGCGGACCTCCTTCAGCGCCTGCTCGACGAAGTGGATCGCCGCCGCCGCCGCGTACGCCTGGAAGTAGGTCCGGGCGCGGTTGCGCTCCAGCGCGTTCGACCACTTGGGGATCTTCCACTCGAAGGTCGTCTCCGGCTTGGTCGCCGAGCGCGGCAGGTTGATCTGCACGCTGTGCCCGGTCGCCTTGACGTAGCCGATGTCGACCAGACCGGCGAGCGCGGTCGACCACAGCCGCGCGATCGGCCCGCCGCCGGTGTCGAGCGCCAGGTGGTTGGTGCCGTCGAACCAGCGCGGCGACATCACCCAGCTGTACTTGTCGTCGAAGTCGCGCTTCTGGGGCCTGGGGATGGTGTGCTGGTTCCAGGGGTGCCTGCGGTCGACCGGGTTGCCGAGCGGGTCCCGGCTCACGAACAGCTCCTGGTCCTCCCAGTCCTCGTAGTAGGAGCTGCCGAGCAGGATCCGGATGCCGAGGTTGATCTTGACCAGGTCGTTGGTGACCAGCTTGCCGTCGATGACGATGCCCGGGGTCACGAACATCTTGCGGCCCCAGTCGGTCATGTTGGCGTACTGGAAGTCGCAGTACTCGGGGTCGTTGAGCGCGCCCCAGCAGCCCAGCATCACCCGCCGGCGGCCGACCTCCTCGTAGCCGGGCAGCGCCTGGTAGAAGAAGTCGAAGAGGTCGTCGTGCATGGGGACGACCCGCTTCATGAACTCGACGTAGCGCATCAGCCGGGTCAGGTAGTCGGTGAACAGCTGCACGGTGGCGACCGTGCCGACGCCGCCCGGGTAGAGCGTGGAGGGGTGGACGTGCCTGCCCTCCATCAGGCAGAACATCTCGCGGGTGGAGCGGCTGACCTGGAGCGCCTCGCGGTAGAACTCGCCCTCGAGCGGGTTCAGCGAGCGCATGATGTCGGCGATCGTGCGGTAGCCGTGGTCGGCGGCGTGGGGTGCCTCGGTCCGCTCGGCCTGCTGGAGGACGCCGGGGTTGGTCTCGCGGACCATCCGCTCGCAGTAGTCGACCCCGACCAGGTTCTCCTGGAAGATGTTGTGGTCGAACATGTACTCGGCGGCCTCGCCGAGGTTGATGATCCACTCGCCGAGGTGTGGGGGCCGCACCCCATAGGCCATGTTCTGGGTGTAGACCGAGCAGGTCGCGTGGTTGTCACCGCAGATCCCGCAGATGCGGCTGGTGATGAAGTGCGCGTCCCGGGGGTCCTTGCCCTTCATGAAGATGCTGTAGCCGCGGAAGATCGACGAGGTCGAGTAGCACTCGGCGACCTTCTTCTGGTCGAAGTCGATCTTGGTGTAGATGCCGAGGCTCCCGACAATCCTGGTGATGGGATCCCAGGCCATCTCGACCAGGTTGCCGGCACCTTCCTTGCCGGCGGCTCTGTCCGGCGTCGTCGTCGTCGCCATTGCCAGCCTCCCCTACCACTCTGGCCGGTAGCCGGTGGTCAGCTCGGTGCCCGTCTTGCGCCACTTGGGCTCTTCATCGACCGTCTTCTCGGTGACCTTTCGCAGCGCGCGGATCACCGTGCCGTACATCCCGCTGGCGGCGGAGGAGACCTTGCTGCCGGGGGGCTCGTCCATGAACGGCATGAACTTGTCCGGGAACCCGGGCATGGTGCAGGCGATGCAGATGCCGCCCACGTTGGGGCAGCCGCCGATGCCGTTCATCCAGCCCCGCTTGGGGACGTTGCACTTGACGACCGGCCCCCAGCAGCCGAGCTTGACCAGGCACTTCGGCGAGCCGTACTCGAGCGCGAACTCGCCCTGCTCGTAGTAGCCGCCTCGGTCGCAGCCCTCGTGGACGGTCGCGCCGAACAGCCAGGTCGGGCGCAGCTGCTCGTCGAGCGGGATCATCGGCGCCTGTCCGGCGGCCTGGTAGAGCAGGTACAGGATCGTCTCGGAGAGGTTGTCCGGCTGGATCGGGCAACCCGGCACGCACACGATCGGGATGCCGGCCTTGGACTTCCAGCTCCAGCCGAGGTAGTCGGGCACGCCCATCGCGCCGGTGGGGTTGCCGGCCATCGCGTGGATGCCGCCGTAGGTCGCGCAGGTGCCGGCCGCCAGCACCGCGAGCGCCTTGGGCGCCAGGCGGTCGACCCACTCGGAGGTGGTCATCGGCTGCCCGGTCGCCGGGTTGTTCCCGAAGGCGGCCCAGTAGCCCTCGCGCTTGATCGCCTCGTTGGGGATCGACCCCTCGACCACCAGCACGAACGGCTCCACCTCGCCCCGGTCGGCGCGGTGGAACCACTCGATGAAGGTGTCGGCGCCCTGGTCCGGACCGGACTCGTAGTCGATCAAGGGCCAGTGCACGGCGACCTTCGGCAGTCCAGGCAATGCGCCGAGCGCGATCTCCTCGATGCTCGGCTGGGTGGCGGCGGTCAGCGCCACCGAGTCCCCGTCACAGCTCAGCCCCGCGTTGATCCAGAGGATGTGGATCGGCTGGTCCTCGTCCTGCGCCATGGCACTCAACCTCCCGGTTGCTCCCGGTTACGCCGCACTCGTGCTGGTTACGAAGTGGCGTGGCTGCTCGGAACATCGTCCGAAAGCGCCGCTTGCATGAGTTCCCACAAGACGTGGTAGAGGGTGGTCTGCGCTTCCTGGATCCGGTGAACCGATGTGGACGGGACCACGAAGAGGTGGTCGATGGTGTCGAGCTCGGCCATCCGCCCGCCCTCGTAGCCGGCCAGCCCGATCGTCAGCAGGCCGATGCGGCTCGCCTGCTCGAAGGCCCGCACGAGGTTGTCGGAGTTCCCGCTGGTCGACAGGCCGACGGCGACGTCGCCGGCGGCCGCGAAGGCGGCGAGCTGGCGGGCGAACACGACCTCGAAGCCGATGTCATTCGAGAGCGCGGTGACCACGGCCACGTCGCCGGTGAGGCAGAAGGCGGGCAGCGGCCGGTTGCCGGCGGGCGGGTGCATGAACAGCGACGCCAGGTCCTGGGCGTCGGTGGAGCTGCCGCCGTTGCCGAAGGCAAACAGCCTGCCGCCGGCCGCGGCGCGCTCGGCCATCGCCGTGGCGCACTCGATCAGGCGGTCGTGGTGCACCCGCAGGCATTCCTCCCGAAGCTCGACGATCTCCCGCGCCTTGGCGGCGGTGGAGGCGCGGACCTCGGCGAGCACGCCATCGAGGTCGGCATGGCCGGCGTACAGGAAGGGGTACAGCGACTCCATCGGCTCGGGGTCCCGCGAAGGGGGCTCGTGGGAGGAAGCCTGGGGGGAAGCCTGGGGGGATTCCCGCTCGTCCGGCATCAGCCGCGCACCACCCCGATCGCCTCCTTGGCGTGGACCAGCACGACGTCGCCGACGCCGGCGTCCACCAGCGCGATGCTGACCTCCTCCCGGCTGACGCCGGTGTCGACCAGGGCGAGGTCGTCGCCGAGCAGCTCGACGACGGTGACCTGCACGGCCTCGTCCGAGCAGGTGATGCAGACGTCGTCGTGGCACTCCGGAACGCGCCGCGGCGGCTGCGACCCCCCGAGCGGCAGCGGCTCGCCGATCACCGGACCAGCTCCGGGTCCAGCAGGCCGGGCTGCTCGAAGAACACGTGCACCAGCTCCCAGAGGATGTGGTAGGTGGTGACCTGGACCTCCTTGACGACCTCGGCGTCGTCGGAGTGGACGGTGAAGGCGTGGTCGACCGCCGGGCTCGGCGCGATCTTGCCGCCGTCGCCGCCGGTCAGGGCGATCGTCAGCATGCCTAGGTCGTTGGCCGTCTCGAGGCCGCGCAGCACGTGGCCGCAGTTGCCGTCGGCCGAGACCGCCAGCGCGATGTCGCGGCGGTCGCCGAGGTAGCGGAGCTGGTGCGCGAACACCTCGGAGAAGCCCTCCCGGGCGGCCACGCCGGTCAGGGTGGGCACGTCGTTGGCGAGCGAGAACGCCGGTAGGGCGCGCTTGCCGACGATCACCGGATGGACGAACTCGACCGCGATATGCTGCGCGTCGGTGGCGGCTGCCCCGCCGCCGAACACCACCAGCCGTCCCCCGCCGTGGAAGCGCACCGCCATGTCGTAGCAGGCTCTGGCGACCCGGCCCGCGTCATCGGCGAGCAGCTTCGCGGGGAGTGTCCGCCTTGCGGCGGCCGCTCTGAGAGCGTCCTCGACCCGGGTCCCGCCTGCCGACAGACGTCGCGTCATCGGAGACCTCCGGGGAGATCGCGCGTTTAGGGTCGGATGCTCGGCGAAGCATCCTCCCAAGTCCCTTCAGAATTCAAGTCACATCTGTCCGGACACTGTCCCGACAGTTCGCCGCGCACTTCCCGATTTGTGTGAAACTCGTGGGCGCTGGCTTCGTGCATGGATACAATCGTCCGAAGCCGCCGAGCTGGCCGGGCTGAGGGGCGAGCCGCGGGCCTCCGGGCTCGAGGAGGATCGACAGGTTGGTCGCTGGGCACGGCAGCACTCAGGATGGGCCGATCGTCGTCCATCCCATCGTGGTGCTCTCCAAGAGCTTCCCAGCCCGACCTTCCTCGATCCCTGACATCCGGGATTTCGTGCGCCGCAACCTCGCCGACTCGCCGCTGAGCCCCGACGACACCCGCGACCTCCAGCACGCCGTGGCGCAGGCGCTGCTCGACGCGGCCAGCCCCGACGGGGCCTTCATCCAGGTCTCCTTCAGGATCTTTCCCGAGGCGGTCGAGGTCGACATCCTCCGCTCGCCGGCCAACGCCGCCGACCTGCCGGCGGTGCCGCCCATGCCGGCCTCCGACGCGTGCGCCGGCGAGGCCGCGGAGGCGCGTTCGCAGGCCTCGTTCGCGGCATGGATGGCGGCGGTGCTCAAGCGCGAGGGCCTCTCGCAGGAGGCGGCCGCGCGCCAGCTCGGCGTCTCGGTCAAAACCGTGAGCCGCTGGGTCGGCGGCGAGACCGAGCCCCGGCTGCGCGAGCTTCGCCGCATCCAGGAGGTCTTCGGCGAGGTCCCGATCGGCTGATTCCCTATGGAGCGCTCGGCGCTTAGCGCCGCCGTACGCGGGGAAGCCCCGGTCGATGATCGCCCAAGAGCTGAGCCGGACCATCGAGGCGCCCGGACCGTACCTGTCGGCGTACATCGGCACCGGCCCCGTCGAGCAGGCCGGGCCCAGAGTCGGGATGTTCGAGCACCTCCAGTGGAAGAGCATCCGCCGCGACCTGGAGCGCGAGGGGGCGCCGGCACCCCTGCTCGACCCGGTCGACGAGCTGATCGAGGCCGCGCCCAGGAGCCCAGGCACGCTGGCCGTGATCGCCTCGGCGAAGCGGGGCGTCGTGCTGGCCCGCCACCTGCCGCTGCCGCCGCCGTACGACCGCGAGACCGTGACGCGCTGGGGCAGGCTGCCGTGGCTGCTGCCGCTGCTCCGACAGGCGCAGACGCTGGTCCCGCACGTCGCGGTGCTCGCGTCCCGCGCCGCGGCGGAGATCGCATCGCGGGCGGCGGAGCCCGAGGCCTTCGAGCGGCCGGCCGAGACCGAGGTCACCGGCCAGGCGGGCCCGCACCTCCACCGGTCGTCGCCCGGCGGCTGGTCGCAGCCCCGTTACCAGCACAAGGCCGAGGTTCTCTGGGAGCGCAACGCCGCCCAGGTGGCCAACGCCCTCGTCAAGGTGGTCGACCAGGAGCGCCCGAGGTTCGTGGCCGTCGCCGGCGAGGTGCGCGCGGTCCAGCTCCTGCGCGACGAGTCGCCCAAGCGGGTCCTGGAGCTGCTCCAGGTGGTCGGCGGCGAGCTGGGGTCGATCGATGAGGTGCTCGCCGAGGCCGACCGGCTGGTGGAGGCCACCGTCGCCGGCGACACCCGCGCCCTGCTCGACCGCTTCGACCAGGAGCGCGGCCAGCGCGACCGCGCCAGCGACGGGGTCGCGCCCACGCTCGAGGCGCTCAGCATGAGCCAGGTCGACACCCTCCTGCTGGTGGACCGGGCCGGCGACGACCGCACCGCCTGGGTCGGCGACCGCCCGGAGCTGCTCTCGACGGACCGCGACCTGCTGACCGAGCTGGGAGTCGCCGAGCCGGCCGAGGCCCCGCTGACCGACGCCGCCGTCCGCGCCGCGATCGGGACCGGCGCCGCCGTGCGCGTGCTCGACCCGGAGACCGAGGACGCGCCCAGCGACGGCATCGGCGCCGTGCTCCGCTTCAGCGTGGCGCCCTGATCCCGAAGGTCACGCGCGCGAAGGGCTCGCGAACAGCTCAGTCGCTCAGTCGACCACCGGGGCCACCGAGGCGACGACCCAGCCGGCGGAGGCGCCGCCGGTCAGCCGCATCGCCAACGAGCCAGACGGGATCGCGTCGAAGCAGTCGTAGCTGTGGTCGGCGGCGTCGAGAACGCACTTGCCCGGCTTCGGCGGGTGCGCCCGGTCCGCCACACGCCACATCGTGTCGACCGCATCGGGCGAGGCGGCGCCGAGCGCGGCGGCGCGGTCGCCGGCGCGCCAGCTGTCGAGCAGGTGCTTGGCCGAGGACGCCGGGTCCGAGAACCGCAGCGGCGTGGTCACCGAGACGACCCGGTACCCGGCCGATGCGCCACCGGTGACCCGCAGGTCGAGCAGCAGGATGCCGTTGGCGTTCGCATAGCGGTAACGGCAGTCGAAGCCCCCGCCGCCGGGCTCGCAGCCGCTGAACCGCGGCCGCGGGTACGTGTCGATGGCGAACATCGTCCGCACCGCGGCCGCCGAGGCGAACTCCAGGGCGCTCTCGTGGTCGATGGTCTGCCAGGCGTCGAACAGGTGCGCGGCGGCCTTGGCGGGATCTGAGATCTTGCCGGCGCTGATCTGGGTCGCGGCCGCGCGCGGCCCGGTCGTGGTGGTCTGGCCGGCGCTCGCCCCGGCCGGCCCGGTGGTCGAGACCGGCGATGCGGGCGCGCCGGCGGTGGTCGGCGGCGGCGTGGCGACGGTCGTTGCGGTGGCGGCGGCTGGGCCGCGGGTGCTGCTGTACATGCCGGCCGCGACTCCTCCGGCCGCCACCGCCACCACCGCGAGCGCCGCGATGGCAAGCCTCGAGCGCGACATCGTTCTCCCCTTGTCCGCGATGAGCATCTGAGCTCCATGCTGCGCGGGCAACGACACGAAACAGGCTCGGATGGGTGGAGACCGGGCGCGTCGGGGTCACGGTTACGGCACGGGCCAGACCGGACGGCCGCAGCTGACCCAGTCCAAACCGCTCGGCTCTCCCGAAGGGTCTCCTCCAAAACCTGATCGACTCACCCGAATACCGTACGAATCCGTCGTATCGCTCGCCGGGGCTGGACGATGCCTGCTTCACTTAGCTGGAGGGCAACTCCACTCGGGGGCGGCCAGGCTGGGTGACAGGAGAGACGGCGTTGGAAGCGACTACTGGCACGGCACGGTTGGCCATCGTCGGCGGGCGGGTGCTCCCCATCGAGGGCTCGCCCTTCGAAGGCGGCGCGATCCTGATCGAGAACGGCAAGATCACCGCCCTCGGTCCGGACCTCGCCGTTCCCGAAGGCGTCGACCGCTACGACGCCGCCGGCAAGGTGATCATGCCGGGCATGGTCGACGCGCACGTCCACCTCGGCGTCCACGAGGAGGCCGAGGGCTGGGCCGGTCAGGACACCAACGAGATGACCAACCCGGTCACCCCGCACGTGCGGGCGCTGGACGCCATCAACCCCGAGGACCTCGGTTTCCAGGACGCGATCGCCGGCGGCGTGCTGACCGTCAACGTCAACCCGGGCTCGGGCAACCCGATCGGCGGCCAGACCGTGGCGGTGCGCTGCGCCGGCCGCACGGTGGACGAGATGGTGCTGCGCGCTCCCAGCGGCCTCAAGTCCGCGCTGGGTGAGAACCCCAAGCGGGTCTACGGCGAGCGCAAGGAGTTCCCCTCCACCCGGCTCGGCACCGCGGCGGTGATCCGCGAGAGCTTCGTCAAGACCGCCAACTACCTGGACAAGCTGGAGCGCGGCAACGGCGAGCCGGTCGAGCGGGACCTGCGCTGGGAGGCGCTGGCGATGGTGCTGCGCCGCCAGATCCCGTGGCGGCAGCACTGCCACCGCGCCGACGACATCGCCACCGCGCTGCGGCTCGCCGACGAGTTCGGCTACCGCCTGGTGATCGACCACGGCACCGAGGCCGCGCTGCTGGCCGACCGTATCGCCGAGCGCGGCGTGCCGGTGCTGATCGGGCCGCTGCTGACCTCGCGGTCCAAGGTCGAGCTGCGCCGCCGCTCGCTCGCCAACCCGGGACGGCTGGCGGCCGCCGGGGTCGAGATCGGCATCATCACCGACCACCCGGTGGTGCCGGTCCACTTCCTGCACGTGCAGGCGGCGCTCGCCGTCAAGGAGGGGCTCGAACCGGAGGTCGCGCTGCGGGCGGTCACGATCACGCCGGCTCGGGTGCTCGGCGTCGACGACCAGCTCGGGTCGCTGGGACCGGGCAAGGCGGCGACCCTGTGCGTCTGGTCGGGCGACCCGCTCGACGTCCGCTCCAGGGTCGAGACCGCCTGGATCGACGGCCGCCAGGTGCTCGGGCCGACCGCGTAGCCACGTCGCTTCGTCGCTTTGTCGCCGCGTCGCCCGTGGGCTTGGTGGCCGCGTCGCGGCGGCGTCGCTAGCCGGCCCCTCCCGGCGTGGCCCGCGGGTCGGGCACGCCGATCCAGGGGTCGTAGTCGACCTCCAGCGGCTCCTGCTCCGGTCGCTCCTCCTCCGGCACGTTGCGCAGGTTCAGCCGGATGCGGAACCACACCGAGCTGCGGCCGCGCATCGAGTCGACCAGCACGTCGGCGGGCTCCAGGAGGTTCCAGGCCTCGCCGTGCCTGGCCTTCCAGCGCTCCAGGCCGTCCATGGCCTCCTCGCGGGTGGCCGCCCTGGCGATCTCGATCAGCGGCATGGTGGTCCGGCGCCGGCCGGTCGGCCCGCTGGCCTTGCCCGGCGCGGGCGGCGGCACGATCCCGCCCCGGCCAGCCTTGCCCTGGCGCCGCTTCGACGGCTGCACCCGCCCTGCCTCGCCGGCCTGCTTGGTGAAGTGCGGCGGCCACGGGGCGTCCTCGAAGCCGACCGACTCGTGCTGGTCCGCCAGCTCAAGCAGCGGCTCCAGCGAGCCGACCGCCTCGTCGATCCCGCGCCACGGGTCCCCGACCTCGTCGAAGCGCCGCTTGACGGTGTCGATCGTGAACGCCTCGGGTTGGCAGGTGGGGACCTCGTCCCAGGTCAGGGTGGTCGACACCCGCGCGTCGGGCAGCGGCCGCACCGAGAACGCCGAGGCGACCGTGCGGTCCTTGGCGTTCTGGTTGTAGTCGAGGAAGACGCCGTGGCGCTCCTCCTTCCACCAGCGGCTGGTCGCCAGGTCGGGCGCCTGACGCTCGACCTCGCGGGCGAGCGCGACCGCCGCCCGCCGGACCTCGCTGAAGCCCCAGCGCGGCTCGATCCGGCAGTAGACGTGTATGCCCCGCGAGCCCGAGGTCTTCGGCCACGCAACCAGCCCGAACTCTTCGAGCACGTCGCGGGTGATCAGCGCCACGTCGCGGATCTGCGGCCACTCCACGCCGGGCACCGGGTCGAGGTCGACCCGCAGCTCGTCGGGATGGTCGAGGTCGGTCGCCCTGACCGGGTGCGGGTTCAGGTCGATGCAGCCGAGGTTGACCACCCATGCGAGACCGGCGGGATCGTTGAGCACGACCTCGTCGGCGGACCGGCCCGACGGGAAGCGCAGCTCGACGGTCTCGATCCAGTCGGGGCGGGAGGTCGGGGCGCGCTTCTGGAAGAAGGCCTCGCCGTCGGCGCCGTTCACGAAGCGTTTCAGCGCCATCGGGCGGGCGCCGGCCCCGCGCAGCGCGCCCTCGGCCACCGTGAGGTAGTAGTTGACCAGGTCCAGCTTGGTATGACCCGTTCGGCTGAAGTACACCTTGTCCGGGTTCGTAATCGTGACCTCGCGGCCGGCAACCTCGAGGACGAGCTTCCGAGTCGCCATGGCGAACAAGGTACCCGATCAATGTGGGGGGCGGCCGCTCCCCCAGGGTCAAGAGCGCTCCGCTGCGCGGTCCTCGCCGGGCTGCCCGCCGGCCGGCGTGGTTTGGGGGGAGGCGAAAGCCTCCCCCCATCTCATTGGCGCCTCAGTTCTGCGCCGGGTTCTGGCCTCCCATGCTGGCCGGGCCCTGGTCCTGGAGCGTGAAGCGGATCTGCTCCCCCTCGACCTCGGCGTCGAGCACCTTGTCTTCGAGGTAGTCCGAGGCCAGCTGCTCGAGGAAGACGCGGGTGCCCTGGTCCTCGATCACCCGGTCGGTGTCGGCCGGCGCCTCGACGACCGAGAGCTCCAGCGTCGACTCGCTGTCGGTCACCGGCTTCGCGGTGATCTTCAGGCCGCCCTCGGGCATGGGCGAGGACCCCACGATCGCGTTGATGGCCTGCGCCGCTTCCGTGGTAATGGTGAGCACGATACGGGTCACCTTTCGGTTGACGGTGTCCGTGCCCGCCTGTTACCTCGTAACCGACCCTCGAAACGTCCACGCCGAAACCTGCTGTGCCGGTGTCGCCTCCAGGCCCCCGCCGGCCGCCGTTGCCGGCGACGTCACGGGGTTACCTGACGTTACAATCGGGGATCATGGACTCGAGTACCCTCTTGCGCGCGGAGCGCCAGGACCTCTGCGACACGCTCACCAAGCTCGGACCCGACGCGCCGACCCTCTGCGAGGGCTGGACGACCGCCGACCTGGCGGCACACCTGATGGTCCGCGAGCGCGAGCCGCTCGCGGCGGCCGGGATCGCCGTGCCGGGGCCGTTCGCGCGGCTGAACCGCCGTCGCATGGACGCGGCCAAGGCCGGCGGCTACCAACGGATCATCGACTGGCTTCGCGCCGGGCCGCACGGCTTCTGGCGGCTGCGGCCGATGATCGCCGTCAACGTCCTGGAGTACTTCGTGCACCTCGAGGACGCCCGGCGGGCGAACGGGCTCGAACCGCGACAGCTCGACCCCGAGCTCGACGCGGCGCTCTGGCGGATGCTGCGGATCGGCGCGCGCAGGTACCTCCGGCCGCTGCGCGGCTTCGGGGTGCACGGCGAGACGCCGGACGGGCGCGATGCCGTCCTCCGCAAGGGCTTTCCCGAGGCGACCATCACCGGCGCGCCCGGCGAGATCCTGCTCTACGTGACGGGCAGGAAGGACGCCGCCCGGGTGAAGCTGTCCGGCTCGGAGATGGCGGTCGCCGCGCTCGAGAACGCGCGCCTGCGGGCATAGCCGTCGCCCGGCCCGTCGCCCGGCCGCCCGCCGGTGCCCCTGGAGCCGCGGCGCCCATGCGTGCACCATGTGAGACCACGCGAGACCACACCGTCGTGACCACGAGGGGGATCGTCGTGCAGCAGCGCCGACTGGGCCGGACCGGCCACCAGAGCACCGTGCTGATCTACGGGGCAGCCGCCCTCGCCAGCGTCACCCAGGAGGTCGCCGACCGGTCCATCCAGCAGGCGCTGGACGCCGGCATCAACCACTTCGACGTGGCCGCGGGCTACGGGGACGCCGAGCTGCGGCTGGGGCCGTGGATGCCGCGGATCAGGGACGACGTCTTCCTGGCCACCAAGACCGGCAAGCGGGACGCAGACAGCGCCTGGGCGGAGATCAACCACAGCCTGGAGCGGCTCCAGACCGACCACGTCGACCTGATCCAGCTTCACGCGGTCGGCGACCGCAGCGAGCTCGATCGCGTCACCGGAGCCGGCGGCGCGCTCGAGGCGGCCGTGCGGGCGCGCGACGAGGGCCTGGCGCGCGCGATCGGCATCACCGGGCACGGCAACCACGCCCCCGCGACCCACGCCGAGGCGTTGCGGCGCTTCCCCTTCGACACCGTGCTCTCGCCGCTCAACTACGTGCTCGGTCTCGACCCCGCCTACATGGGCAACTACGAGGAGCTGGTGGGTGAGGTCCGCGCCCAGGGCGCCGGCCTGATGCTCATCAAGACGATCTCGCGGCGGAACTGGCCGAACGGCTCGCGGCCCTACCAGACCTGGTACGAGCCGTTCGACGACCAGGAGCGGGTCACCGCGGCGGCCGTCTGGGCGCTCTCGCACGAGGAGGCGACCGGCATCGCCACGCCGGGCGACATCCACCTGCTGCCGCTGATGATCGAGGCGGCCGAGCAGGTCGGCGTGATGCCGGTGGCCGACGCCGAGGCGGTGCTCGCCAGGGCCGGCGACTACAGCTCGCCGTTCATCCACATCCCGTTCTGAGCCCGGTCGGGCCGGGACGGCCGGACGGGCCCGCCCGGGCCCGCACGGGCCGAGCGGGCCCGGGCCGCGACTACCACGGGACTACCAATGGCCGCGGTGGACGACCTGGTTGAAGGGACGGCGGTCGGGCCGGCGGATCGGCGCCAGCGGCCGCCCCGCCGGGTAGCCGAGCGCGATCAGGTAGGCGAGGCGGCGGTCCCTGGGGTGGCCGAGGATCTGCCGCGCCAGGTCCTGATCCGCCACCGAGGCGTGCCCGCTGCCGATCCCGAGGTCCGCGGCGGCGAGCATCATGCTCATGGTCACCTGGCCGAGGTCGTAGTCGATCGACGACCGGGTGCGGACGTCCTCGGCGATCGGGCTCAGCAGGCCGACGGTCGCCGCCGACGCGGACACGTGTCCGGCGCCGCGCCACACCCGCGACAGCTTCCTGAGCTGATCTCGGTCGGTGCAGACCACGAAGTCCCAACGCTGCCGGTTGGTCGACGACGGTGAGCGCCTGCCGGCTTCGAGGATCCGGTCGAGGTGGTCGTCGTCGATCGGCCGGTCGTCGTACTGGCGGACGTTGCGCCGCGCCCTGATCGCGTCCCAGGTCTCCATGCGGCGGATCCTAACCCGCGAGACCGGGAAATCCCTGGACCTTCGGTGCCTCAACCTGCGACGCTGAGCAGAGCAAGGACGCCGCGCCAATCCCGGGGGTTCCCGTTGCCAGCCAGCAGCATCGCCGAACTACGACCGCTCGGTGCTGCCGGGGCACTTCGATCCGCATAGCAGCCACACACCGGTTCCGTTCCCGCTGACGGCCTCGAGCGCCGCCAATTTTGGCGTGCGCCCGTAGCCGCGCCGGGTGGTCGTGCGACCAACCACGTCGACCACCGTCGACCACCGTCGATCACCGTCGATCAGTTCGATCACGGTCCGATCACCCGGCGAGGGACATCATGCGAACCCGCGACGCGCGCGTCGTCTACCTGACGCTGGAGAGCGTCACCGCGCTGCTGCAAACCACCACCTGGACCACCGCGGCCGTCTACCTCATCAACGTCGCCCATCTGGGCGCCCTCCAGCTCGTGCTGCTCGGCACGATCATGGAGGCGAGCATCTTCCTCTTCGAGATCCCGACCGGCGTGGTCGCCGACACCGCCGGCCGGCGCCTGTCGGTGATCATCGGCACCGTGGTGATGGGCGTCGCCCTGGTGCTCACGGGGGCCATCCCCTGGTTCCCCGCGCTGCTGGCCAGCCAGGCGCTCTGGGGCGTCGGCGAGACCTTCACCAGCGGCGCCACCGCCGCCTGGCTGGCCGGCGAGGTCGGCGACCGCGCCGCCGGACCGCTGTTCCTGCACGCCGCCCAGTACCGGCGCGTCGCGGCCGCCGCCGGCATCGGCCTGGCGGTCGCGCTGGCCAACCTCGGGCTCGGCCTGCCGCTGATCGCCGGCGGCGCCATCCAGGTCGCCATGGGCGGCTGGCTGATCGCCGCCATGCCGGAGACCGGCTTCCCCCACGCCAAGGCCTCCGGCAACGGCGACGGGGCCCACGCCCAGAGCGAAGGCGAAGGCGAGGGCGAAGGCGAGGGGGAGGGGCGCGCCACCTGGCGCCGGCTCGCCAGGACCGCGGGGAGCGGCCTGTCGGTCGCGCGGAGCGACCGCGTGCTGCTGGCCCTGCTGGCTGTGGCGGTGCTCGCGGGGGCTTCCACCGAAGGGATCGACCGGCTCTGGGAGCTGCACCTGCTCCGCGAGGTCGGCTTCCCGGCGGTGCGGCTCTCGGCGGTCACCTGGTTCGGGATCATCCAGGTCGTCTCGCTGGCGATCGGCGCGGCGGTGATCGCGCCGGTGCGGCGGAGGATCGACGCCACCGACCCCGCCGCGCTGTGCCGGCTGCTGGTGGTCCTCACCGCGATCGAGGCTGTGGGCCTGGCCGTGTTCGGTGCGGCCACGGGCTTCGGTCCCGCGGTGGCCGCGTACCTCGCCTACGGCGCCGCGCGCGGGCTCAGGGACCCGCTCTACGACGCCTGGGTGGTGCCGATGATCGAGCCCTCGGTGCGGGCGACCGTGCTGTCGACCATCGGTCAGGCGGACGCGGTCGGCGAGACGCTCGGCGGCCCGGCGATCGGGCTGATCGCGACGCTGGCGACGCCCGGCGCGGCGATCGTGGCGGCGGGCGCCGCGCTGGCGCCCGCGATCGCGGTGCTCGCCAGGCTGCTGCCGGGCCGGCGCCAGCGGGCGAGGGCGGCCAACCGCTGACCGACCGTCGTGGGCGGCGGTTCCGCCGCCGCCCCTACAGCGCGGCGCAGGCGAGCAGCAACGCCTTGGCGCCCAGGGCGGCGTCGCCGGCGTCGGCGTGCTCGAAGGGGTTGTGGCTGCCGTTGGTGGAGCGCACGAACAGCATCCCGGTCGGGATCCCGGCGGCGGCGAGGTTCTGGGCGTCGTGGCCGGCGAAGCTCTCCAGGCGCGGCGCGGCGACGCCGACCCGCTCGCAGCCGGCGGCCAGCGCGCCGGCGACCGTGTCGGTCATCGGAATCTCCGCCGACTCGCCGATGCCCTCGATCGCCACCTCGACGCCGCGGCGGGCCGCGACCCGCTCGATGCGGTCGCGGATCGCGGCCACGAGGTCCGACCGCCGCCGCGCCGAAACGGAGCGCACGTCCAGGGAGAAGCTCACCGAGCCGGGGACGACGTTCTTGGCGCCGGGCAGCACGTGCAGCTCGCCGACGGTCGCGATCGCGCCGCCGGCCGCGGCGGCCGAGACCTCCTCGACCGCGAGCACGCACTCGGCGGCGGCGGCCAGCGCGTCCTTGCGCTCGCCCATCGGCGCCGCGCCGGCGTGGTCCGCGCGGCCGAGGACGGTGACCGTGCCGTGGTAGAGGCCGACGATCGCGCTCACCACGGCGAGCGGGATGCCGAGGCGCTCCAGCCGCGACCCCTGCTCGATGTGCAGCTCCAGATAGGCGCTGACCGCGCCGTCGCGGAGCCGCGGCGACGCCGGGTCGATCTCGCGGCCGAGCAGCGCGGCGGCCGCCTCGGCGGCGCTGGCGCCGTCGCGGTCGCGGCGCCGCCAGTCGTCGTCCGACAGCAGCCCGGATGCGGCCGCGCTGCCGAACAGCGCGGTGCCGAAGCGCACCCCCTCCTCGCCGGTCCAGGCGACCGCGTGCAACGGCAGGCCGGCCCGCGCGGCGTGCAGCGCCTCGGCCACCTCGGCGGCGGCGACCACGCCGAGCGCGCCGTCGTAGGCTCCCCCGCGCGGGACCGTGTCGAGGTGGGAGCCCACCAGGACCCGCGGCTCAGCGCCGGTCAGGCAGTGGAGATTGCCGGCGTCGTCCTGCTCGCAGCGGTAGCCGAGCGGCTCGAGCCACGAGCGCACCAGCTCCCGCGCGCGCTGCTCCTCGGCGGTGAACGCGAGCCGGGTGAGGCCCTCGACGGGGTCGCGCCCGATCGCGGCCAGCGCCTCGATGCGCGCCGCGATCCGTTCGGCGCTCACCGCCGCCAGCGCGCGCTCGATCCCTTCCCCCGACGCCGTCCCGGTCCCCGCCAGCCCTTCGCCGCCACGCTCCGCCATCGCTCGCCTCCGCTCGGTTCGGGCAACCATGTACAGCTTCGCCAACCGCGACGATAACGCGACCATCCCCGCCCGCCATCTCTGGACGCCCTGCGCCTCCGGGCATATCGTCCCGACTCGCGGCACGTCGCCCCAAGCGCCAGGGAGGAGCGGAATGCGGCGATCACTGACCTTCACCTTCGGGACGTTGCTGCTGCTGGCGACCGCAATGGTTGCGTCGCCGGCGGCGGCCGATTCCGGCGGGGGCGGGCACGACCCGCTGGCCGGCATCAAGCACATCGTGGTGATCTACGAGGAGAACCACTCGTTCGACAACCTCTGGGGCCAGTGGCCGGGCGTCGACGGGCTCGCCGCCGACCCGGCGCGGACGCCGAGGCAGACCCAGGTCGACCAGAACGGGCAGCCGTTCGACTGCCTGCTCCAGAAGGACGTCAACCTGACCACCTCGGCCGACCCGGCGCCCAACGGCGGCCTGGAGCCGGGCTGTAGCACCAACCCGCCGGCGGCGTTCAACAGCCACTTCCCCAACCAGGTCTTCGACATCGGCAAGTTCATCACGCCGCGGGACACCACCTGCTTCGACGCCAACCCCGCCGCCCCCTTCGGGCCCGCCAACGGCGTCCCCAAGGGCAGCGGCGAGACGGGCGGCTGCACCCGCGACCTGGTCCACCGCTTCTACCAGGAGCCCTACCAGATCGACGGCGGCAAGATGGACCGCTACTCGGTCGGCAGCGACGCGGTCGGCCTGACCCAGGGCTTCTACGACACCCGGATGCTGCCGTTGTTCAAGTTCCTCAACGGCGACAAGCACTCGCCGAACTACGTGATCGCCGACCGCTTCTTCCAGGGCGCCTTCGGCGGCTCGTTCCTCAACCACCAGTGGCTGATCTCGGCGCAGACCCCGAAGTTCGAGGGCCCCACCCCGAGCGACGGCAGCGGCAACGACCTGCACTCGATCGTCGGCACCGACGGCCATCCCAACAACACCTACCCGCTGCACTCCGGCCCGGTGTGGCCGGCGCCGGGCGGAGTCAAGGACGGCGCGCTGACCGAGGCCGCCGACGCCAGTGGCCGCTGCGCCCCGCCGGCGGGCGCGCCCACGCCGCCGCCGGGCACGGTCTGCGGCGACTGGGCGGTCAACACCATCCAGCCGCCGTTCCAGCCGTTCCAGCCGGGCACCCCGGCCGCCAGGCAGCTGCCGCCCTCGCACAACAGCAACGTCGGCGACCTGCTGTCGGCCAAGGGCATCTCCTGGAACTGGTACTCGGGCGGCTGGGACAACGCCGCGGGCAACGTCGGCGGCCGCGGCTGGACCAACGGCAACGGCGCGACCTGCTCCGACCCGGACACCTGGGCCGGCGCCACCTTCCCCAACTGCCCCAACGTGCTGTTCCAGTTCCACCACCAGCCGTTCAACTACTACGACGGCTACGGCCCCGGCCAGCCCGGCCGCGGTCACCTGAAGGACGAGCAGGACTTCCTGGCCGACCTGCGGGCGGGGCAGCTGCCAGCGGTCTCGTTCGTCAAGCCGGTCGGCGAGGAGAACGAGCACCCCGGCTACACCAACGTCACCGCCGGCGACCAGCACCTCGTCGACCTCATCAGGGCGATCCAGGCCGACAAGCGCGACTGGTCCTCGACCTTGGTGGTGGTCACCTACGACGAGTTCGGCGGCCAGTGGGACCACGTGCCGCCGCCGACCGCCCCCGGTGTCTCGGACGTCTGGGGACCGGGGACGCGCATCCCGGCGATGCTGCTCTCCGACCGCCTCCCGCAGCGCGCGGCGGTCGACCACACCCAGTACGACACCGTGTCGATCCTGTCGACCATCGAGGACCGCTTCGAGCTCCGCTCACTGTCGAGCCGCGACGCGGCCGACAACAGCCTCGGCATGGCGATGCGCCGCGGGCTCCACCCCCTGTAGGCCCATCGGGCGCATGATGTGGCCCGCGTCGCCAACCCTGGCGGGCGGCGCGGGCCACGAGCTCTGATGACGAGGAGGCAGCATGCCCCGGATCGAACCGCTCGAGCCGTCCCAGGCCGAGCCCGAGGCGCGCGCCGAGCTCGACCGGCAGCTGGCCGCCAACGGGCGGCTCACCAACATGAAGCGCACGCTTGCCCACTCGAGCACCGCCCTCCACGCGCTGATGACCTGGTACCCGCTCCGGGACCGGGTGGCGCCGTTCCTCGGCGAGCGGGCGACCACGCTGTTCGCCCACGCGATCTCGGCCAGGACCGACTGCCTGATCTGCTCGACCTTCTTCCGGCGGATCATGGTCGAGTCCGGCGAGGACCCGGACGCGCTGGCGCTCGACGAGCGCGAGCGGGTGGTGGTGGACTACGGCGTGCAGCTGGCCACCGACGCCAACCAGGTCTCGGACGAGCTGTACGGTCGGCTCGCAGCCATCCTCACGCCGGTCGAGATCGTCGACCTGACCGCCTTCGGCGCGCTGATGATCGCCACCAACGTGGTCAACAACGCCCTGCGGGTCGACCTCGACGGGTACCTGGAGCCGTACCGGCGGAGGGTCGCGCGGTGAGCCGGCGGTGAGGCGCTTCGAGGGACGGGTCGCGCTGGTGACCGGCGCGGCCCACGGCCAGGGCCGCGCCGCCGCGATCGCGTTCGCGCGCGAGGGCGCCGCGGTCGCCGCGCTGGACCTGGCCAGGCCCCTGCCCTGGCCGACCTACCCGATGGGCTCGCCCGGAGAGCTGGAGAGCCTCCGCGAGGAGTGCGAGGCCCTGGGATCGGCCTGCCTGACCTTCGAGGCGGACGTGCGCGACGCCACGGCGGTGGCGGCGGCGGTCGAGGCGACCACCGCGCGGCTGGGCGGCGTCGACGTGCTGTTCAACAACGCCGGCATCTGCGGCTACGGGCTCGCCCACGAGCTCTCCGAGGACGCCTGGGACGCCATGATCGACATCAACCTGAAGGGCACCTGGGTGGTCGCCAGCAAGGTGATCCCCGGAATGATCGAGCGGCGCTCCGGCGTGATCGTGAACAACTGCTCGGTCGCCGGACTGCGCGGGATGGCGCGGCTCAGCCATTACGCGGCCTCGAAGTGGGGCGTGATGGGATTGACCAAGTCGTGGGCGATCGAGCTCGCGCCGCACGGCATCCGGGTGGTCGCGCTCTGCCCCACCGGCGTGAACACGCCGATGAACGACGGGCTGGCGATGATGGAGGGCAGCACGCCCGAGGAGATCGCCGAGCGCTCGGCCGGCAACCTGCTGCCGGTACCATGGATCGAGCCGCGGGACGTCGCCGAAGCCGTCCTGTTCGTCGCCTCCGACCAGGCGCGATACGTCACGGGCAGCACCCTGGTGCTGGACGCCGGACTGCTGACCCGCTGAGCGGGGAACCCGTCCCAGCAGTGCCGAGCCAGTCCCGAGCAGTCCGAGCAACCGATGGAGGTCGCCGTGTCCGGTCAAGCTCCCAGGCAGCGCGTGGTGATCGTCGGAGCCGGCTTCGCCGGGTTCCATGCCGCCAGGTGCCTCGGCCGGCTGAACCGGCAGAGCGGCGGGACCATCGAGGTGGTGCTGATCAACGCCACCGACTATTTCCTCTACACCCCGCTGCTGCCCGAGGTGGCCTCGGGCATCCTCGACCCGCGCACGGTCTCGGTGCCGCTGGCCGGCAACTGCCCCGGCGTGCAGATCATCCTCGGCAGCGTGGACGAGGTCGACCTGGACGCCAGGCGGGTCAGCCTGGTCGACCCCGAGGGGAACCGCCGCGAGCTCTCCTACGACCGGCTGCTGCTCTCGATCGGCAGCGTCAACAAGCTGCTGCCGATCCCGGGGGTTGCCGAGCACGCCCACGGCTTCCGCAGCATCGCCGAGGCGATGTACCTGCGCGACCACCTGGTCCGCCAGATCGAGCTGGCCGACGCGAGCGACGACCCTGCCGAGCGCGAGGCGCGCTGCACCTTCGTGGTGGTCGGCGCCGGCTACACCGGCACCGAGGTCGCCGCCCACGGGCAGCTGTTCACCAGAGACGTCGCCAAGCGGCGCCCCGGCATGCGCCGGCAGCGGCTGCGCTGGCTGCTGGTCGACCTCGCGCCCCGGGTGCTGCCCGAGCTCGACGAGCGGCTCTCGCGGACCGCGGAGCGGGTGCTCACCGAGCGCGGCATGGAGATCCACACCAAGACCACCGTCTCGGAGGCGACCGCCGACGGCGTCCGGCTGTCGACCGGCGAGTTCGTCAGGACCCGGTCGCTGATCTGGTGCGTCGGCGTGCGGCCCGACCCGCTGGTCGAGACCATCGGCCTGCCCACCCGCAAGGGCAGGCTGGCGGTCGACGAGTTCCTGAACGTCCCCGGCCGCCCCGAGCTGTTCGCGTGTGGGGACGCCGCCGCGGTCCCCGACCTCACCCGCCCGGGTGAGATCACCCCGATGACCGCCCAGCATGCCGAGCGCCAGGGCAGGCGGGCCGCGCGCAACCTGGCGGCCTCGCTCGGCCACGGCCAGCGCCGCCCCTACCGCCACCACGACCTCGGCTTCGTGGTCGACCTCGCCGACGCGGACGCCGCGGCGAACCCGCTGGGCGTGCCGCTCGCCGGGCTGCCCGCCAAGGCGGTGACCCGGGGCTACCACCTGCTGGCGATCCCGTCGAACCGGGTCCGGATCGCCACCGACTGGCTGCTGGACCTTCTCCTGCCGCGGCAGACGCTGTCGCTCGGGGTGGTTCGGAGCGGCGCGGTGCCGCTCGCCGAGGAGCAGTGGATGCCCACCGGCCCCGTCCCGACGCAGGCGCGTCGCCCCCGGCTCCAGACCGCGCCGGCCACCACCGGGGACCCGCCCAAGGGAGGCGACGGCCACGCACAGGACTGATAGTTGCATGGCGCATGCATCCATGGCACAGTCACCCGGTGCCAATGCGAACCGACCGATCTGAAGACACCACCGGGCAGCGACTGGCCGTCGCCCTGATCACCGTCGCCCGGCGGCTGAAGCCGCGCGTCGACGGCCGCATCGACCCGGCCTCCGTCTACGTCCTCCACCACGTCGAGGCGCACGAGCCGCTGCGCGTCTCCGAGCTGGCCAAGTGCATGGACCTGGACTCCTCCACGGTAAGCAGGCACATCCGCAACCTCGAGGACGAGGGTTACCTCAGCCGGGCCGACGACCCCGGCGACCGCAGGGCGACCCGGGTGCGGCTGACCGACCGCGGCCGCGCCATCCTCGAGGCGAGCAGGCGCGAACGCGGCGCCCTGATGGACGCGGCCACCGCCGACTGGAGCCGGGCGGACCGCGAGCAGCTCGAGACGCTCATGACCAGGCTGGCCCAGAGCATCGACCGGCTGGCCACAGAATCGAGGAGTCGATGACCACACCCGCCGACGACGTTCCCCCCGTTGCGGCGGCCGGCCCCGACGGGGCCGGCGTCGCCGATGGAGAAGGCCCGCAATACTTCTCACACCGCCAGATCCTGGTGATCCTTTTCGGGGTCATGGCGGGCATGCTGCTCGCGGCCCTCGACCAGGGCATCGTCGGCACGGCGCTGCCCCGGATCGTGAGCGACCTCGGCGGCCTCGACCGGCTCTCCTGGGTCGTCACCGCCTACCTGCTGACCTCGACCGCCGCCACCCCGCTGTGGGGTAAGATCTCCGACCTCTACGGACGGCGGCTGATCTTCCAGGTCGCGATCGGGATCTTCCTGATCGGCTCGGCGCTGTCGGGCCTCAGCCAGGACATGACCCAGCTGATCGGCTTCCGGGCCCTCCAGGGCATCGGTGGCGGCGGGCTGTTCGCGATCGCGCTGAGCATCATCGGCGACGTGATCCCGCCCAGGGAGCGCGGCCGCTACCAGGGCTACTTCGGCGCGGTCTTCGGCGTCTCCAGCGTCGCCGGGCCGCTGCTCGGCGGCTGGTTCACCGACGGCCCGGGCTGGCGCTGGATCTTCTACATCAACCTGCCGGTGGGCCTGGCGGCGCTGGTGATCACCTCGGTGGTGCTACGGATGCCGGTCACCCGGCGCCAGCACCGGATCGACTACCTCGGCGCCGCCACCATCGTCGCCGCGGTCGCCTGCCTGCTGCTGTACCTGGACTGGCGCGGCAACGAGTTCGGCTGGACCGAGCCGCTCGCGCTCGCCCTGCTCGCCGGCTTCCTGGTGCTGTCGGCGCTGTTCGTGCTGATCGAGCTGCGCGGCTCCGAGCCGATCATCCCGATGCGCCTGTTCCGCAACCCGGTGTTCAGCGTCGGCAACCTCTACGGGTTCCTGGCGGGCGTGGCGATGTTCGGCGCGATCATCTTCCTGCCGATCTACCTCCAGGCGGTCAAGGGCCTGTCACCGACCGCCTCGGGCCTGGCGCTGTTGCCGGCGATCATCGGGATCTTCACCACCTCGATCGGCTCTGGTCAGCTGATCACCCGCACCGGCCGCTACAAGGTCTACCCGATCATCGGCAGCGTGGTGCTGTGCTTCTCGATGTTCCTGCTGGCGCAGCTCGCGGTGGACACCCCGTTCTGGCAGGTGGCGCTGTACGAGTACCTGTTCGGCGCCGGTCTCGGCTTCACCCTCCAGACGATCGTGACCGCGATCCAGAACGCGGTGGAGTTCCGCGACATGGGCGCGGCGACCAGCTCGGCGACCTTCTTCCGGCAGATGGGCGGCTCGATCGGCGCGGCGGTGTTCGGCGCGGTGCTGTCCAGCCGGCTCGCCCACTACCTCACCCAGGAGTTCGCCAAGGCGGGCATCCAGCCGGGGGCCGGCGGCGCGGGCGGTGTGGACGCCAACGACGTGCAGGCGATCCAGCGACTCGTCGGGCCGGTCAAGAACCTCGTCCTCGGCGCCTTCACCAACGCGCTCGACGACGTCTTCCTGGTCGGCGTGCCGTTCATCGTGGTGGCGTTCGTAGTCTCGCTGTTCCTCAAGGAGGTCCCGCTGCGGACCGGCCCAGGCCGTCCCGCGGCTCCGGGTGGTCCGGGTGGTCCGGGTGGCTCGGGTGGGCCGGGTGGGCCGAGTGGCCCGGTCGTCACGGGCGATCCGAGCACCAACGGTGAGGTTGCGGTCGAGACGTTTGGTACGAAACCGACCGGATCCTGACGCGAACCAGCCAAACTGCGCGCGGTGCGTGACCATCCGGCAAGGTAGGCTGTGGTCATGGCGCAATCGGGGGCCGGCGGTCCGACCGTACGCCGCATGCTGGTGGGCGTGCGGCTGCGGCGACTGCGAACCGAAGCGGGCATCTCGCGGGAAGCGGCCGGCGAGGCGATCCGCGCCTCCGAGTGGAAGATCCACCGGCTCGAAAACGGCCAGGTGGGCTTCAAGGAGCGGGACATCGTCGACCTGCTCCGCCTCTACGGCGTCTCCGATCCCGGCGAGATCGCCGCGGTGGTCGGCATGGCGCTCGATGCCAACCAGCAGGGCTGGTGGCACGACTACGGCGACGTCCTGCCCCAGTGGTTCCGCGCCTACGTCGACCTGGAGCAGGCGGCCAGCCTGATCCGAGAATACGAGGGCCAGTTCGTGCCCGGGCTGCTCCAGACCGACGAGTACGCCCGCGCGGTGATGGGCGGCGCGCTCGACGAGCGGCCCGAGGACATCGAGCGCCGCGTCCAGCTCAGAGTCGCGCGCCAGGCGCTGCTGACCAATCCAGACGCGCCGAGGCTGTGGGCGGTGGTCGACGAGGCGGCGCTGCGCCGGCCGATCGGCGGCAGCCCGGACGTGATGCGGATCCAGTTGGAGCGGCTGATCGACGCCACCAAGCTGCCCAACGTCACCCTCCAGGTGCTGCCGTTCGACGCCGGCGCGCACCCGGCGATGGTGGGCGCCTTCAGCATGCTCCGGTTCGCCGAGGTCGACCTCCCCGACGTGGTCTATCTGGAGTACCTGACCGGCGCGATGTATCTCGACAAGCGCGAGGACGTGCGGCAGTACCTCCACGTGATGGAGAACATCTGCGTCCGCGCCGATCCTCCGGACCGGACCCCGGAGATCCTCGGCGACATCCTGAACCAGCTCGAGGCCGACTGAGCGATCGCCGATCGCGCTCTGGACCTCGCCCCCGCTATCCGACGTAGAGGGCGAGCAGGCGCGGGTCGTCGCGGATCGCCGCGGGCGGGCCGGCGAGCGCGACCCGGCCCTTCTCGAGCACGTAGGCGCGGTCCGCGAGCGCCAGGCCGCGCTCCACGTTCTGCTCGATCACCAGCATCGCGACCCCGCCGGCGTTGACCTCGGCGAGCGCCCGGTAGAGCCGGTCGACCACCACGGGGGCCAGGCCGAGCGAGATCTCGTCGAAGATGACCAGCTCGGGCGCTGCCATCAGCGCGCGCCCGATCGCCAGCATCTGCTGCTGGCCGCCGGACAGCAGCGCCCCGGAGAGCCCGCGCCGCTCGGCGAGGATCGGGAACAGGTCGTAGACGCGGTCGCGCCGCCGCCGCAGCTCGCCCCGGTCGGGCGCCGAGCGGCCGCCGAGGTCGAGGTTCTCCTCGACGGTGAGGTCGGCGAAGACGTGGCGGCCTTCGAGGCAGTGCGCCACGCCGGCGGCCGCGACCTGGTCGGGCCGGCGCCCGTCGATGCGCTCGCTCCGGTACCAGACCGCCCCGCCGGACAGCGGCACCATCCCGCTGACAGCCCGAGCGGTGGTGGTCTTGCCAGCCCCGTTGGCCCCGAGCAGGGTGACGATCTCGCCCCGCCCGACCTCCACGCTCACCTCCTGCAGCGCCCTCACCGCCCCGTAGCGCACGGCCACCGACTCCAGTCGCAGCAGCGGCTCGGGGGTCGAGGAGGGTCGCGCGGGCTGGACGGGCGCCGCCGTGGGCTCCGGCCCGGCGGGCACGGGGCGCGGCGCGGCGGGCGGCGCCGCGGGCTGTGCCACGGGAACCGGGGGCGACGCGGGCGACGCGGGCGACGCGGGCGACGCGGGCGGCAACGGCGCCGGTGCCGGGGGACCGACCGCCGTGGTGCCGAGGTAGACGGCGACCACCTCGGGGTCGCGGAGGACCGCCGCGGGGGTGCCCTCGACCAGCTTCCTGCCCCAGTCGAGCACGGCGACCCGGTCGGAGCAGGCCTGGATCACCTCGACCACGTGCTCGATCACCAGGATCGCCTCGACCTCCTCGCGAAGCGAGCGGATCAGCGCGATCAGCTCCTTGAGCTCCGACTCGATCAGGCCGGCGCCGATCTCGTCCAGCAGCAGCAACCGGGGCCGCAGCGCCAACGCGCGGGCCAACTCCAGCCGCTTCAGGCGCAGCAGCGGCAGCGACCCAGCCGGCTCGGTGGCGACGTCGTCGAGGCCGGTGCGGGCCAGGACCTCCAGCGCCGCCGCCCGCGCCTCGCCCATGGTCCGCACCCGCGCCCCCTGGAGCTCGCCGATCAGCAGGTTCTCGAGCACGGTCATGCGCGCGAACGGCCGGGGCACCTGGTGGGTGCGGCCGATGCCGAGCCGCGCCCTGGCCGGCGCGCGCAGCCTGGTCAGCTCGGTACCGTCGAGCAGGATGCTGCCGCCGTCGGCGCGGAGCGCGCCGCTGATCAGGCCGACCAGGGTGCTCTTGCCGGCGCCGTTGGGCCCGATCACGCCGAGCGTCTCGCCGCGCCCGACCACAAGGTCCAGACCGTCGAGCGCGGTGACGCCGCCGAACCGCCTGGTGAGCCCCGCGATCTCCAGCAGCGGCCGGGGCGCGCTCACGACCGGGCTCATGACCGCGCTCACGACCGGGCTCCCGGCGGGGCTCCGGCGGGGCTCACGGGCCCGCCCTCCGCCGGGCGCAGCCGGGCCCAGCCCCGCCGCAGCAGGCCCCAGAGCCCCTCGGGCGCGAAGCGCACCACCACGATCACGATCGCCCCGGTGATCGCCAGGTGCAGCGACGGGTAGGCGTTCAGCCACTCGGCCAGCGCGACCGTGAAAACCGCGCCGATCAGCGGCCCGGGCAGGGTGCCGAGCCCGCCGATCAGCGCCACGGTGACGACGTCGACGGTCCACTGGAGGCCGAAGGAGCCGTACGGCTCGATCTGCGACAGCTTGCCCGCCTGGAGGCCGCCCACCACGCCCATCACGAACGCGGCCAGGGTGAACGCCAACAGCTTGGTGCGGAACGACACCAGGCCCATCTGCCTGGCGACGTCCTCGTCGTCGCGGACCGCCCGGAGGCTGATCGCCAGCCGCGTCCGCAGCACCAGCGCGACCAGGCCGGTCGCCAGCGCGGCCACGCCGAGGGCGAGCCAGTACAGCGTGGCGGTGGTCGGCGCGGCGCTCTTGAGAAAGATGCCGATGTTCCCGCCGAGCCCGTTGTAGTTGACCATGAACAGGCGCAGCGCCTCGGCCAGCGCCAGCGTGCCGATGGTGAAGTACAGGCCCCGCAGGCGGAACAGCGCCGGGCTCACGGCCGCGGCGAACACGGCGGCGAAGACGCCGGACACCGCCATCCCCTCGACCAGCCCGAGGCCGTGGTTGGTCAGCACGGCGGTGGTGTAGGCGCCGATGCCGATGAACGCGGCCGACCCGAGCGAGACCATGCCGCCGTAGCCGGCGAGCAGGTTCCACGCCTGCCCCAGCGCCGCGTACTCGAGCATCCGGAAGCCGACCTGCTGGGCGTACTCGCTGGACCACGACGGCGCCAGCGCCAGCAGCGCGCCCGCGACCAGCAGCGCGCCCGCCAATGCGAGCGTGGCCGTCCGGCGCCCGCGGTGCAGCGGCAGCGCCGCGCCGCCCCCCTCCAGCTCGACGCGGCTCAGCGGTCCGCCCGCCCGAGGATGCCCCGCGGCCGCAGCGCCAGGAAGGCGAGGAACACCACCAGCCCGATCAGGTCCCGGTAGCCGTCGCCGAACAGCGCGCCGCCGAGGCTCTCGATCACGCCGAGGCCGACGCCGCCGATGAGCGTGCCGAGCACGCTGCCGAGCCCGCCGAGCACCACCACCGCGAAGCCGCTGAGCAGGTAGCCGGTGCCCGAGGTCGGCGTGAACGAGAACGCCAGCCCGACCAGCACCCCGCCGGCGGCGGCGCAGGCGGTGGCGATCGCGTAGGTGCGCGCGTACACGCGACCGACGTCGACTCCGAGCACGCCGGCCGCGACCGGGTCCTCGGCGGCCGCGCGGATCTCGCGCCCGGTCGCCGTGCGCCGCACCAGCAGGTGGACGCCACCGACCACCACCAGAGCGACCGCGAACGAGATCGCGTAGATCGCGGGGACCTCGAAGCCGCCGAGCCGCAGCGGCGCGGTCGCGTAGGGCCGGGCCAGCGAGCGGGTGTCGGCGTGGAAGCCGAGCAGCAGCAAGTTCTGGGCGATCACCGAGAGCCCGAAGGTGGTCAGCAGCGGCGCCTGGAGCCCCTTGCCGAGCAGCGGCCGCAGCAGGGCCCTGTGCAGCGGATAGGCGACCAGGCCGAGCGCGGGCGCGACCAGCAGCACGCCGGCCAGCGGGTCGATCCCGAGCGACGAGAGCAGCACCGCGGCCAGGTAGCTGCCGGCGATCACCAGCTCGCCGTGGACCAGGTTGACCAGCCGCATGACGCCGAGCACCAGGGAGAGCCCGAGCGCGGTGATGGCGAGCAGCCCGCCGAGCAGCACCCCGGAGATCAGGGCGGCGACGAGCGTGTGTGCGCTGGGAACGTGCAACCCCATCCTTACCTGCGGCGGCTGTCTCGTAGAGCAGCACACTTGTCCCGTGGACGGGTACGCTATGGTCCCCATCCCAGCCATGTCAAGCGAAGCGGACGCGCCGGGCGCGTGCCAGTGGGCACGCCAGGCCGTGCCAGAAGGGGGAGCGGTGAACCAGCGGCCGAGCGACGGCTCGGAGGTCCAGGCAATCACCCGGGCGTCGCGGATCCTCGCGGCGCTCGAGGCGTCGCCCGGAGGCTTGAGCCTCGCCCAGATCGCCCAGCGGGTCGAGCTGCCGCGCTCGACCGTGCACCGGATCGTCAAGGCGCTCACCACCGAGCGCTTCCTGGTGCCGGTGTCGGCGGCGGGCGGCGTTCGCCTGGGCCCGCGGCTGGCGGGACTTGCCTCGGCGGCGCTCGGCGAGCTTCGCCTCCAGGTTCGCCCCCACCTGGAGCGCCTTTCCGAGCGCGTCAACGAGACCGTCGACCTGGCGGTGCTGGACCGCGACCACGTCATCTTCATCGACCAGGTGGCCGCGCCGCAGCGGCTCCAGGCGGTCTCGGCGGTCGGCGCGCGCTTCCCGGCGCACTGCACCGCCAACGGCAAGGCGCTGCTGGCCGAGCTGCCGGTGGCGCAGGTGCGCGACCTGCTGCCCGCGCGACTTCCCCGCCTCACCGCCAACACCATCACCAGCCGGCCCAGGCTGATCGAGGAGCTGGAGCGGATCCGCGCCGAGGGCACCGCCTTCGACCGCGAGGAGCACACCGCCGGCATCTGCGCCATCGGCCGGACCATCCCCGACGGCGCCGGCGGCCGCGCGGCCCTCACCATCCCGCTTCCCGCGCTGCGCTTCCACGACCGCGAGCCGCGGCTCGCCAAGGCGCTGGAGCGGGCCTGCGACGAGCTCACCGAGCTGTTCGCGTCGCTGCCGTCGCACGGCTGAACCGCGGCTGACACGCCGATTGACAACTGCGCTCCGGCCTGCGATGGTCGTCTGGCTCCAGGACCGCATCGTGGGTTGTCTGTACCACGACACAGGACAGGCGAGGTGCGCATGGCCCGACCGACCAACGCCGGCGGCGACCCGGCGCCGGTGATGCCCCGGGACGAGTGGGCGATGCACCCCGCCGGGCGCACGGGCCTGGAGTTCTACGACCTCAGCCACACCTTCGGCGCCAACGCGCCGCTGTGGCCGTACTTCGACGACGTCGAGATCAAGCGGATCCACTACCACGCCAAATCGGGAGTGCTCACGCAGCGGGTGAGCACGGTGATGCACTGCACCACCCACCTGGACGCGCCGGCACACGTGGTCGAGGGAACGCCCTACGCCGACGAGATCCCGCTGGAGCACTTCTTCGGGACCGGCGTGGTGGTCTCGATCCCCAAGAAGCAGTGGGAGGTCGTCACCCCGGAGGACCTCGAGGCCGCCCGTCCCGAGATCCGCCCGGGCGACTTCGTGATCATCAACACCGGCTGGCACCACTACTACGCCGACACCCGCAAGTACTTCATCTACTCCCCCGGGCTCTACAAGGAGGCCGGGGTCTGGCTGCGCGAGCGCGGGGTCAAGGCGGTCGGCGTCGACCAGCAGGCGCTCGACCACCCGCTGGCGACCGCGATCGGCTGGCACCCCGAGGCGCCGAGCGCACCGCTGGCGCCGTGGGCGCTGGACGAGTACCGCGAGCACACCGGCAGGGACGCGCGCGACGACTTCCCGGAGTGGGAGCCGTGCCACCGCCAGTTGCTCGGCAACGGCATCGTCGGCTTCGAGAACGTCGGCGGCGAGCTGGACCGGGTCACCGGCAGGCGCTGCACCTTCGCGGCCTTCCCGATCCGCTGGCGCCACGGCGACGGGTCGATCGTGCGGCTGGTGGCGATGGTCGACCCGACCGGCGAGTACCGGATCGAGTCGGGGTCGGGGGCGTAGCCGATGGAGGTCGTGCGGCTCGAAGGCGCCAAGCCCTACTTCCCGCCCAGGCACCAGGACGTGCGCTGCCTGCGCCTCCAGGGGTTCGAGGCCAGCGGTGCGGCCAGCTTCTCGGTCGGCCTTTCGCATTTCCTGCCGGGCGGGGGCGCGGAGATGGACGCCACCCCGCTCGAGAAGGTCTACGTGGTGGTCGCCGGCGAGGTGACGGTGACCACCGAGGACGGCTCGGTCACGCTCGGCGCGCTGGACTCGTGCCGGCTGGCGCCCGGCGAGGCCAGGTCGATCGCCAACCACACCAACCTGCCGGCCTCGATGCTGGTGATCATGCCGTATCCGCCGCCGGAGGGGTCTGGGGGGCCCCAGTGGGACGCCCCGGTTGATCAGGAAGGACGATCGTGAACGAGCTTCCGCGGGTCGTGCGGGACCCGCGGTCGCTGTTCGACGTTCGTGACCGCTCCATCCTGATCACCGGGGCGACCGGCGCCTTCGGCCAGGTCGCGGCGCTGTCGCTTGCCGCGGCTGGCGCCAGGGTCACGCTTGCCGCTCGGAACCAGGCGAGACTAGAGAGCATCGGTCTCCAGGTCAAGGAGCTGGGCGGTGAGGCGGTCCTCGTGCCGTTGCGCGCCGAGGAGCCGCGGGACGCCGAGGCGATGGTCGAGGCCGCGGTCGCCGCCCACGGCCGGCTCGACGGCGTGGTGACCGCCGCCGGGGTCAACAAGGTCGCCGCGATCGTCGACCAGGACCCCGCCGACTGGGACGAGGTGCAGCGCGCCAACGTGCGCGCGACCTGGCTGGTCTGCAAGGCCGCCGGGCGGCGGCTGATCGAGCAGGGCGATGGCGGCAAGGTGGTGCTGCTGTCCTCGACCAGGGGGAAGCTCGGCATGCCGACCGGCTACAGCGCCTACAGCCCTTCCAAGGCGGCCGTGGACCTGCTGTGTAAGACGCTCGCCTGCGAGTGGGGACGGCACGGCATCAACGTGAACGCGATCGCGCCGACCTTGTTCCGCTCCGGGCTGACCGAGTGGATGTACGCGGACGAGGACCCGGGCCGGTCGACCCGCGAGGCGATGCTGTCGCGGATCCCGCTCGGCCGCCTCGGCGAGCCCGAGGACTTCGTGGGCGCCCTGGTGTTCCTGCTCTCCGCCGCGTCGGATTTCTGCACCGGCCACGTCCTCTACGTCGACGGCGGATATACGGCGGGATGAATCACATCCGGCGGAGGCCATCCAACACGCGCTCCAGAAGGGCGCGGTCGGGGTGGTCGGTGTTGTGGTTGGGTTGGTAGAGCTCCAGGAGGCCCTGCTCGACCATGTCGCCGACCAGCACGCGCACGACGCCGAGCGGGAGCTTCAGCAGGGCGGAGATCTCCGCGACCGACTGGAGGCTCTGGCCGCACAGCCGCGCGATCGTGCGCTGCTCGGGACCGAGGGTGACGTGCTGGGCGGCGGCCGGGCCGGCGCTCAGCAGCGCCTCCATCTCCAGGTCTGTCCACCGGTTCCGCGCGCGCCCTCCGGTGAGCGCGTAGGGCCGGACCAGGCGCGGCCGCGGCCGCTCCGGCTCGCGGCCGCCGCCGTCGGTCATCTCGGCAGCGCGGCCGTCAGCTCAGCTCGGAGCTGGGGCGTGAGCGCCTCGCCGACCTTGGTCACCAGCATGGTCATCTCGTAGCCGATCAGGCCAACGTCGCACGAGGGCGCCGCCAGCACGGCTAGGCAGGAGCCGTCGCTGACCGACATCACGAACATGAAGCCGCGCTCCATCTCGACCACGGTCTGGTTCACCGTGCCGCCCTCGAACAGCCGCGCGGAGCCCTGGGTGAGACTCTCGAGGCCCGACGCGATCGCGGCGAGCTGGTCGGCGCGGGCGCGGTCGAGGCGCTCCGACACCGCGATCAGCAGCCCGTCGGACGACACCACCGCGGCGTGCGCGACCCCTGCGGTGTTGCGCACGAAGCCGGACACCAGCCAGTTGAGGCTCTGCGCTTCCTTGCTGAGTTGGTTGCTCATCGCGGTTCCTCGGTCCCGTCGGGGTGGTCGTAGGGCCACACGCGCTCCGCGCCACTGTCGCCGTTGCGCTCGTGGAAGCCGTTTCCGGGGTCGCCGCCGTCGGGACCGGCGTTGGCGGTGATGCCGTTGTGGCCGGCGCCGTCTCCGCCTCCGGCCATGCGCCGTCCTCGCTCCAGCCCGCTGGAGTAGCTCGACAGCATCGCGCGGATCTCGTCGGGGGTGCGGCCGGGCCGCTCTCTGACCGGCCGCTGCGGCGCTGGGGCCGGGTTGGCGAGACCCTCGGCCATGGCCGCCCTGGGATTGCGGCGCGGCAGGCCGGCCGGTCCGCGGATCGGCAGCACCTCGGGCCCGTGCGACGGATGACGCCCGTCCGGCGGCGCCTGCTCGTCCGGCGCGGGCGACCCGGACGGCGCCTCGGGAACGTCAGCGTCGGGGACCGCGTGCAGCGGCCGCGGCGGCACCGGCCTCGCGGCCAGCGGAGCCTGCTGCGGGGCGTGACGACGGAGCGGCACGTAGGCCGCGGCCGAGGTGTCGAACCAGTCGGAGCGGGCGCGCTCGAAGATCGGCAGTCGCTCGACGCCGACCTCGACGCGCCCGGCCGCCTCGGCGCGCGCCTCGATCGACTCCACCGCCCGCAGCGGCGTGCCGGTCACCTCGGTGGGGTCGTGGGTGGGGTCATCGATGGGGTCGTCCCAGACCCGGTCGCCCGGGCCGAGCTGGTCCGCCGGCGACGGGCCGGCGCCCGCCCAGGAGACGCCGGCCCCCGCCGGCCAGCCCGAGCGGCCCGGCGCGAGCAGCTCCGGCGCATCGAGCGGCCACGCCTCCGGCAGCGGCCCGACGCCCGCGGGCAGGCTGATGAGCCCGGCTGGCAACAGCACCAGAGCGGTCACGCCGCCGTACCAGGAGTGGCGGAGCTGGACCTTGATCGCGTGCCGCCGCGCCAGCCGGCCCACCACGTAGAGACCGAGCACCCGCGAGACCGCGAAGTCGATCGCCGGC
>JBEDUQ010000434.1:0-13197 GCA_040414855.1 Actinomycetota bacterium
AGCTCGGCGCGCGGCGGCCCGGGCCGCTGCTACGGGACGCGGTGGCCCTCGCCGGGGACCGAGACCCAGACCACGCCCTGGAGCCGCGGCCCGTCGATCTCCACGCGGGTGAAATCGCGGCGGTCGAGGCCGCGCTCGCCGGTGGCGACCGTGTCCCGGAAGGTGCGGTCGGAGAGGATCAGGGCGAGGTCGGCGTCGGGCCGGGACGCGAGCGCCGCGCGTACCGCGTGGCTGTCGGCCAGCCGGCTGGCCAGCTCGGGCGTGTCGCCGGGACGGCCGCGCCGGCCCGCGCCGTCGTGGTGCAAGGCGACCCGCAGGCGCAGGCGGCCCTCGCCACCCCGGCTGGCGTTATAGGTCCCCAGCGCGGCCACCAGCTCGGCGACGAAATCGGCGACCAGCAGGACCCTTGGCACCGAGCCGGGGATCAGCGCCAGCTCGCCGTCGCCGCGGTCCTGGATGATCCAGGTCGACCTGTCGACCGCCGCGGCGCCGGCCGCGCTGTCGAGGACCTTGGTCAGACCGCCGCGGGTGGCGATCCGCAGTTCGCCGTCCAGCCGGCTGAACCCGTCCACGTTGACCGCCAGCTCGCAATAGGGCGACGGATTCAGGGGCTGGATCTGCCCGGTCATCATGGCCTTCCTCCGACCGCCTCCGGCTCGAACCCGATGGGCGGGCGAGCCGGCGAGCTGGCCCGCGCGGGAGGACCACCGGTCTGTGGGCTCGGGGGGAGCAGGCCCCTCCTCCCGCGGCCGCGCCACGCGCTGCTCCCACCGCGCCGAGTCCTTGGAAATCAAGGCTCTGAAGGAAGCTAATCGAAGAAGATCCGCGTTGGGGACCTCTCCAGCCGGTGTGGAAGCCGTGTGGAAGCGGGACGAGCCGTCGATCGCTGATTTCCACGGCTGAATCGTTCGAAGTACCCTTTCTCCTATGTTTTCAGGCGTTGCCGTCTGTCGACGATCGCGCGGGGAGCTCAGTGGAAGGCTCGTACTTTCGGATCCTGGGTCCGGTCGAGGTCGAGGTCGCTGGTCAGCGCGTCCGCCTCGGGCCGAGCCTCCGCCTGCTCGTGAGCGTCCTGCTGCTGAAGGCCAACCAGCCGATCTCGGCGGGCGCGCTCCGGGCCCTGCCGTGGGGCGGGGCCGCGAGCCCGAGCGATGCCACCGTCCGCAGCCACATCCAGCACCTGCGCCAGGCGATCGAGCCGCGACGGCTCTCGTGGGCGCCACCGCAGGTCCTGGTGACCGAGGGCGATGGCTACGTGCTGCGGGTCGAGCCCGGCCAGCGCGACACGACCAGCTTCGAGACGCTCGTCGAGCGGGGGCGCCGGGCCCTCGCCGAGGGCGAGCCCGCGGCGGGCGCGGAGTCGCTGCGGGAGGCGCTGGCGCTGTGGCGCGGACCGGTGCTGGCCGGCCTCGCCAGCCTCGAAGGTGTCGACGCGCTCGGCATCGCCGCCGAGGTGGCGCGGCTCTACCGCCTACGGGAGATCGCGAGGACCGCGCTCGCCGCCGCCGAGGAGCGGGCCGAGCTGAAGGCCGACGACCAGGGCGAGCCCCGCCCGAGGACGCAGCCGCGCCAGCTTCCGCCCGGCCCGGCACGGTTCATCGGCAGGGATGCCGAGCTGGCGACCCTCCGGGACTACCTTGCGCCGAGCGGCGGGCGCGGGAGCGCCGCGGTGGTCGCCATCGACGGCCAGCCCGGCGTCGGGAAGTCGGCGCTGGCGGTCAACCTCGCCCACGCGCTGGCGCCGGCGTTCCCCGACGGCGTGCTCTACGTGCGGCTCCACGGCGCCGACGCCGAGCGCGTGCCGAGGTCCCCACAGCAGGCCCTGAGCCAACTGCTCACCGCGCTCGGCGTCCACGGCTCGGACGTCCCGGCCGAGACCGAGGAGGCGAGCGCGCGCTACCGCACCGAGCTGGCCGAGCGCCGCGTCCTGGTGCTGCTCGACGACGCCGCCGACGCGGCCCAGGTGCGGCCGCTGCTTCCCGGCGGCCCCGGCTGCGCCGCGCTGATCACCAGCCGCGCCCGGCTCGCCCTGCCCGAGGCGCTCCCTTACCGGCTCGACCTGCTCTCCGAGCCCCATGCGATCGAGATGTTGGACCAGCTCGACGGGACCGGCCGCGTGCGGCGCGACCAGCGGGCGGCGGCGATGATCGCCAACGCCTGCGGGCGGCTGCCGCTGGCGGTGCAGATCGCCGCGGCCCGGCTCGGCAACCGGCCGTCGTGGACCTCGGCCGACCTGGCCGCCCGCCTCGCCGACGAGCACCGCCGCCTGGCCGAGCTCCAGCTCGGCGAGCTGGACGTGCGCGCCTGCTTCGAGCTGAGCTACCGCGGCCTCGACCCCGACCACCGGCGGCTGTTCCGGCTGCTCAGCCTGGTCGAGACGCCGGACTTCACGGTCGCGTCGACCGCCGGGCTACTCGACCTCCACCCTGGGGGCGAGGGCCGGGCGGAGGCGATGCTGGAGCGCCTGCTCGACGAGCAGCTCCTCGAGCAGTCCGAGCCGGACCGCTACCGGTTCCACGATCTGCTGCGACTGTTCGCGCACGAGCGGGTCGAGGACGAGGAGCCGCCGGCCGAGCGGGCAGAGGTTCGCCGCCGCGCGCTCGCCTGGTACCTGACCGTGGCCGAGCGGGCCGACAGCCTGCTCAAGCCGCCGGTGCTGCACGCCGCCATGGAGCCGGAGCCGATCACCGGCCTCCGCCTTCTCAGCCGCCAGGACGCCCTCAGCTGGCTCGAGTCCGAGCGCGCGAACCTGGTGGCGGTCGTGCGGCAGGCCGGCGACCAGGACGACCCCGAAGTTGCCGCGATCGCCTGGCGCCTCGCCGACACCCTCTTCCGGTTCTTCGACCTGCGCAAATACTGGGTCGACTGGCTGGCGGTCTGCGAGCCGGCCGTGCGGGCCGCGCGCCGCTCGGGCGACCGGGTCGCCGAGGCGTGGGCGGTCAACCGGCTCGCGACCGTGCTCCGCGAGCAGCGCCGGGTGCCGGCGGCGATCGCGCACCTGACCAGGGCGCTGGCGATCAGCCGCAAGGCCGGCGACGTCCAGCTGCAGTGCGCGATCCTGAACAGCCTCGGGATCGCCTACCAGGACCACGGCGACCTGATGCGGGCGGTCCAGTGCCACCAGCAGCGGCTGGCGCTCGCCGAGCTCTCCGGCGACCGCCTGAACCAGGCGATCACCCTGAACAACCTCGGCGACATCCACCGGGTGCAGCGCCACTACGACGAGGCGACGCGGAGCTTCGAGCGCTCCCTGGAGGTCTTCGAGGAGCTCGGCGAGGGCCGCTACGTCGGCATGGCGCTGCACAACCTCGGCGAGGTGGCGCTCGACCAGGGCCATCACGACCAGGCGATCGACTGGTACGAGCGCGGGCTCGGCTTCTCCCGCGAAGCCGACGACAAGTACTCCGAGGCACACACGCTGCTCGGCCTCGGCCGCGCACTGGCGCGCTCCGGGCAGCGCGAGCGGGCGCTGCCACTGTGGCGGCTGGCCCGCGACATCCTCGACGCGCTCGAGGCCCCGGAGACCGACGAGGCGCGCCGCCTGCTCGGCGAGGAGTACGACACCCGCGCCGGCTCCGGCGGCGGGGTGGCGTAGCGGCGCCCTTCCGCCGCCCCTCCAGGCGCTGGCCGCGACGTCGTCGCCTGCTCTCCTCGGCCAGGCCAGACCCGCGGATAGCGGCGCGGGAGCAGCGCAACACGTACAGTGGCCTGCCCACGCAATTGCATGGCGGCGTGCACCCGCCGGCTCGCCGGCCCTCACGGCGGGAGGCATCGTGCTGGAGAGCGGACATACTCCTCCTTCTCAGCAGAAACCGGTGGTGTATGGACGGCACGAGGAGCGCGCCATCATCGATGGCCTGCTCGCCGACGCCCGCGTGGGACACGGCGGGGTCCTGGTGGTCCGCGGCGGGGTCGGCATCGGCAAGCGAACCCTGCTCGGCGCGGCCGCCGACCGCGCCAGCGGCTTCCAGGTGCTGCGGGTCGCCGGGGTCGAGTCCGAGGAGACGCTGCCGTTCGCCGCGCTGCACCAGCTGCTGCTGCCGGCCATCGACCGGCTCGGCGAGCTGCCCGGGCCGCGGGCGACCGCGCTCCGGGCGGCGTTCGGGCTGGCCGAAGGACCGGTCAACCGCTTCCTGATCGAGCTTGGCGTGCTCAGCCTGCTCACCCGCATGGGCGCCGAGCGGCCGCTGCTGGGCCTGATCACCGACGCGCAGTGGCTCGACCAGGCGTCGGTCGACACGCTGGCGTTCGTCGGCAGACGGCTCGACGCCGCCGCGGTGGTGCTCCTGCTGGAGGCCGAGGAAGGCGACGGCCAACGGTTCGACATGCCCGGGGTGCCGTCGCTCCGGCTCGGCGGACTGGACCACGAGGCGGCCGGCCAGCTACTGGCCTCGCGCACCGGCGAGCTTGCCGCCGAGGTGCGGGACCGGTTGATCGAGGAGACCGGCGGCAACCCGCTCGCCCTGCTCGAGATGCCCAGGACCCTGACCCCCGGGCAGCTCGCCGGCCGGGAGCCCCTGCCCGAGCGGATCGCGCTTGGCAGCAGGCTCCAGCGGGCGTTCCTGCCGTCGGTCCGGCGGCTGCCCGAGGCGACCCAGACGCTGCTGCTGCTCGCCGCCGCCGACGACACCGGCGACCTCGCCACCGTGCTCGCGGCCGGCGCCACCATGTCGGTCGGCGCTGACGCGCTGGAGGCCGCCGAGCGGGTCGGGATCGTCTCGGTCTCGGAGCGGCAGCTCGAGTTCCGTCACCCACTGGCGCGCTCCGCCGTCTACCAGGGCGCGACCTTCATGGCCAGGCAGGCCGCCCACCGCGCGCTGACCGCGGTCCTGGCCGGCGACCTCCAGGCGGACCGGCGGGCGTGGCACATGGCCGCCACCGCGATGGGTCCCGACGAGCAGGTCGCCGCCGCCCTGGAGACCTCGGCGGACCGGGCCGCGAGCCGCCACGGCCCGATCGCCGCCGCCAGCGCCCTGGAGCGCGCGGCCGCGCTGACCCCGCTCCCTGGGCCGCGCGCCCGCCGGCTGGCGGCCGCCGCCGAGCACAGCTTCCAGGCTGGCCACGGCGAGTGGGCGCGCTCGCTGCTCGACCGGATCGATACGGAGCCCGAGGACCCGGCGGTCCGCGGGCGGATCCTGCGTGTCCGCGGCCTGGTGGAGCTGGCGACCGGCACGCCGGCGGCCGCCGCCGGGCTGCTGGAGCAGAGCGCCGCCCTGCTGGGGGCGGCCGAGCCGGCCCGTGCCCTGGAGACGCTGCTGGTGGCCGCCTCCGCGGCGCTGGCCGCCGCGGACGTCGACGGTATCGTCGAGCGGCTCGCCCCGGCCGCCGTTGGGCTGCTGCCGGGCGCCGAGCCGGCCCGCCGCATCGAAGCGATCTCCCGGAGCCTGGTCAGCGCCGGACTCGCCGGGCCACGGCCGGCCGGCGACGGCGCGAGGCCAGGGCCGGCCGGGCGAGTCGGGCCACGGCCGGCCGACGGGGGAGCGGGGCCAGGGCCGGCCGGCGGGGGGACGGGACCACCGCCGTCGGCGGCGGTCGACGGCTGGCCGCACCCGGCGATCGCCTGGATGTGGCCGTTCATGGCGCTGGCCGAGCCGACGCCCGACGAGGCCACCGCCGCCCGCGTGTACGAGCGGCACGTGGCACGCTGCCGCGCGACCGGCTCGCTCAGCGACCTCTGCATCGCGCTCGGCAACCTCGCGCTCGCGCAGGCGTGGCTGGGCCGCTGGGACGACGCCGTCGTCAACGCCACCGAGGCGCTCGAGCTCGCCGGCGAGACGGACCGGCAGGCGATCGAGGCGTCGCTGCGCTCGCTGCTCGGCTGGCTCGCGGTCCAGCAGGGCCGGGCCGACGACTGCCGTCGCGCCGCCGGCCGGGCGCTCGGCACGGCCTTCGTCCGCCGGCTCCCTGTGACCACCGCCGGCGCCACCTGGCAGCTCGCCCAGCTCGACCTGATCGAGGGCCGGCCGGAGACGGCGCTCGACCGCCTCAAGGGCCTCGCCGTCCCCGGCCAGCCGCTGGCGCATCCGCCCATCGCGCTCATGGCCAGCGGCGACCTGGTCGAGGCGGCGACCCGCGTCGGCGACCTCGAGACCGCCGAGACCATGGTCGAACGGCTCGAACGCTGGGTGGCGGCCGACGACTGGACCTGGGTCGCGGCCACGGCGGGGCGCTGCCGCGCGCTCATCACCGAGGGACCGGACGCCGACGTGCGCTTCAAGGCGGCGCTGGCGGTCGACGGCATCGGCGAGCTGCCGTTCCAGCTCGCCCGCACCCATCTGGCCTATGGCGAGTGGCTGCGGCGGGCTCGCCGGCGGGCCGAGGCCCGCACCCAGCTACGCGCTGCGCTGGAGCTGTTCGAGCGGCTCGACGCCGGGCCGTGGATCGAACGCGCCAGCGCCGAGCTCCGAGCCAGCGGCGAGACCGCCCGGAGGCGGGACCCCAGCACGCTCGACCAGCTCACGCCGCAGGAGCTCCAGGTGGCCCGGCTCGCCGGCCAGGGGCTCAGGAACCGCGAGATCGCCGCCCAGCTGCTGATCAGCACCCACACGGTGAGCTACCACCTGCACAAGGTGTTCACCAAGCTGCGCATCGCCTCGCGGGCCGAGCTGGGCCTGCTCGGCCTCAACGACCTCGACGAGCTCGGCGGGCAGCCCTGACCCGGCCGGCCGGGGCCAGACAGGCCAGACGGGCCAGGTGGGGCCACGCGGGCCACGCGGGCCACGCGGCCCAGGCGGCCCAGGCGGGTCAGGTGGGCCGAGCGGGCCAGGCGGGTCAGGCGGTGACGCCGAGGCGGACGGCGGTGCCCTGGTGCCCGGACCGGACCGCGAGCGTGTCGCTGAGCTGCCGCGCGATCCACAGCCCCATGCCTCGTGGGCCCTCGCCCGCCTCGCCGGCGTCCCGTCCCGGCGGGAGATAGCCGGCCAGCGGATCGATCTGCCCGCCGCCCTGGTCGGCGACCTCGCAGACCAGCTCGCCGCGCGAGATCCACGCCGCCAGCTCGACCGGGGGAGCGCCGTACTGGACGGCGTTGGTGACCAGCTCGCTGACGGCGATCAGCAGCTCGTCGACCCGCTCGCTGGAGAGCCCGGCCTCCAAGCCGGCGGCGCCGAGCTTGTCCCGCCAGCCGCTCGGGTCGCGGTCGACCCGCTGGCACAGCCCGGGCTCGCCGAGGCAGCGGCTCGTTGGCTCGGGCAGCTCGCTGAGCAGGGCCTCCGGGTCGACGAACCGCGGGCTCGCCTCCCGAACGGCCCGATGCCACACGGTCGGATGGGTGCGCAGGGCGTCGCCCAGCATCGGCCGCACCGGCTCGACCCGGAGGTCGTACATGCAGACGATCCAGGCCGGACAGTCCTCGAAGGCCCGGTTGAGGACCGATTCGTAGCGGGTCCACGAGCGCCGCTGGCCGGAGGTCATGTGGTGGGGGAGCTCTCCCGCGACCCGGATCCGCGAGGCGCCGTCGTCGGTCAGCTCGCGCAGCATCACGTCGTAGTCGGCGATGGCGGCGGCGGGCCGAACGTACCAGGCGTCGCTGTCGATCAGCTGGACCCGGTCCGCGTCGGCGCCGAGGCCATCGCGGAGCAGTGCGGCGTCGCGCGGCGTGGCATTGACGATCCCCGGCTCGCCGTTGTCGAGGCCTTCGCGCAGGAAGGGGACGATTCCCTCCACCAGTTCCTTGTCCGTCCCGTAGGGGAAGAGGTCGTGCTCCAGGCGGTGACGGGTGGCATTCGGCATCTCGTTCGACCTCGATATGGACGGCTCGTGGGTGTGCCAAGGACGGGTAACGATGGGTAGCCGCTCGTGGCGGGTCCGAATCAGCGATCGGCGTGCCGGCGCGGGTAACGTCCGGATGATCCCCAGATGAACGTTGAGACTGACCCAGACAAGCGTCTCGCTCGGGCCGCCCTTTAATGCTGGCGCGAGGGCGATTTTTGCTATGAAGGCGACGGTGCGAGCCGGCGCTCCCGATCCGAAAGCCCTCCGGGGCGGCGCCACGCCGTGGCGATCACCAGGGGAGGGGGCGCATGGAGCCGACGACTACGCTGGCAGGCAGCCACCGCCGCGATGAGCCGGAGGTTCTCTGGCGGTTGGTGCGACACCCGCCGAAGGTGGATGCATCGCACACGTGCGCCGAGGTGAACGCGATCTTCCGCCGCGATCCCCAGCAGTCCAGCGTGATCGTGCGGTTCCCGGGCGGCGAGTCGCATCTGCTGCCGAAGCGGCAGTTCCTGGAGGGCATCACCGGCGCCTACGGCTGGGCGATCAACGGCGGCCGGCCGGTCGGCCGCCTGGTGGACTACACCGCGCTCACGCTTCCGCCCGAGATGGGCCTGACCGATGCCAGCGCCGCCATCCTGGCCCGCGACCAGCGCATCCGCTATGACGACGTGCTCGTCCAGGGCGACCGGGACCGCGCGGTCTTCGGCGCCGTCTCGGTCGCCGATCTGCTCGACCGGCTCGCCTACCTGCACGCGCAGCAGGCGCGGATGGCGATGCACGCCGCCGAGGCCGAGCGCGAGAGCGCCCGGCGCCTGCGGGTCGCGCTGGAGCGCGAGCACGCCGCCAACGAGCACCTGCGAACCCTCGACGAGCTCAAGACCACCTTCATGCAGGCGGTCTCGCACGACCTGCGCACGCCGCTCGCCTCGGTGCTCGGTTTTGCCGTCACCCTCGAACGCCACTACCTGGCGCTGCCGCCCGAGCAGATCGAGGAGCTGCTGCACCGGCTGGCGTCCAATGCCCGCCGCCTCGACCGCATCGTGGTCGACCTGCTCGACCTTGACCGCCTCTCGCGCGGCGCGGCCGAGCCCCGCCGCGAGCCGACCGATCTGGCCAGGCTCGCCGAGCGGGTGGTCGCCGAGCTGGACGGCCTCGGCGGCCATGAGGTCTCGGTCGAGGCGCCGCCGCTGGTCGCGGAAGTGGACGCCGCCAAGGTCGAGCGCATCCTCGAGAACCTGCTCACCAACGCGGTCCGCCACACCGGGGGCGGCACCGCCGTCTGGGTGCGGATCGCGGCGCGCGACGGCGGCGTGCTGCTCGCGGTCGAGGACAACGGGCCCGGCGTGCCGGCGTCCCTGCGCGATGCGGTGTTCCAGCCGTTCCGCCGCGGGCCGACCGCCTCACCGCACGCGCCGGGCTCGGGCGTCGGGCTGGCGCTGGTCGCCCGCTTCGCCGCCCTGCACGGCGGCCACGCCTGGGTCGAGGAGCGCAGGGGCGGCGGCGCCTCGTTCCGGGTCGCGCTCCCGTGTGAGCGCTGGCTCGCCAGCCACGAGGCCGCCGTCCACCCAGGCGTCCACTGACCGCGCCCGCCTCCGGCGTCCACTGACCGCGGCCAGCCCGGGCGTCCGGCCCGCGCCCCCCGGCGTCCACTGAGCGCGGGCCGCTCAGGTGGCGATGCCGATGGTCTTGCCGATCGTTTCGGGCTCGTCGAGCGCGCTGAGCATGCAGTGCGCAACGTCGGCGCGCGGCACCGACCAGCCGCCCCGCAGATTGCGGCCGTACGCGGTCCGGTAGGTGCCGGTCAGCGGCTTGTCGTTCAGCTTCGGCGGCCGCAGCGCGGTCCAGTCGAGGCCGCTGTCGCGGAGCAGGTCCTCCATCAGCACCAGGTCGTCGTAGACCTTGCCGAACAAGGTGAGCGCCACGCGGTTCAGGAGATGTCGCATGAAGAAGCCGTCGCCGGGATCGTACTTGGGCGGGTTCGGGCGGCCCGGCGAGGCGACCGTCGCCACCGGGGCGGCGCTGACCACCACGATCCTGTGCACGTCGGTCGCCCGCATCGCCTCGACGATCGCCCGCGTGCCACGCTCGGCGATCCCCGCGTCGGCGTTCGAGTGCGGACCGAGGCCCGACAGCACCGCGTCGGCGCCGGCGACCGCCGACTCGAGCGCGGCCGGATCGGGCGAGGTCATGTCCGCGGCGACGAACGGGACCTCGCGGGTCAGCTTCTTCGGGTTCCGGACCACGGCGGTGACGTCATGGCCCGCCGCCACGGCCTGCTCCAGGACTTCCCGGCCGACGCCTCCGGTGGCCGCGAAGATCGTGAGCTTCATGTCGTTCCCCCTGGTGCGTGTGGTGCGTGTGGTGTGTGTTGCGTGTGGTGCGTCGGTCGCGGCCGCTCCCGTACGGCCGCGTCTCGGGTCGGGTACCATCCTTCTGGATGACATATCATACGGAGACCATATCATATGAGTTCAACAAAGCCTGAGGACGAGGACGTCGAGGCGGCGCGGCGCCGAAGACGCCTGGCCGTCGGGATCAAGGAGTCGCTGCGCGACATGCGCAACCAGCTCTCGCTGCTGAACCACCGCGTCAGCACGCGGCTGGAGCTGAAGGACATCGACCTCGACTGCCTGGAGATCATCGGCCGACACGGTCCGCTCAGCCCGAGCGAGCTCGCGCGCCGCGCCGGCCTGCACCCCGCCACCATGACCGGCATCCTCGACCGGCTCCAGCGGGGCGGCTGGATCACCCGGGAGCGCGACCCGGCCGCGCCCGACCGCCGCGCGGTCGCCGTCCGCGCGCTGCGGGACCGCAACGCCGAGCTGTTCGGGCTCTACGCCGGGATGAACAGCTCGCTGGACGAGATCCTCGACCGCTACACCGAGCCCGAGCTGGAGGTGCTCGCCGACTTCGTCCGCCGCACCTCCGCCGCCGGCAGGGTCGCCACGGACGAGCTGGGGCCGGGCGAGATCGCGGTCCGGCCGGCAGACGGCGTCAGTGGTCGGGTCAGTGGTCGGGTCGCTCGGCGAGGAAGAGGTAGCGGGTCAGGCTGAAGAAGTAGCGGCCCTCGGCGCCGAGCTCGGCGAGGTCACGCTTCCAGGCCTCGACCTCGTCGCGGGCGAAGGCGTGGCGCTTGCTGACGTAGGCGGCGATGACTTCGATGTTGGTGCCGCTGTAGGAACTCGGGTCGTAGTCGGCGTTGAGCAGCGTGAGCGCTTGGCGGGTGCGGATGCGGAAGCCCGCGTCGCGAAGCAGGGGAGAGAGCGACCTGGGCAGGTGCGGGTCGGCGAAGCGCTCGGTCCAGGCCGCCAGCACCCGGTGCATGCGGGCCTGGTCGCTCGAGCTCCAGACGACGGAATCCCAGTCCGTGTCCAGGATCAGGACGCGCCCACCCGGCCGCAGGACGCGGTGCAGCTCCGCGAGCGCGCGGTCCACCTCGGGGACGTACGCGTAAACCTGCGTGACCGTCGCCGCGTCGAAGCAGGCGTCGGGGAACGGCAGGTCGGTGGCGTCGCCGATGAGCAGGGTGACCCGGTCGGCGACCGGCAGCCCGTCCAGGCGCCGGTGCGCCGCCGCCACCATGCTCTCGCTGGCGTCGAGCCCGGTCACGTGACCGGTCGGACCGACCACCGCCGCCATGTCCGCCATCAGCAGGCCGGGGCCCGAGCCCACGTCCAGGATCCGCTCGCCCTCGCGAGGCTCCAGCAGGCCGAGCGTCCGGTGCCGCTGGGCGATCACGTCCGGAGTCTGGTAGATCGCCTCGAGCTGCGCCGCGGCCGCGTCGTCGAAGTTCTCTCCGCCGCCCGCCATCCCGTCTCCTTCCGCTCGCCGTCACCGCGTGATGGCGGAAGTCTCCTCCACCGGCCGCGGGATGAGCACGGCGGCGACCAGTCCGAGGGCCGCGACCACCGCGAGCGTCGTGAGCGCGAGCGCGAACGGCTTGCCGCCGGGGAACGAGGCCGCGACCAGGACGGAGCCGGCCAGCGCCGTGCCCAGCGAGGAGCCAAGGTTCGAGACGCTCCGCGAAAGGCCGGAGATGTCGCCCTGCTCGCTCTCCGGGAAGCTCGACTGCACCAGGTTCACCGACGCGGTCAGCATGACGCCGACCCCGGTGCCCATGAGCAGCAGTCCAGGCACGAAGCTCAGCAGCCTCGAATGCTCGCGCGCCAGCGCCAGCAGCAGGAGCATGCCGACGAGGGTCGACACGAACCCCCAGCGCACCAGTGTCCGTTGCGGGTGCCTGCTCGCCAGCCGCTCGGCGAGGGCCGACGACGCGAGGATCCCGATCGTGGCGGGCGTGAGCATCAGCCCGGTCTCGATGGCGTTGAACCCGCGGACCTCCTGCAGGAAGACCGAGATGACGAAGAACGATCCCTGGAGCACCAGCCACTGGATCGTCTGCGTCGCCAGCCCGAGGTTCGAGGTGCGGTTGTGGAACAGCCCGATGGAGATCAGCGGGTCCTTGCCGGCGCGTTCGCGCGAGCGGATGTGCAGCAGGAACCAGCCGAGGATCACCGCGCCGATCGCGACCGCCGGCCAGACGGGCGAGATGCCGCCCTTGGGGATCAGGACGGTGCCGGCGATCGAGAAGTCCTTCCGCGCGGTGAACCAGCCGTAGGACGAGGACAGCAGGATCCCGAACACCACGAAGAACAGGCCCGCCGCGGACAGGACCGCCCCACCGAAGTCGAAGCGCGGCTTCGGGCCCGGTCGGGCGGGGTCCACGATCCGGCGGGCGAGCAGGATGATCGACCCCACCACCAGGACCTGGAGGAGGAACGACGCCCGCCAGGTGGTGGTGCTGGTGATCAGCCCGCCGACCAGCGGCCCGGCGGCGGCGCCCAGGCCGCCCGCGCCGCTGACGACGCCGAAGTACCGCGCCCGCGACTCCACGTCGGGGAACGCCACGGTGATCAGGATGTAGATGGGCGGGATCATCAGCGCCGAGCCGAGGCCCTCCAGCAGCGAATACCCGAAGATCAGCAGCCCGATCCCGCTGGTGAGCAACGCCAGCAGGGCGCCCGCTCCGTAGACGCCCAGTCCGGCGATGAAGCAGAGCTTGCGGCCCCAGATGTCGGTCAGCTTGCTGCCCGGCAGCATCAGCGAGGCCATCACCAGGGTGAACAGCGTGATCGTGGTCTGGACCCCGATCACCGTGGTCCCGAGGTCCTTGGCGATCGTGCTGATGGCCACGTTCATGTTCGTGGCGGCGTAGCTGGCGATGAACTGGGCCAGCGCCAGAGGGACGACCATCGACCCAGGCGCCCGCACCGGCCTCGCCGCCGCGTACTCGGTCTCAGTCACGAGCCTCCAGGCACCCTGCTCGACTCCCGCCATCGGCCGACAAGCACCCTCCAATCTTGCTGTGCGACCGGCACCCCCACATCATCCCGTTCGGATGAGAGCCGCCCCGGAGTGAGCGCGGCTCTGGAGGTCTTGTCGGTGCCGGGCGATGCGACCATGCTCACCCAAAGCAGGCGG
>JBEDUQ010000435.1:0-4660 GCA_040414855.1 Actinomycetota bacterium
AAGTACCAGCGCACCCTCAAGCCCGGCCTCAACATCCTGGTGCCGTTCATCGACGCGGTACGCACCAAGGTCGACATGCGTGAGCAGGTGGTCAGCTTCCCGCCGCAGCCGGTGATCACGTCCGACAACCTCGTCGTGTCGATCGACACGGTGCTGTACTTCAAGGTTGTCGACCCGGTCCGGGCGACGTACGAGATCGCGAACTTCCTCCAGGCGATAGAGCAGCTCACGGTGACGACGCTGCGTAACGTCATCGGCTCGCTCGACCTGGAGAAGGCGCTGACCAGCCGCGAAGAGATCAACCGGCACCTGTCGAGCGTGCTCGACGAGACGACCGGGCGCTGGGGCATCAAGGTGACCCGGGTCGAGATCAAGGCCATCGAGCCGCCGCCGAGCATCCGGGACTCGATGGAGAAGCAGATGCGGGCGGAGCGGGAGCGCCGCGCCACGATCCTCAACGCCGAGGGTCACAAGCAGGCGCAGATCCTCACCGCCGAAGGTGAGAAGCAGGCCGCCGTACTCCGCGCCGAAGGTGACCGGTCGTCGCGCATCCTGCAGGCCGAGGGCCAGGCGAAGGCGGTCAAGACGGTGTTCGACGCGATCCACAACGCCAACCCGAACCCGCAGGTGCTGGCGTACCAGTACCTGCAGGCCCTGCCACAGATCGCGGCCGGGCAGTCGAACAAGGTGTGGATCGTGCCGGCGGAGCTGACCAAGGCGCTGGAGGGCATCGGTGGCGCGCTGGGCAACCTGACCGGGGTCGGCGCCGCACCTGGCGAGCGGCCCGCCGAGATCGAAGTCGACAGCGAGATCGCCGAAGCCGCGGAGGCCGCGGCCCAGGAGGCGCGGGCTGCCGCGTCGTCGGCCGCCGACGCGGCGAAGGAGGCCAGCGTCACCGCGGGCGGTTCAGGAGACGTGGGTACGGTCACCGCGCCCGGCACGTCGGCGTCCAGTGACGAGACGCAGCAGATCGGCGCGTCGCCGCAAACCTCCGCGTCGGCATTCCTCGACGACGAGACGCAGCCGATCCGGCTGCCCAACCGCTCTCACTAGTGCACCACTCCCCCGTCGATCTAGGAGCACTGGCCGGACAAACCGGACACTAGCCGGCCACAACTCCTAGACCGACGGGGGAGGGGCGAGGATGATCCCGTGCCGACCCCCGTCCCGATCACCGACCCTGACGACGAGCGCATCGCCGACTACCGCGCCCTCACCGACCTCGAACTGCGTACCCGCTGGGAGCCGCCGAGCGGCCTGTTCATCGCCGAGGGCGAACTGGTGCTGCGGCGGGCCCTGCGGGCCGGTTTCCGGATGCGCTCGGTACTGGTCGACGAGAAGCGCCTCCGCCAGGTCAAGGACCTCGAGGGCGCCCCGGTGTACGCGGCCAGCCAGGCGGTACTCGACACGATCACCGGGTTCCACGTACATCGCGGCGTCCTGGCGTCGTTCCACCGCAAGCCGGTGCCGGCCGCAAACGAGGTGCTGAGCCAGGCGAAACGGATCGCGATCCTCGAAGACGTCAACAACCACACCAACATCGGCGCGGTGTTCCGGGGCGCGGCGGCGCTCGGCATGGACGCCGTACTGCTGTCCCCGACCTGCGCCGACCCCCTGTACCGGCGGAGTGTCCGGGTGAGCATGGGCGAGGTGTTCGCGGTACCGTACGCGATCCTCGATCCCTGGCCGGACGTGCTCGAAGCCGTCAAAAGAGCTGGATTCACCGTGCTGGCGCTCACCCCGAGCCCGGACGCGCTGCCGATCCAGCGCCTGACCGACGCCCAGCGGGCGAAGCCGGCCCTGATTCTCGGCGCCGAGGGCCCGGGCCTCACCGACGCGGCGGTCAAAGCCAGCGACCAGGCCGTGGTGATCCCGATGCATGCCGGGGTCGACTCGCTCAACGTCGCCGCCGCGGCGGCCGTGGCCTTCTGGGAGCTGTGCCGTAACACTTGAGCCGTGTTCCCCACGGTCCGCGAGGTGCTCGCGCTCGATGCGGTACGGCACGGATCGCCCCGGGTGGTGGCCGGCGAAGCCGCGCTGGACCGGCCGGTTCGCTGGGTACACGTCGCCGAAGTGCCCGACATCGCCCACCTGCTGCGCGGCGGCGAGCTGGTGTTGAGCACCGGGATCGGGCTGCCGGCCGATGACGCCGGGCTGCGCCGGTTCGTCTATGACCTGGCCGAGGTGGGCGCCTGTGGGCTCGTCCTGGAGCTCGGTCGCCGGTACGCCACCTGCGTGCCGAAGTCGATGGTCACCGCCGCGGAGAAACACCGCCTGCCGCTGGTCGAGCTGCACCGGGCGACCCCGTTCGTGCCGATCACCGAGGCCGTACACGCGCTGATCATCGATGCCCAGCTCGCCGAGTTGCGCGCCACCGAGGAGATCCATCAACGGTTCACCGAGCTGTCCGTGGAGGGCGCCGAGCCGGCCGAGGTGGTCGCGCAGGCAGCCGCCCTCGCCGGCGCCCCGGTCGTGCTGGAAAACCTGGCGCGCCAGGTCCTCGCGTACGATGCCGCCAGCGACCGGGCCGACCTGCTGCTCGACGACTGGGAGTCGTGGTCGCGGCGGATCCAGCCGCCCGGCCGCACCGGCTACGACGCCGACGCCGGCTGGCTGGTGACCGTGGTCGGCGCGCGCGGCCAGGACTGGGGTCGCCTGCTGGTGCGCTGGTCAGGGGCCGGGGAGCCGCCGCTGCGGCTGTCCATCCTGCTTGAGCGCGCCGCCTCCGCCCTCGCCCTGGGCCGGCTGATCCGCCGGGACGCGGAAGACCTCGACCGCCAGATCCACCACACCCTGCTCACCGCGCTGCTCGACCACACCCGCCCCGTAGCCGAGGTCACCCTCCGTGCGCGGGCTTTGGGGGTACCGCTGGAGCGGCGCCACCTGATCGGTGTGGTGATCCGGCATCGGGGCGATCCGCCGGAGGCGCCCACCTCGGCACAGGCGCGGCTGCGCGACCTGGCCGAGGCGGTGGCCCAGGCGATCCGCGAGGCGCGCCTGGCCGGCCTGACCAGCGCCATCGACGACCACGCGGTCGGGGCGCTGCTGGCCCTCCGGCTGCCCGTGGACGCCGACGTCGCGCTGTCCCGGTTCGCGACGGCGGTACGCCGGCACGCCCGTGGCGATCTGGTGGTCGCGGCCGGCTCCGGCGTCGACTCGCCTCGGGAGGCGCGCCGTTCGCTGCTGGAGGCCCGGCAGGTCGCCCATGCGGCTCGCCGGGACCGCCGCCCGTCCGGCCCCAGCGCCGTGTACCGGCTGCCGGACGTGGGCCTCGCCGGCCTGCTGCACCTGCTGCGCGACGAGCCGCGGTTGCAGACATTCGTCGAGCGCGAGCTGGGTGGGCTGCTCGCGTACGACGCCGAGCACCCGCGCGAGCAACTGCTCGGCACACTGCGGACCTACCTGGAGTACGGGCGGAACAAGTCAGCCGCGGCCGAGGCGGCACACCTGTCCCGGCCGGCGTTCTACGAGCGGCTGACACGGATCTCCCGGATCGTCGGCGCCGATCTGGACGCCGTCGACGTGTGCCTGTCCCTGCACGTCGCGTTGCTGGCCTTGGACGCGGTACGCGACGCCTGACCATAATCGGCACAACTTCCCGGAAATTGATGCCTCGGCCCGGCCGGGAGGCCACAAGTTCCGGAAACTTGTGGCGATCGGTCGATCTATCGTGTCGGCATGGAGTTCCGGATCCTGGGGGAGTTGGAGGTGCGGGCGGGCGACCGCGCGCTGGATCTGGGGGGCCCGCGCCAGCGCCGTGTGCTGGCCGCACTCTTGCTCAGCCCCAACCGGGTGGTTCCACTGTGGAAATTGGTAGCGGTGGTCTGGGACGAGGACCCGCCGCCGAGCGCGGAACGCCTGGTGCGTAACCGGGTGGCAGAGTTGCGAAGCGTACTGACCCGCGAGGGTGGGTTCATCGACACCGAGGGCGACGGGTACCGGTTGCGTATCGGCCCGAAAGAGCTGGACGCCGCGGTCTTCGAGGAGCTGGCGCGGCAGGGCCGGGCCACCGGCGATGCCCGGCTGCTGCGCGACGCGCTGGCGCGCTGGCGCGGTCCGGTGCTCGCCGGGCTCGGCGGGGAGGTGCTGAGCCGGGACGCCGCACAGCTGGAGGAGCAGCGGCTGGCGGTACTGGAGGAGTGCCTGGAGCTGGAGCTTGCCGCGGGTGGACCGGATCGGCTGGTGGACGAGCTGGCCGCTGTGGTGGCGCAGCACCCGTTGCGGGAGCGGCTGGTCGGATTGTGGATGACCGCGCTGTACCGGTGCGGCCGGCGCGCCGAGGCGCTGGCGGCGTACCGGACGCTGGCTGATCGGCTAGCCGACGACCTCGGTATCGATCCATCGCGTGAGCTGCGCCGGCTGCGGGAAGGGGTGCTGCGACAGGAACCGGTCCTGTCGATGCTCGCCGAGCGCCAGACCGAGCCGGCGGTGGTGCCCGCCCAGCTTCCCCGGGACCTACCACGGTTCACCGGCCGGGTCGGCGACCTGGCCCATCTGGACGCGCTGCTGTCGGACGGGCAGACCGGGCGAGCGGTGGTGATCTCGGCGATCGCCGGCACGGCGGGTGTTGGCAAGACCGCCCTGGCGGTGCACTGGGCGCACCGGATCCGGGACAAGTTCCCCGACGGCCAGCTGTACGTGAACCTGCGCGGGTTCGACC
>JBEDUQ010000436.1:0-43804 GCA_040414855.1 Actinomycetota bacterium
ACCAACCCGGCAGCCAGGCTGGTCTGGAGGGTCGCCGGGATCTGCCAGTCGCTGCTCGCCGAGTCCAACACCGACGCGCAGCGTCAGGCGGTCGCCGCCCGCGAGGTGGAGCTGAACGGGGTGCTCCGCGACGTCTGCGGCGGCTACGCCAACTGCCGCTTCGACGGTCTGGCCACCTACAACTTCCAGTTCACCGCCGGCGACGTCTCGGTGCTCGACTTCTTCCACCCCGACCTCGACGGCCAGCGCAAGCTGGCCGCCACCACCTGGTCCGCCTCCTGGTGGCCCGGCGCCTGACCACTACAATCCGCCCTTGGACACACCCTGAGAGGAGCGGGATGGGGGCGGAGACGGCCACGAACGAGAGGGACCGGCTGGCGCCGGCGGCGGAGCGGACGGCGGCGGGCGTGCGGCGCATGTTCGACCGCGTGGCGCCGCGCTACGACCTCGCCAACACGATGCTGTCGCTGGGCAGGGACCGCCACTGGCGACAGGCGGCCGCCCGCGCCGTCGACCTCGGGCCGGGGGAGACCGCGGTCGACGTCGCCTGCGGCACCGGCAGGCTCGCCGCCGAGCTGGCCAGGGAGCAACCGGCGGCGACCGTGCTCGGGCTCGACTTCTCGGCCCAGATGGTCCGGCGCGCGAATGTTGCCCTCGGCGGCGGCCGGCGGCTCGGCTTCGCGGTCGGGGACGCGATGGAGCTGCCGCTGCGGGACGCCTCGGTGGACGTGGTGACGATCGCCTTCGGGCTCCGCAACCTCCCCGAGCCGCGTCGGGGCCTGGTCGAGCTGCGGCGCGTGCTGCGGCCAGGCGGCCGCCTGCTGGTCTGCGAGTTCTCCCGGCCGGTCCTCCCCGGATTCCGCGAGGTCTACGACCGCTACCTCACCAGCCTGCTGCCACTGGCGGCCAAACGGCTCAGCTCGGACCCGGAGGCGTACGAGTACCTGGCCCGCTCGATCGGCGCCTGGCCGGCCCAGGAGGAGCTCGCCGGCTGGCTGCGCGACGCCGGCTTCGAGCGGGTCCGCTGGCGCGACCTCAGCGGCGGGATCGTCGCCCTCCACCGGGGCACCGTCCTCGGGTAGGCGCGTCAGGCGGGCCGGCCCTGGCGTGTCGCGGCCGGATGCTAGGGTCCAGCGATGGGCTGGAACGACACCGGTCGCGAGGCCGCCGCGGCGGCCGACACCGGCAGCCAGGGGACCGGGACCGATGAGCGCGCCGAGCGACGTCGCCTCGCCGCGGGGTTCTTCAACCGGGTCTGGGAGCTGCTCGAACGGCAGGACAGGACCCGCGAGCAGGACGACGAGATGCTGCACGGCGCCCACGCCTCCCGGGCGCTGTGGGCGGGCACCGGCACCACCGCGAACCTGGTGCGGGGCGAGTGGCAGTGCTCGCGGGTCTACGCGGTGCTCAGCAGGGCCGAGCCGGCGCTCTGGCACGCCCGCCGCTGCCTCGAGCTGGCCGAGGCCGCCGAGCCCGGTGCGCTGGCCGATTTCGACCTTCCCTTCGCCTACGAGGCGCTGGCGCGCGCCAACGCGCTCGCCGGCGACCGCGAGCAGGCACTGAGCTGGCTCGAGCGGGGCGCCGAGGCGGCCCTGCGGATCGCCGACGCGGACGACCGCGAGCTGGTCGCGACCGACCTCAAGGACGTCCGCGGCCAGCTCTAGCGCAGCTTCCGGCCCTCTCTGGACGCCAGATCCGATTCGCTGTTTGCTGCACTGGGTAGTCGCGCCTACACTGCGGTCGCGTGGCCTTTGTGCACCGTTTCACAAAGGCGCGCGATCGACCGCGATCGACGAGGGGCGGATGCGTTGAGCGATTCGTACGACGCTCTGGTGATCGGTGGAGGTCCGGGCGGATCAGCCACTGCCTATCACCTTGCCCGTGGCGGCGCCCGGGTACTGCTCTGCGAGAAGGCCGGGTATCCGCGCGACAAGGTCTGCGGCGACGGGCTAACCCCGCGCGCGGTCGCCGCGCTCGACGCCATGGGCCTCCGCGACGAGTACAAGGACTGGTCGCGCAGCGCCGGCCTCAAGGTCCACGGCGGCGGGATCGTCCTGGAGCTGCCCTGGCCCGAGCTGGACGGCTTCCCCTCGTTCGGGCTCTGCCGGCCGCGCACCGACTTCGACGAGCTGCTCGCCCGCCAGGCCGAGCGGGCCGGGGCCACCCTCTGGGAGTCGACCGAGGTGGTCGGGCCGCTGCTCCAGCACGGCCTGGTCCGCGGCGCGATCGTGCGGCGCGAGGGCGAGGACCCGGTCGACATCCGCGCCGAGACCGTGATCGCCGCCGACGGCGCATCGAGCCGCTTCGCCCAGTCGCTCGGCCTGGAGCGGGACCCGAACCGGCCGATCGGGGTCGCCATCCGCCAGTACTTCAACAGCGAGCGGGACGTCGACCCCTGGATCGACTCCTATCTGGAGCTGTGGCGGGGCGACGATCTGCTGCCCGGCTACGGCTGGGTGTTCCCGATGGCCGACGGCACCGTCAACGTGGGCGTCGGCCTGCTGAACACCTCGGCGCACTTCCGCAACCTCAATTACAAGCGGCTGCTCGAGGACTGGGCGCCCACCGCCGGCAGGGAGTGGGGCTTCACCGCCGACGACGCGATCGGCAAGCCCCGCTCCCACCCGCTGCCGATGGCCGCCAACCGGCACCCGCCTCTGCACCGCGGCGTGCTGTTCGTCGGCGACGCGGCCGGGCTCGTCAATCCCTTCAACGGCGAGGGCATCGACTACGCGATGGAGTCGGGGCAGCTCGCCGCCGAGGCGGCCCTGGACGTGCTCGCCAGCGGCGACCGCTCGCGGCTGCGCGCCTACCGCGCCGCGGTCGAGCGGCGCTTCGGGGGCTATTTCGCGCTCGGGCGCGTGTTCGTGAAGCTGATCGGCGAGCCCCAGGTGATGCGGATCGCCACCACCTACGGGCTGCCGCGGCCGTTCCTGATGAAGATCGTCCTCAAGCTGCTCGCCAATCTCTACAACCCGAGCGGCGGGGACGCCGCCGACCGCGTGGTCAGGACCCTGGCCGCGATGGCTCCCACGAGGTGACCAGGGTGAGCGCGAGCCGGTCGAGGGGTCGGGGCCTGCGCGGGGTTTGCGCGCCGGTCGTGCCCAGCCCTAGGCTGACGCCCCAGTTGGGCATGGCCCGGGCTTCCGAAATTCCCTTCTTCGCACCCCGCGATCTCGCCGGACTGAGAGGCTGCCCGTGAACCTCGGCGCATTCGGCCCCATCCTGATCATGTTCCTGTTGGCAGGTGCCTTCGCGGCCGTGTCGATCGTGGTCTCCGCGTGGCTTGCCCCGCGGCGGCCATCGCGGGCCAAGTACTCGGCCTACGAGTCGGGCATGGACCCCGGCCGCCTGCCGAGGGGCGAGCGCTTCCCGGTGAAGTTCTATCTGACCGCGATGCTGTTCGTGGTCTTCGACGTCGAGGTGATCTTCCTCTACCCCTGGGCGGTGGTGTTCCGGCAGCTCCGCGTCTTCGGGCTGGTCGAGGTGCTGATCTTCCTCGGCCTGGTGGTGGTCGCGTACGTCTACGACTGGAAGCGCGGCGGATTGGAGTGGGACTGACGTGAGCAGCGGAAGCGGACTCGACAAGCTGCCGAGCGGGATCCTGGTCACCACGGTCGAGAAGCTGGCCAACTGGGCGCGCAAGGGCTCGCTGTGGCCGGCCACCTTCGGCCTCGCCTGCTGCGCGATCGAGATGATGGCGACCGGCGCCGGGCGCTACGACCTCAGCCGCTTCGGCATGGAGGTGTTCCGGGCCTCGCCACGGCAGGCGGACCTGATGATCGTGGCCGGGCGGGTCTCGCAGAAGATGGCCCCGGTGCTGCGGACCATCTACGACCAGATGCCCGAGCCCAAGTGGGTCATCTCCATGGGCGTCTGCGCGACCTCCGGCGGCATGTTCAACAACTACGCGATCGTGCAGGGCGTCGACCAGGTCGTCCCGGTCGACATGTACGTGCCCGGCTGTCCCCCGCGGCCGGAGATGCTGATGGAGGGAATCATCAAGCTGCACGAGAAGATCATCAAGGGCGAGCCGCGCTCCAAGCTCGTCCTCCAGGAGGCGTGAGCGCGGGATGCAGCCGAAGGACGCCATCCAGCCGGTGCTCACCGGACTTCGTGACCGCTTTCCCGAGGCGATCCGTGAGGTCAGCGGGCACCGCGGCGAGGTGACGGTCGAGCTGGACCGCAACCACCTCGTCGAGGTCGCCACCTGGCTGCGCGACCACGAGGCGGCGAAGTTCCGCCTGCTCTCGGACCTGTCTGGCACCGACTACCCCGACCGGCCCGACCGCTTCTCGGTCGACTACCACCTCTATTCGGTGGACCACAACGTGCGCCTGCGCCTGAAGGTGCGAGTGGGCATCGACGACCCACACGTGCCGTCGGTGACCGGCGTGTGGAGGACCGCCAACTGGCACGAGCGCGAGGTCTACGACTTCTTCGGGGTCCGCTTCGACGGGCACCCCGACCTGGTCCGGATCCTGATGCCGGAGGACTGGCAGGGCCACCCGCACCGCAAGGACTACCCGCTGGGCGGGGTCGACGTCGCCTACGAGGGGGCGCACGTGCCGCCGCCGGACCGCCGCCGCTACCGGGGAGGGTGGACCAGCACATGAGCAACCGGACCGAGCCGGCCGAGGTCGCGGTGCGGCCTGGCGAGGCGCGCGAGCTGCCGGAGCTGCCGGCGGCCCGCCGGATCGACCTGAACGAGCGGCGGGCGCAGCAGGTGCTCGCCATGGGCGGCGGCGACTGGGCAGAGGTGACCGCCCGGCGGCACGCCGACGCCGACGACGACCTGATGGTCCTCAACATGGGACCGCAGCACCCGTCCACGCATGGCGTGCTACGGCTGGTGCTCGAGCTCCGCGGCGAGGAGGTCGTCTCCTGCCAGCCGGTGATCGGCTACCTGCACACCGGCATCGAGAAGTCGATCGAGTACCGCACCTGGGTGCAGGGCGTCACCTTCGTGACCCGCATGGACTACCTGTCGCCGATCTTCAACGAGACCGCCTACTGCCTCTCGGTCGAGAAGCTGCTCGGCATCACCGCGCCGCCGCGGGCGCTGGCGCTGCGAGTGCTGATGATGGAGCTGAACCGGGTCTCGTCGCACCTGGTCTGGCTCGCCACCACCGGGCTCGAGCTGGGCGCGCTGTCGATGATGCTGTACGGCTTCCGCGAGCGCGAGCAGATCCTGGACATCCTCGAGGAGGTAACCGGGCTGCGGATGAACCACGCCTGGGTGCGCCCCGGCGGGGTCTCGCAGGACATGCCGGAGGGCACCGAGCGCAAGATCCGCGCCTTCGTCGACGAGATGCGCCACAAGGCCGACGAGTACGAGGACCTGCTGACCGGCAACCCCATCTGGATCGAGCGGACCAGGAACATCGGCGTGCTGAGCGAGGACCAGTGCCTCGACCTCGGCGTCACCGGGCCGATGCTGCGCGCCACCGGGCTCGCGCTCGACGTCCGCAAGGCGGAGCCGTACTGCGGCTACGAGCAGTACGAGTTCGAGGTGCCGACCGGAACGGGCGCGGACGCCTACACGCGCTACCAGCTCCGCATCGCCGAGATGCGTGAGAGCCTGTCGATCGTCGAGCAGGTGCTCGACTCGCTGCCCGAGGGGCCGATCATGCACCCCGACCCCAAGATCGGCTGGCCGGCGCGGCTCGCCCTCGGTCCCGACGGGCTCGGCAACTCTCCCGAGCACGTGCGCCACATCATGGGCGAGTCGATGGAGGCGCTGATCCATCACTTCAAGATGGTCTCCGAGGGCTTCAAGGTGCCCGCGGGCGAGGTCTACGTGCCGGTCGAGTCGCCCCGCGGCGAGCTGGGCTACCACGTCGTCAGCGACGGCGGGAACCTGCCGTACCGGGTGCACGTGCGCGACCCGTCGTTCGTGAACCTCCAGGCGGTCCCGCCGATGGTGATCGGCGGTCTGGTCGCCGACGTGATCGCCGCCGTCTCGTCCGTCGACCCGGTGATGGGCGGTGCGGACCGGTGACGCGGAGCTTCAAGGGCAAGTTGCTGGAGAGGAGCGCGAGCGCGCCGTGCCGTTGACCGATGAGACGCTGGCCAGGGCCGAGGAGCTGATCGGCCGCTATCCCGAGCGGCGCTCGGCGCTGCTGCCGCTGCTGTTCCTGGTCCAGGCCGAGGACGGCTACGTGTCGCCGGCCGGCGTGAGCCAGATCGCCTCCCTGCTCGGCATCACCAAGGCCGAGGTCGCCGGCGTGGCCACCTTCTACAGCATGTTCCGGCGCCGGCCGGTCGGGAAATACCTGGTGTCGGTGTGCCGCACGCTCTCGTGCCAGCTCCGCGGCTCGCGCGAGATCTCGGCGGCGCTGTGCGAGCGGCTCGACACGCCGCTCGGCGGCACCGACCCGAGCGGAATGGTCACGGTCGAGGAGGTCGAGTGCCTCGCCGCCTGCGACGGCGCGCCGGTGGTGCAGGTGAACACCGAAAACTACGAGCGACTGTCGAAGGAGCAGGCGTTGGAGCTGGTCGCCAAGCTGCTGCACGACGAGGTGCCGCCGCCGACCCTGGCCGGCGACGGCGCGGTCGTCGAGCCCTCCACCGCGGCCTTGCACTGGCGCCTCTCCGGACTGGGCGAGCCGCCGGCCGAGCTGGCCGGGCGCAACCCGGCGGCGGAGCACCAGGCTGAGGTTGAGGCCGAGGCCCCGGGAGGTGAGCGGACGTGACCGATACCGTGGCGGGCAACGGCTCCAAGCCGCCGGTCGGGCCGGTCAGCGTGCTGACCAGCCGCTGGACCGACCCGAAGGCGCACACCATCGAGCGCTTCAGCGAGCTGGGCGGCTACGCCAGCCTCGACGCGGCCTTCGCCAAGGACCCGGCCGAGCTGGTGCAGACGGTCAAGGACTCGGGCCTGCGCGGCCGCGGCGGCGCCGGCTTCCCGACCGGCATGAAGTGGGGCTTCCTGGCCAAGGGCACCGGCAAGCCGACCTACCTGGTGGTCAACGCCGACGAGAGCGAGCCGGGCACCTTCAAGGACATGGAGCTGCTGGAGCGCGACCCGCACGGGCTGGTCGAGGGCACGATCGTCTCGGCCTACGCGATCGGCTGCAACCAGGCCTTCATCTACCTGCGCGGCGAGTGCGGCTTCGCCGGCCGCCGGCTGGCGGCCGCGATCGGGCAGGCCTACGAAGCCGGGCTGCTCGGCCGCGACATCAAGGGCTCGGGCTTCGACCTCGAGGTCGTCCTGCACCGTGGCGCCGGCGCCTACATCTGCGGTGAGGAGACCGCGCTGCTGTCGTCGCTGGAGGGCCAGCGCGGCCAGCCCAAGCTGCGGCCGCCGTTCCCGGCGGTCGAGGGCCTGTACCGTGCGCCGACCACGGTCAACAACGTCGAGACCATCGCCACCGTGCCCTGGATCCTGCGCAAGGGCGTCGACTGGTTCCGCTCGATGGGCACCGAGAAGTCCCCCGGCCCCAAGCTGTTCAGCGTTTCCGGCGAGGTCCGGCGGCCAGGCAACTACGAGTTTCCGCTCGGCACCCCGGCGTCGGAGCTGATCATGGGCGCCGCCGGCGGCATGCTCGAAGGCAAGACCCTGAAGGCGTGGACGCCCGGCGGGTCGTCGACGCCGATGCTGACCCCGGACCACCTCGACACGCCGATGGACTTCGAGAGCATCCAGGGCGCGGGCAGCCTGCTCGGCACCGCGGCGATGATCGTGCTGTCCGAGGACGTCTGCATCGTCGACGCCTGCCTCAACTTCACCAAGTTCTACGCGCACGAGTCGTGCGGCAAGTGCACCCCCTGCCGCGAGGGCACCGACTGGATGGCGAAGATCCTCGCCAGGCTCGAGACCGGTCAGGGCCACGAGGACGACCTGGACACGCTGAAGGACATCTGCGACGGGATCTTCGGCCGCGTCTTCTGCGCACTCGGCGACGGCGCCACCAGCCCGATCGTCTCGGCCCTGAAGTACTTCCGCTCGGAGTTCGAACAGCACGTCGACGGCCACGGCTGCCCCTTCGGCGGGGAGCGCGTGGCGGTCGGCGCGCACTAGGGAGACCCATGGCCACCAACAAGCCGCCCACCGTCAAGGTCACCATCGACGACCACGAGCTCGAGGTCGCTCCTGGGACGCTGGTGATCCGCGCCGCCGAGCAGATCGGCATCGTGATCCCGCGCTTCTGCGACCACCGGCTGCTGGCGCCGCTCGGCGCCTGCCGCCAGTGCCTGGTCGAGGTGGTCGGCCAGCGCAAGCCGCTCACCGCGTGCACCACCACGGTGACCGACGGCATGGTCGTCAAGACCCAGCTCACCAGCGAGGTGGCCCGCGCCGGGCAGGAGGGCACGCTCGAGTTCCTGCTGATCAACCACCCGCTCGACTGCCCCATGTGCGACAAGGGCGGGGAGTGCCCGCTCCAGGACCAGACCATGGCGCACGGTCCCGGCGAGACGCGCTTCCGCGAGACCAAGCGCCACTACGAGAAGCCGATCAAGATCAGCGAGACGGTCCTGCTCGACCGCGAGCGCTGCGTGCTCTGCGCCCGCTGCACGCGCTTTTCCAGCGAGATCGCCGGCGATCCCTTCATCGAGCTGTTCGAGCGCGGCTCGCTGGAGCAGGTGGCGATCTACGCCGACGAGCCCTACCGCAGCTACTACTCGGGCAACGTCGTGCAGATCTGCCCGGTCGGCGCGCTCACCTCGCCCGCCTACCGGTTCCAGGCGCGGCCATTCGACCTCCACTCCTCCGACGGCGTCTGCAACCACTGCGCCGCCGGCTGCAACCTCCGGCTCGACGCCCGGCGCGGGCTGGTCACCCGCCAGCTCGCCCGCGACAACGACGACGTCAACGAGGCCTGGAACTGCGACCGCGGCCGCTACGGCTTCGCCTACGCGCAGGACCCCGAGCGTCTGCTGGTCCCCCAGCTCGCCGACGGGCCCAGGCTCCGCGAGGCGTCCTGGAGCGAGGCGCTGCGCCGCGCCGCGGACGGCATCCGCTCGCATCGCGACAAGGGCATCGGCGTGGTGGTCGGCGGGCACCTGACCGACCAGGACGCCTACGCGCTCCAGAAGCTCGCGCGGGTGGCGCTGCGGACCAACAACGTCGACGCGCGCAACTGGAGCGGCGGCGAGGCCGAGGCCGCCGTCACCGCCGGGTTCGCCGGCGCCCCCGGGGTGACCTACCGCGACCTGGAGGGGGCCAAGGCGATCGTGGTGGTCGACCTCGACCCGCACGAGGAGTCGCCGATCCTGTTCCTGCGCCTGCGCAAGGCCGCCATTGGCGGGGTCGAGGTGATCGCGGTCGGGCAGCGGCCCGGCCGGCTGGCCGAGTTCGCGACCGTGGTGCCGGCGCTACCGGGCGAGGAGGCCGAGGCGCTGGCGCGGCTGGGCAGGGGCGAGGGCGACGCCGGTGAGCGGCTCGCCGCGGCCCGCCGCGCCGGGGAGGGCGAGGGCGGGGCGGATGGCGAGGGCGACCGGGCCGGGGCCGTGGTCGTGCTGGCCGGCTGGCGCGCGGCCTCGACCGGAGGGCTGGCGGCCGCCGCGCGGCTCGCGGGCGAGACCGGCGGCGCCTTCGCGTGGGTGCCGCGCAGGGCGGGGGACCGGGGCGCGCTGGACGCCGGCGCCCGGCCGGACCTGCTGCCCGGCGGCCGCCTGGTCGCCGACGAGGCCGCCCGCGCCGCGCTCGGCGAGGCCTGGGGCGCCGAGCTTCCCGCCGAGCCGGGGCTGGACGGCCCGGCGATGGTCAGGGCCGCCGCCGAGGGCCGCCTCGGCGTGCTGGTGCTGGCGGGGGTCGACCTGATCCGGGACTACGGCCCGCGCGAGCTGGCCGAGCGGGCGCTGGAGAACTGCTTCGTGGTCGCCATCGACCACGGACTCAACGACACCACCCGCCACGCCGACGTGCTGCTGCCGGGCATCGTCCACGCCGAGACCGACGGGACCTTCACCGACTGGGAGGGCCGCGTGCAGGAGCAGCACGCGGTGGTCGACGTCGCCGGCGCCGCCCAGTCGGTCTGGGAGCTGGCCGACCAGCTCGGCGTGCGCCTGCGCGCCGACATCGGCCTGGCCGGCTTCGGCCGGGTCCGCGCCGAGACCGAGCGGTTCCGCGCCCGTCCCTCGGGCGCCGCGGCCCCGACGCCGGCGGCCGGTGCGGCCGCGGGGGCGGGGGCGGGGACCGCTGGAGGGACCGCCGCGTCGGTTGAGCTGGCCGGCCCGGAGGACGGCCTGGCGCTGGTGAGCTACCCGCTGCTGCTCGACGCGGCCTCGATGCTGGCGCGGGCGGACGACCTCAACCGCGAGACCGAGCCGGCGTTCGCCGAGCTCCACCCCGAGGACGCCAAGCGGCTGGGGGTACGGGACGGCGACGCGGTCGAGGTCGACCTCGGCGGCGGGCACGTCATCAAGCTGCCGGCCAGCGTCACCACAAATGTGGTGCCCGGCTGCGTGTTCATCCCGGCCAACCAGCCGGACCTGTCGCTCGGCGAGCTGCTCGGCACCGGCGCCGCCCTTCGGGTCGCGGTCCGGGCGGCCGAGGAGGTGGCTGCCTGATGTGGTGGGACTTCGTCATCACCCTGGTCAAGGTGGTCGCGGTCTTCGCGTTCCTGCTCGTCACCGTGATCTTCGTGATCTACCTGGAGCGCAAGGTGGTCGCCTGGATGCAGACCCGGGTCGGCCCCAACCGGGTCGGGCCCCGCGGGCTCTTCCAGTCGATCGCCGACGCCATCAAGCTGTTCTTCAAGGAGGACGTGCGGCCGAGCAACGCCGACCGCTGGCTCTACGTGCTGGCGCCGATCGTGATGATGGTGCCCGCGTTCCTGTCGATCTCGGTGCTGCCGTTCGGCCGCTTCTTCGGCACCCAGCACGCGCAGCTCACCGACCTCAACGTCGGGATCCTGTTCGTGCTGGCGATGGGCAGCCTCCAGGTCTACGGGATCGTGCTGGCCGGCTGGGCGGCGGGGTCGAACTATCCGCTGCTCGGCGCGGTCCGGTCGTCGGCGCAGATGATCAGCTACGAGATCGCCCAGGGCCTCTCGCTGGTCGGCGTGTTCATGCTGGCCGGGACGCTGTCGGCCAGGGGGATCGTGGAGGCGCAGACGGGGACCTTCGAGATCCACCTCGGCGGCGTCCACTTCCCGATCTTCCCGCACTGGTACATCGTCCAGCAGTTGCCGATGTTCGTGGTCTTCCTGCTGGCAGGCATCGCCGAGACCAACCGCGCGCCCTTCGACCTGCCCGAGGCCGAGACCGAGCTGGTCGGCGGCTACCACACCGAGTACTCGGGCGTGAAGTTCGCGCTGTTCTTCCTCGCCGAGTACCTCAACATGATCACCGTCTCGGCGGTGGCGGCGACCCTGTTCCTCGGCGGTCCCGACGGCCCGATCTTCCACAACCCCTCGTGGCTGACCTGGCTGTGGCCGATCCTGTGGTTCATCGCCAAGGTCTATCTGTTCCTGTTCCTGTTCATCTGGGTGCGGGCAACGCTGCCGCGATTGCGCTTCGACAGGCTGATGGCCTTCGGCTGGAAGGTGCTGATCCCGTTTGCGATCGCGTGGATCCCGGTGACGGCGCTGATGATCATCCAGCCGTTCCCGGCCGGCTGGCGGCGGGGCATCGGCCTGCTCGCGGCCGTGGTGCTCTTCCTGCTGCTCGCGTCACTGGCGTTCTCGAGGGAGGCCCCTCAGCGGGAGCGCCCGGCATCGAGAGGTTCCGCTCCATGACACCGGAGATCTTCAAGGGCTTGTCGGTCACCTTCCGGAGCATGTTCCGGAAGCGCAACACCATCCAGTACCCGGAGCAGCGCAAGCCGACCGCGCCGCGCTTCCACGGCCGCCACCTGCTCAACCGCTACGACGACGGCCTGGAGCGCTGCATCGGCTGCGAGCTGTGCGCCTACGCCTGCCCGGCCGACGCGATCTACGTGCAGGGTGCCGACAACACCCCCGAAGAGCGCTACTCGCCCGGCGAGCGGTACGCGGCCATCTACCAGATCAACTACAACCGCTGCATCTTCTGCGGCCTATGCATCGAGGCCTGCCCGACCAGGGCACTGACCATGAGCAACGAGTACGAGCTCTCGGCCGAGACCCGCGGCGACCTGGTCTACTCCAAGGAGCGGCTGCTGGCCCCGGTCCCCGCCGGCGCCAAGCCGCCGCCGCACGAGGACGCCGTCGACGGCCCGCCGGCGATCGGCCGCTACGGCCCGCAGGCGTCCATCTCGCAGGAGTCCGCCGAGCCGGTGTGGGCGCTCCTCCAGGAGCGCGAGGCCCGCGACGGTCGCCGCCGGCTCCCCGAAGACGAGACGGTGCCGCGATGACCGCCGCGATCTCCGCGCACACGGGCACCATCCTCGCCGCCACCACCTCGGCGCAGCGGGCCGAGCTGATCTTCTTCATCATCCTGGCGCCGCTGTCGGTGGTCACCGCGCTCGGCATGGTGCTCAACCGCCACGCCATCTACTCGGCTCTGCTGCTGGTGGTGAACTTCTTCTGCCTGGCGGCGTTCTACGTCTTCCTGCAGGCGCAGTTCCTGGCGGCGGTCCAGGTGATCGTCTACGCCGGCGCGATCATGGTGCTGTTCCTGTTCGTGCTGATGCTGCTCGGCATCTTCAAGGAAGAGGTGCTGCGCGAGACCATCAGCGGCCAGCGGCCGGCGGCGGCGATCCTGGTGGCACTGCTGCTCGCCGGCGTGCTGTGGGCGATCTTCGCGCACCCCTTCAGCGGCATCGGCACCGACCTCAACCGGATCACCGGCAACGACAACGTCCGGGCGATCGGCCAGCTGCTGTTCACCCGCTACGTGTTCGCCTTCGAGGCCACCGGCCTGCTGCTGGTGGTCGCGGCGGTCGGCGCGCTGGTCCTCGGCAGGAGGAGGCGGCCATGAGGGTGGAGCCGAGCTGGTACCTGGTCCTGTCCGGCCTGCTGTTCACCATCGGTGTCGCCGGGGTGCTGATCCGGCGCAACGCCATCGTGCTGTTCATGTGCGTCGAGCTGATGCTGAACTCGGTGAACCTGTCGTTCATCGCCTTCTCGAAGCTGAACGGCGACCTCAACGGCCAGGTCCTGTCGTTCTTCGTGATGGTGGTGGCCGCCGCCGAGGTCGTGGTCGGGCTCGGCATCCTCGTGTCGATCTTCCGCAAGCGTGCGTCGACCAACGTCGACGACGTCAACCTGCTCAAGGGGTGACCGGGTCCTGAACGCTACCGGCGCGATCCGTCTGGTCTGGCTGCTGCCGCTGCTGCCGCTGGCCGGCTTCGCCGTCAACACGCTCTTCGGGCGCCGCCTCGGACGGCTGTCCGGCTGGCTGGCCACGGCGCTGCTGGCGGCGTCGTTCGGGATCGCGGTCGCCGCCTTCTTCCAGCTGCTCGGCCAGCCCGCCGCCTCGCGGACCGCGATCCTGCGCGGCTACGACTGGTTCCTGTCCGGCAACCTGCGGGTCGCGGTCGACCTGCGCTGGGACCAGCTCTCGGCGACGCTGGCGCTGGTGGTCACCGGGGTCGGCTCGCTGATCCACTTCTACTCGATCGGCTACATGGCCGAGGACCGCCGGAAGGGCACATACTTCGCCTGGCTGAACCTGTTCGCGGCGGCGATGCTGCTGCTGGTGCTGGCCCAGAACTTCCTGGTGATGTTCCTCGGCTGGGAGGGCGTCGGGCTCTGCTCGTACCTGCTGATCGGCTTCTGGTTCACCAGGCCGGAGGTGCCCGCCGCGGCCAAGAAGGCGTTCATCGCCAACCGCATCGGCGACGTCGGCTTCCTGCTGGCGATGTTCCTGATCTTCGCCAAGTTCGGCAGCCTCGACTTCGACCAGGTCTTCGGGCACGTCTCCGGGGTGGCCGGCGGCGCCATCACCGCGATCGCGCTGCTGCTGTTCCTGGCCTGCACCGGCAAGAGCGCGCAGATCCCGCTGTTCGTCTGGCTTCCCGACGCCATGGCCGGCCCGACCCCGGTGTCGGCGCTGATCCACGCCGCCACCATGGTCACCGCCGGGGTCTTCCTGGTCGCCCGCACCCACGTGCTGTTCGAGGCGTCCAGCTCGGCGCAGGCGGTGGTGGTGGTGATCGGGGCGGTCACCGCGCTGATCGCGGCGATCGCCGCGATCGGCCAGGACGACATCAAACGGATCCTGGCCTACTCGACCGTGTCCCAGCTCGGCTACATGTTCCTGGCCGTCGGGCTCGGGCCGATCGGCTACGTCGCCGGCATCTTCCACCTGGTCACCCACGCGTTCTTCAAGGCCCAGCTGTTCCTCGGCGCCGGCTCGGTGATGCACGGCAACGACGACGCCACCGACATCAAGCAGTTCGGCGGCCTGCGCAAGGTCATGCCGATCACCTTCGTCACCACCATCGCGGCCTGGCTGGCGATCATCGGCTTCCCGTTCACCTCCGGCTTCTACTCCAAGGACCAGATCCTCGGCGCCGCCTTCGACCACGGCGGCGTCGGCCTGTTCGCCTGGGTGCTCGGGGTCCTCACCGCCGGGCTCACCGGCTTCTACATGTCGCGGCTGGTGTTCCTGACCTTCTTCGGCGAGCCGCGCTGGCCGCGGGGCCGCCACCCGCACGAGTCCGGCCCGGTGATGACCGCGCCGCTGCTGGTCCTCGGCCTGCTCGCGCTGGTCGCCGGGGCGCTGCTCAGCACCTTCACCGGCGTGGGCGGGCGGATCCAGAGCTGGCTGGAGCCTCTGCTCGGTGTCCCGCCGAAGACGCCGGCGCTGGGCGGCGCGATCGCGCTCAGCGTGATCGCCACCGCGGTCGCCTTCGCCGGGGTCGGGGTCGCCTGGTACCTCTACGGCGGGCCGGCCGCGCGCTGGGAGGCCTTCCGCGTCCGCTGGGCCGCCGGGCTCCGCGCGCTCGCCGCCGGCCTCTACGTGGACCGCGCCTACGAGCTGCTGACCGTCCGGGTCGGCGGCGCGGTGACCGCCTTCCTCGCCGGGCCGGTGGACACCCGGGTCATCGACCGGGCGGTCAACGGCGTCGCCCACGAGGTCGGCGAGGCCGCCAGACGCGGCCGCCTGGTGCAGAGCGGCTTCGTCCGCAGCTATGCGGTCGGGGTGCTGGGCGGAGCCGTCGTGCTGCTGGCGTTCCTCATCCTGCGGACGACCTGATGAAGAGGGAGAGCTTGCACCCGTGCTGCTGACCTTGACCGTCTTCCTCCCGCTCGCCGGGGCGGTGGCGCTGCTGGCGGTGCCGAAGCGCGAGGCCGGCGTCGCCCGCTGGCTCGCGCTGGTAGTGACGCTGGCCACCTTCGGGCTGGCGATCGCGGTCGCCACGCGGTTCCACACCGGCGGCGGCTTCCAGCTCGGCGTCGACGCGAACTGGGTCCGCTCGCTCGGGGTGCGCTTCCACATCGGCGTCGACGGCATCAGCCTGCCGCTGGTCCTGCTCACCGCGCTGCTGGCCCCACTGGCGGTGATCGGGTCGTGGCGGATGCGCGACCGGCCGCGGACCTACCTGGCGCTCATGCTGGTGCTCGAGTCGGCCCTGCTCGGCGTGTTCGTCGCCCTCGACCTGTTCCTCTTCTACATCTTCTGGGAAGCGGTCCTGGTCCCGAGCTACTTCATGGTCGGCTCGTGGGGCGGCAGGCGGCGCATCGAGGCCGCCGTGAAGTTCTTCGTCTACACCCTGCTCGGCGGCCTGGTCATGCTGGTCGGCATCATCGGCCTCGCCTTCCTGCATGCCAAGGCGACCGGCTCGCCGAGCTTCGACTACCTGGCCCTGCGCGACCTGGCCAAAAACCCGGTCACCCAGCGGTGGCTGTTCCTGGCCTTCTTCACGGCCTTTGCCATCAAGACCCCGCTGGTGCCGCTGCACTCGTGGCTGCCGGATACCTACACCGAGGCCCCGACCTCCACCACGGTGCTGCTCGCCGGGGTGATGTCCAAGATGGGCGTGTACGGGTTCGTGCGCTTCTCGCTGCCGTTGTTCCCGGACGCCGCGCACTGGTTCCGGCCGCTGCTGTTCAGCCTGGCGGTCGCCGGGATCCTCTACGCCGCGGTGGTGGCGACCGCCCAACGGGACTTCAAGCGGCTGATCGCCTACTCGTCGATCTCGCACCTCGGCTTCATCGTGCTGGGGATCTTCGCGTTCAACATCCAGGGCCTGCAGGGCGCGGTCTTCTACATGGTCGCGCACGGCGTGATCATCGGCGGCCTGTTCTTCGTCACCGGCATGCTGCGCGACCGCTACGGCACCTCCGAGATCGACCGGCTCGGCGGCCTCCAGGGCGTCATTCCGCGGCTGGCCGGCGTCACCCTGCTGATCACCCTCGCCGCGGTCGCACTGCCCGGCCTGGTCGGCTTCGTCGGCGAGTTCCTCACCCTGATCGGCGCCTTCCTCGCCAACCGCGCCGCCGCGGTGCTCGGCGCCGTCGGGGTGATCCTCGGCGCCGTCTACATGCTCTGGGCCTACCAGCGCATGTGGCAGGGCTCGCGGGCCGCCGCGGCACCGATCGCCGGCGGCTCCGGCTCCGGCGACGGGCCCGTCCCGACGGTGAGCCCGTCGCGCGACCTCGACGTCCGCGAGTGGGCGATCGTGCTGCCGCTGATCGCCCTGATCATCGCCCTCGGCATCTTCCCGAAGCCGCTGCTCCAGCGGATCGAGCCGGCGGCGAGGCAGGTCGCCCAGATCACCGCCGAGGCGCGCCCGGGCCAGTCCGGCAGCGCGCTCCCGGCCGGAGCCCACCAGGGACCGACACCATGACCGCCCGGCTCACTGGCACCGGGCCCGACGGAGGATCCTCCAGTGCACCTGCTCGCCCAGATCGCTGACGCGCCGCTGCCGACGCCCGAGGTCGCCTGGCGCGCGATCGCGCCCGAGCTGGCGCTGGCCGCCGCCGGGGTGGTCCTGCTGATGGTGGTCGCCTTCTGGCCGAACGCGCGCCGGAGCACGCTGGCGACCCTGACCCTGATCGGCCTGGCGGTCGCGGGCGCCCTGGTGGGGTGGAACTGGAGCCTGCGCGCGGTCGCGTTCGACGGCGCGGTCTCGCTGGACGGCATCACCCGCTATGCCCGGGTCGTGCTGCTGGCGGTCGGCGTGCTCACCACCCTGATGATCTCCTCGGAGGGGTCGGGCCCGCGCGGCCGGCCGGAGGCGCTCGAGGCGGAGGGCAGCGACGAGCGCCGCGCCGAGGCGGAAGCCGGCGAGGTCGGCTCGCCGCCCGAGGTCTACCCGCTGATGCTGTTCGCGCTGACCGGAATGGTTCTTCTTGCCGCCGCGTCCGACCTGCTGGTGGTGTTCATCTCCCTGGAGATCCTGTCGCTGGCGCTCTACATCATGGCCGGGGCGACCCGCCGGGCGAGGGCTCAGGAAGCGGCGATGAAGTACTTCCTGTTGGGTGCCTTCTCGTCGGCGTTCCTGCTCTACGGCATCGCGCTCTGCTACGGCTCGACCAGGAGCACCAACCTGGCCGCGATCGCCAGGGCGACCACCACCACCCAGATCAACAAGGGCGTGCTGCTGGCCGGGGTCGCCATGCTCGCGGTCGGCTTCTGCTTCAAGGTCGCGGCCGTGCCGTTCCACATGTGGACCCCCGACGTCTACCAGGGCTCGCCGACGCCGGTGGCGGCGTTCATGGCGGCCGGCACCAAGGCGGCCGGGTTCGCGGTGTTCCTGCGGGTGTTCGCCGGCGCGCTCGGCGGGCTGGTACTGGACTGGCGCCCGGTGATCGCCGGGGTCGCGGTCGTCACCATGCTCGTTGGCTCGCTGCTGGCGGTGGTGCAGACCGACCTCAAACGGATGCTCGCGTACTCGTCGATCGCGCACGCCGGCTACCTGCTGATCGGGCTGGCCGCGGCGCCGACCAACCCCGAGGGCATCGCGGCCTCGATGTTCTATCTGCTCGCCTACGCGTTCATGGTGATGGGCGCGTTCATGGTGGTGCAGTACGCGGCCCACGTCCGCCAGGTCGACGCGCGCGCGGCGCTGCGGGCCGCGCCGGTGCCGGCGATCGCCGGCGGCCAGGAGCCGCCCGACCCCGACGGCGGCAGCTCGCTCGACGACTTCCGCGGCTTCGGCCGCCGCCACCCCTGGCCGGCGGCGCTGCTGGCGCTGTTCATGTTCGCGCTGGCCGGGATCCCGCCGCTGTCGGGATTCTGGGCCAAGTACTATGTCTTCCAGGCCGGGATCAACGCGGGGCTCACCTGGCTGGTGGTGATCGGCGTGGTCAGCTCGGTGATCTCGGCCTTCTTCTACCTCCGGGTCATCATGGTGACGTACCTTCAGGAGCCGGAGCAGGTCCAGCAGCCCGGCGAGGTCGCCGGCGAGGCGGCGGAGCGGGGCGAGCCGGCCGGGGCCGGCCGGGACCGGAGCCTGCTCCCGCTCAGCGTCGCCCTCGGCGTCGCCGCCGTCCTCACGGTGGCGATCGGTCTCGCTCCCCAGGTGCTGGTGACGGCGGCCCAGACAGCAGGAAGGATCCTCGGCTAAGTGGTTCCAGCAGCCCGTCCGCTCGTCGAGAGCGACCTGACAGCGCTCCAGAGCCGCGTCCGCGGCGGCCTGGAGCGCGTCGAGGTCGCCATGGCCGAGGCGGTGGTCAGCGCCGACCCCTTCATCCAGGAGGCGGCCGGGTACCTGGTGCGCGCCGGCGGCAAGCGCTTCCGGCCGACGCTGGTGCTGATCTCGGGCCATCTCGGCGACCCGGAGGAGCCGAAGCTGATCGGCGCCAGCGTCGCGATCGAGTTGACCCACCTGTCGACCCTCTACCACGACGACGTCATGGACGAGGCCGAGGTGCGGCGCGGCGCCAGGTCCGCCAACGCCCGCTACGACAACAAGATCGCCATCCTGACCGGCGACTACCTGTTCGCCCGCGCCTCCGACGTCACCGCCGACCTCGGCACCGAGCCGACCAGGGTGCTGGCACGGGCGATCGGCAGGGTGGTCCAGGGCGAGATCCGCGAGATCCGCGGACTGCTGCCCGGCGAGGACCCGATCGAGCACTACCTCGGCGTGCTGCGCGACAAGACCGGCGCGCTGATCGCCGCGGCCTGCCGGCTGGGCGGCTGGCTCGCCGGCGCCAGCCCCGCCGAGGTCGAGGCGCTCACCCAGTACGGCGAGCGGGTCGGCGTGGCCTTCCAGCTCGGCGACGACCTGCTCGACATCACCACCGAGACCGCGATCGCCGGCAAGGACCCCGGCGCCGACCTGCGCGCCGGGGTCCACACCCTGCCGGTGCTGTACCTGCTGCGCCGCGGCGGCCCGGAGGCGAGCCGGCTGACCGACCTGCTCGAGGGCGAGCGGGACGACGACGCGGTCGCCGAGGCGCTGGCCCTGCTGCGCGGCTCCCCGGCACTCGCCGAGGCGCGCGACGCCGCCCAGGCCGAGGTCGACCGCGCCAAGGCGGCCCTGGCGCGGCTGCCGGCCGGCGCCGGCCGTCTGGCCCTCGAGATGGTCGCCGGCCAGGTCTTCGACCGCCAGGTCTGAACCGTCCACCGATTCCGCCGCGGGCCTGGCCTGGCCTGGCGCCCCGCTTTGCTGGCAGACTGCGAAACGAACGCGCAGATTCACGTCGTTGGTGGGAGACGACCTATGGGGACCTTCCTCAAGGTGCCCTTCCGGCTGCTGCATTTCCCGGGAGTGGGGCTGGCCGCGATCGTGGCCGCCCTGATCCTGGCGCTCGCCACCACCTCGACCAGGCTGTTTATCGCCTCCACGGGTGAGGCGGTGCTGCGACAGCAGCTCGAGGGCGCGCCGACCAACCCGCCGCTCAGCATCAGCGTCTTCGACTCCTATGTGAATCCGGGCTCGCTGGACGCCAGGGACCACGCCTTGCGGGACACCGTCTCCCACAATGCGCCCGGGCTGGGACCGGGCGTGTTCACCGTGCTCGCCGGGCAAGTCGACGTGCTGGGGCCCGGGGGCGCGGCGCACGTCCAGCCGGCCTCCAGGACCGGCTTTGCCGACCACGTGCGCTCGGTCGAGCGCGCTCCGGGGGATGGCGTCTGGCTGAGCGACATGACCGCGACGGCGGTGGGCGTGCACGCGGGGGACACGGTGATGGTCCGCAACGGGAGCCGGCCTCCGCGGCCGGCGAGGGTGACCGGGATCTACCGGGATCTCGCCCGCCAGCCGCCGGCGCCGTACTGGGGCACGCTGTTCCCGAACATCTACGGCAACCCGGTGGAGGAGACGGAACCGCCGCCGCTGATGCTGGCCACGCCTCCAACCCTCGGGGCGCTCGGCGAGCGGACAACCATGGTCGCCCGGCTGGAATGGGACTTCCCTCTGCCGCCCGGACCGGTCACGATCGAGCGGGTGAGCGGGGTCGTCGACGGCATCGAACGGGTCAACGGGGCGCTCCTGGGCGGCGTCATCCCCTTCAACGCCACCACCACGTCGCCGCTGGCGGCGTTGCTGGCCGACGCCCGGCGGGCGCAGGCGGCCGTGTCGGGACCGGTCGAGGCGATGTCACTGTCTGGCCGCGCGCTGGCGCTCGCGCTGGCCGCCGCGGTCGGGTTCGCCATGGTCCGCCGACGGCGCGGCGAGTTCATGGTGATGGCGGCGCAAGGCGTCGGCGGCCCATACCTCGGTCTGCGCGCCATGGTCGAGGCGGCGCTGCCGATGGCGCTCGGCGCACTCGGCGGCTGGGGGCTGGGGCTCCTGCTGGCCAGGTACTTCGATCCCGCTCCGGCGGTGCCGGCCGAGGTCGTGCGCGCGGCGGCCGGGGAGAGCGGGCTCATGCTCGTCTCGGCCCTGGTGGTCCTGGGTGTCGCTACCTGGCTGGTCGCGAGGCACGAAACCCGTGAGCGGGTCGGGCGCATCCCCGGCGTGCTCACCCGCCCGCTGCTCTGGGAGGGCCTTGCGCTGGTGCTTGCGGTGGCGGCGCTCTACGAGGTGACCATCCGGCGCGGCGCGGTGCTCCACGGCGAGGACCAGATTCCCCAGGTTGACCGGCTGCTGGTGCTGTTTCCCCTGCTGCTGATCGGCGGGCTGGCCGGGCTCGCGAGCCGCGGGCTCGGACGCCTGGTCGCCGACCGGATGACCCGCTTCAGCCGCGTGCCGCCCGTGCTCTTCCTGGCACTCCGGCGGCTGTCGGCGGCCCCGCGCATGGCGCTCCTACTGCTCACGGCGTCCTCGGTCTCGCTCGGACTGCTCGCCTACGCCGGCGTACTGGCCACCTCGACCCGGGCGACCGCCCTCGCCAAGGCCCGGGTGGTGGTCGGCAGCGACGCCAGCGTGGCGGTGACGCCCGAGTTCCGGCTGCCGGCGGACTCGCGGATCCCGGCCACCAGGGTCCAGCGGATCCAGGGCTCCACCTCGGTCGACCCCGACGGCCACGAGGTCACCGTCCTCGCCATCGACCCCTCCACCTTCGCGCGTGGCGCCTTCTGGGACCGGTCGTTCGCCACACGACCGCTGGACGAGCTCCTCGGTCGCCTCGACCACGCCCCGGCGGGACGGCTCGGCGCCATCGCCGCCGGCGAAACGCTGCCCGTAGGCGCCACCCTCGCGATCGCGAACGTGCGGATTCCGCTGGAGGTGAGCGTCGCGAAGGTCTTCCCCGGGATGCCGAACGACCGCCCCCTCGTGGTCGTGTCCCGCGATGCGCTCGACCGCCAGGTGCGGAGCGGCGGCGTGTCGGCCGCGTGGACCGGTGAGGGCGGTGGCGCGGAGGTGTGGGCCAAGCAGGACCTGGCCACCTTGCAAAGGGAGCTGGGCAGCGCGGTGATCTCCACCCAGCTGTCGGGCAGCGCGGCGGCCCTGCTGCGCACCCCGGCGTTCGCGGTGGTCTCGTGGACGCTGGGTATGCTCCAGGTGTTCAGCGTGGCGGTCGGGATGGTGACCGTCGTCGGCCTGCTCCTGTACGTGCAGGCGAGGCAGCACGCGCAACTGGTCGCGTATGCGTTGCTCCGCCGCATGGGACTCGCCAGGTCGGCGCACTGGCTCTCGGCCGCGCTGGAGCTCGCCGGGCTGCTGCTGATCGCCCTGGCGATCGGCGCGCTGCTCGCCATCGCCTCGGCGGCCGTGGTCATCGACCAGCTCGACCTCGCGCCGTCGTTCCCGCCCGCCCCGCTCCTGCGCCTGCCCATGCCGCTGCTGGGAGAGGTCGTGCTGGTGCTCCTGGCGGTCGCGCTCGCCGGGTCTGTCCTGGTCCACTGGCGCGCCGAGCGGGCCAACCTGGCGGAGGTGATGCGGGTTGCCGGATAGGGCGGCGGCCTGTGTCGGGCTGGTCAAGATCTACTGGACGCCGACAGGCGAGGTGAACGCGCTCAAGGGCATCGACGCGAGCTTCCCCGCCGCGGCCGTCAGCGCCGTGGTTGGCCCCTCGGGGTCCGGCAAGTCGTCGTTCCTGCGCATCCTCGCGGCCATGGACCGCGCCACCGCCGGACGTGTCACGGTCGGCGGCACCGACCTGACGGGACTGTCCATCTCCGGCCTGCGCCGGACGCGGCGAACCCTGCTCGGCTACGTCTTCCAGCGTCCCGCCGACAACCTCATTCCCTATATGGACCTGACCGAGCAGCTCATGGTCGCGGCGCGGCTCCGCGGCATGCCGCGGCGGAGTGCCGCCAGGCACCTCGACGAGCTGCTCGGCGCGCTCGGCGTCGGCGACCGGCGGCACCACCTCCCACGCCAGCTCTCCGGGGGCGAGCAGCAACGGCTCGCCTTCGCCAGGGCGGTGATCGGCGACCCGCTGCTGGTGGTCGCAGACGAGCCCACCGCCGAGCTGGACGCCGAGTCCGGTCAGGCGCTGCTGGCGACCGTGCGCGAGCTGGCCTCTCGCGGGACCGCGTTCGTCATCGCCACCCACGACCAGGCGGTCGTCGATGCCGCCGACCGCACGCTGTACCTGCGCCACGGCGCCATTGAGGCCGAGTCGACCAGGCCGGAAGCGGACATGTCAGGCCGCGAGCGGCTGTCGGTCATCGACGACGCCGGCCGGGTGCAGCTCCCGTCCGAAGCGCTGAAGCTGTTCGGGGGCCGCCGCGCCAGGATCGGCGTCGAAGGGGGAAGGGTGTGGATCGAACCGCCATGACGGTCGCGCTCCGGGCGGTGGACCTCGAGAAGTCCTATCACCGCGGCCCCGAGGAGGTGCGGGCGCTACGCGGGGCGTCGCTGGTGCTCCGCCCGGGAGAGGTCGTCGCGCTGGTGGGGCCGTCGGGGTCGGGCAAGACCACGCTTCTGAACGTGATCTGCGGCTGGGAGCGCCCCGACGCCGGCCGCCTTGAATGGCCCGCCTCCGACGGGGACAGCGCGGCGGGCGCGGCAGCCGCCGCACCGGGGCCGCCGGCCCCGAGACCGTGGCGGGAGCTCGCCATCGTCCCGCAGGACCTCGGCCTCACGGCGGAGCTGACCATCGGGCAGAACGTCGAGCTGCCTCTGTGGCTGGCCGGCCGGCTGGATGCCGCCGGCCGTGCCGCGGCCGCGGCGCTGCTGGAGCGCTTCGGACTCGACGGCTACGCCGATCGCGCCCCCGCGGAGGTGTCCCTCGGCGAGCAGCAGCGGGCGGCCGTGGCCAGGGCGATGGTGCTGGAGCCCTTGGTGCTGCTGGCCGACGAGCCCACTGGCCACCAGGACGCCGACTGGGCGGCCGAGCTCTTCCAGGCGTTCCGGTGGGTCGCCGGCAAGGGCACGAGCTGCCTGGTAGCGACCCATAGCCGGGAGTTCCTGAAGCTGGTCGACAGGATCGCCACCATTCGCGACGGCAGGCTTACCGCGGTGGCCTGACCCCGCCGCGCGCCGGCTCGGGCGCGCCGTCGCGCCGACGCGACCAGCGCCCGGCTGATCCAGTCACCGTCGCGGGTGGGTTTCGAGGCCGCTGGCCGCGCTTGTTCATTCGTGCGAAAACCGGCATCTACCTGGCGCTTTACAATTGGCTGCTGTTGCCACCAGTGGCATAGAATGCCCGGAGCCAGGCCCGGGTTCCACCGGCCTGGTCGGGACGCGGCCACGGTCGCCCCGCCGCCGATGAAGGGCCCAGCCGCTTCTGAGCGCCCGAAGCTCGAATCGAGGAGCCGATGACCCAGTACTTCCAGGCCTACGGCACGCTGGCCGGCCTGCTCGTGCTCGCGATCGGGTTCGTCGCCCTCGCGTTCGGAGTCAACTGGGCGCTCCGGCCTCACCGGCCGTCCCCGAGCAAGCTCACGACCTACGAGAGCGGCATGCCGCCGATCGGCACATCGTGGTCGCAGACGCAGATCCGCTACTACGTGTTCGCGTTCCTGTTCGTCATCTTCGACGTCGAGAGCGTCTTCCTGTTCCCGTGGGCGCTGGTCTTCCAGTCGCTCGGGACGTCGGCCCTCTGGGAGATGGTGGTCTTCATCGGCGTCCTGGCCGTCGGCCTGCTCTATGCCTTCCGGAAGGGTGTTCTGAAATGGGTCTGATCGACAACGTCGAGCTGCCCCAGCCGATCAAGTTCGTCTTCAACTGGGGGCGGAAGTACTCCCTCTGGGTGTTCAACTTCGGGCTGGCCTGCTGCGCGATCGAGTTCATCGCCACCTCGATGGCGCGCCACGACTTCATCCGCCTCGGCGTGATCCCGTTCGCGCACGGTCCGCGCCAGGCCGACCTGCTGGTCGTCTCGGGCACGCTCACCGACAAGATGGCCCCGGCGATCAAGCGGCTCTACGACGAGATGCCCGAGCCCAAGTACGTGATCTCATTCGGCTCCTGCTCCAACTGCGGCGGCCCCTACTGGGACTCGTACTCGGTGACCAAGGGCGTCGACCAGATCATCCCGGTCGACGTGTACGTCCCCGGCTGCCCGCCGCGGCCCGAGGCGCTGCTGCACGGCATCGTCAAGCTCCAGGAGCGGATCGGCTCCGAGTCCCTGCGCGACCGCTACGCCCGCGGCGAGCTCGAGCCGATCGTGGTCGACGAGCGGCAGCCGGACCGCCAGGTGGTGGGCGCCTAGTGGACGCGGCGGCGGTCCGTGACCACCTGGTTGCGGAGTTCGGCGAGCGAGGCCTCGCCAACGACATCGCCTACGGCCTGCTGACGGTCACGGTCGATCCGGGCGAGTGGCGGCGCATGGCCGAGTTCCTGCGCCGCGACACCGATCTGTCCTGCAACTTCTTCGACTTCCTCTGCGGCGTGGACGAGGAGGACGCCGGGATCGGCGTCGTCCTGCACGTCTACTCGACCAACCACCGGCACCACGTGCAGCTCCGCACCGTGGTGTCCCGCGAGGGCGGCCACCTGCCGACCCTGTCCGACCTCTGGGCGGGGGCCAACTGGCACGAGCGCGAGACGGCCGAGCTGTTCGGGATCGGCTTCGACGGCCACCCGAACCTCGCCAAGCTGCTGCTGCCCGAGGAGTTCGAGGGCTACCCGCTGCGCAAGGACTTCGCCCTGCTGGCCCGAGAGGCCAAGGTGTGGCCTGGCGCCAAGGAACCGGGGGAGTAGTCCGGTGGCGAGTTACGAGCAGTCGAGCAACGGGGCCAACGGCTCCAACCCGCCCAGCGCGGCCGCCGCGGCCGAGACCGCGCCGGGCGGCGGTGCGGCCTTCCAGGCCGCCGACGGCACCGGCGTCGGGATCATCGTCAGGGACAAGGCCGACCGCCTGCTCCACACCCAGGACATGACCCTCAACGTCGGTCCGCAGCACCCGGCCACCCACGGCGTGCTCAGGGTGATCGTGACCCTCGACGGCGAGATGATCGAAGAGGCAGAGCCGGTCATCGGCTACATGCACCGGGCCTTCGAGAAGCTCGCCGAGTACCGCGACTACCGGCAGATCATCGCGCTGGTCAACCGGCACGACTGGGTCTCGTCGATCTGCAACGAGCTGGGCGTCGCCCTGGTGGTCGAAAAGCAGATGGAGCTCGAGGTGCCCGAGCGGGCGACCTGGATCCGGATGCTGATGGCCGAGTGGACCCGGGTCCTGAACCACCTGATGTTCGTCGGGTCCTACCCGCTCGAGCTGGGCGCGATCACGCCGATGTTCTACGCCTTCCGTGAGCGCGAGGAGATCCAGGCGCTGATGGAGTGGATCACCGGCGGCCGGCTCCACCTGACCTACTGCCGGGTCGGCGGGCTCAAGCAGGACCTCCCGCGCGGCGCGATCCAGATGTCGCGCGACCTGGTCCCCAAGATCCGCGAGCGCATCAAGGAATACGAGGACCTGGTCCTCGGCAACGAGATCTTCATGGCCAGGACCAAGGGCATCGGCGTGCTGCCAGCGGACGTGGCCTGCTCCTACGGCGTCTCGGGCGCGCTGCTCCAGGCCTCGGGCGTCCCCGAGGACGCGCGCAGGACCGAGCCGTACTGCTTCTACGACCAGGTCGAGTTCGACGTCCCGGTCGGGACCAACGGCGACTGCTACGACCGCTACTCGGTGCTGCTCGCCCGCATGAAGCAGTCGCTGCGGATCATCGAGCAGGTCAACGAGCTGATCCCGCCAGGCCCGGTGAGCGTGCGGCTCCCCAAGGTCGTCCGCGCGCCGAGCGGGCACGCCTACGTGCGCGCCGAGAACCCGCTCGGCCAGCTCTCGTACTACCTGGTCTCGCACAACGAGAAGACGCCCTGGCGCTTCAAGATGCGCACGCCGTCGTTCAACAACATCTCGTCGCTGCCCTACCTGCTGAAGGGGACCCTGGTGCCCGACATGATCGCGGTGATGGGCTCGATGTTCTTCATCGTGGGGGACATCGACCGATGACCGACACTCTCGAGGACTGGTTCTCGCACTTCTGGGTGCTCATGCCCGTGAAGATCGTCGTGGTGCTGCTGATCTTCCTGACCATCCCGCTGGTCGTCGGGTACATGGAGCACAAGGTCCTCGCGCACATGCAGGCGCGGCTGGGCCCGATGGAGGCCGGCCGCTTCCACGGCGTGCTCCAGCTCGTCGCCGACGGGATCAAGTTCGTTCAGAAGGAGAGCATCATCCCCAAGGCGGCCGACAAATGGGTGTTCGCGCTGGCGCCCGCGGTCGCCCTGATCCCGACCATCCTGCTGTTCGGGTTCCTGCCCTACGGTCCGAACCTGGTCCCGATCCACTCGGACGTCGGGCTGTTCGTGGTGCTCGCGCTCGGCAGCGTGAGCGTGATCGGCACGCTCATGGCCGCCTGGTCGAGCGCCAACAAGTACTCGCTGATGGGCGGCGTGCGGGCGGCGGCGCAGCTGATCGCCTACGAGCTGCCGCTGGTGCTGGCGGCCGCGGCGGTCGCCATGCAGGCCAGCTCCGCCGACCTCGCGGTGATCGTCCAGCACCAGGACACGGTCTGGAACATCGTCTACCCGTGGCAGTGGTTCGCGTTCCTGATCTTCGGAACGGCGGCGGTCGCCGAGCTGACCCGGCCGCCGTTCGACATGCCGGTGGCCGACTCCGAGCTGGTCTTCGGCCACCTCACCGAGTACACCGGGCTGCGCTTCGCCTTCTTCCTGCTGACCGAGTACGCCGGGATCGTCGTCCAGTCGGCGATCGCGGCCACGCTCTGGTTCGGCGGCTACCGGGGCTGGCTCATCCCGTCGGGTCCCTGGTGGCTGTTCGCGAAGGTGCTCGCGCTCTCGTTCGTGGTCATCTGGCTGCGCGCCACCTACCCGAGGCTCCGCGAGGACCAGCTGCAATCTTTGGCCTGGATCCGTCTGGTCCCCGTGGCGCTGCTGCTGATCCTGGTCGTCGGTTTCGTGAAGGTGGGGTTCTAGGATGCCAGCCGTCAAGGGCGCCGGGTTGCTCAAGGGGCTCGGCGTCACGTTCAGGACCATGTCGCGGCGCGCGGCGACCGCACAGTACCCGCACGTCCGCCCCGACCTGCCGGCGCGCACCCGCGGTGTGATCGCCCTGGTCGAGGAGAACTGCACCGTCTGCATGCTGTGCTCGCGCGAGTGCCCCGACTGGTGCATCTACATCGACTCCCACAAGGAGACGGTCGCGCCCAAGGAGGGCGGCCGCGCCCGCACCCGCAACGTCCTCGACCGCTTCGCGATCGACTTCGCGCTGTGCATGTACTGCGGGATCTGCGTGGAGGTCTGCCCCTTCGACGCGCTCTACTGGAGCCCGGAGTTCGAGTACGCCGAGTACTCCCACGAGCCGCTCACCCATGAGAAGGAACGGCTGCGCGAATGGGCGTACACGGTGCCGGCGCCCGACCCGCTCGAGGAGGGCGCGGTCGAGCCGGCCGAGTACGGCGCGATCCGCAAGGCGAGGGAAGCCGCGGCAGCCAAGGCGGCCGCAGCCGCCGAGGCCGCGCGCAAGGCCGCCGAGCAGAAGGCCGCCCCGGCCGAGACCAACGGCGGCACGGCCGCGCGGGCCAACGGCGGCGCCGCGGCACCCGCCGGCGAGAAGCCGGCCGGGAGCACCGCCGGCGCCGCTCCCGCCGAAGCCGAAGCCGGAGCTGGGGCCGGAGCTGGGGCCGGCGCCCCGTCCGCGGAGCCCGCCGCCCCCGCGGCGCCCGCGCGCCAGCCCGACGTCCACGTCGAGCCGGGCATCGACCAGGAGACCTACGAGCGCCTGATCGCCTCCGGCGAGGCCGAGCGGACCGCCCGGGCCAAGGCCAAGGCCGCCTACATGCGCAAGGCCAAGGCGGCCGCCCGCGCCAAGCAGGCGGCGGGCGAGGACGCCCCGGCCGAGAAGGGGGGTGGTGGGGCATGACCGCCCAGGAGGTCGCGTTCCTGATCCTGGCGATCATCGGCGGGCTTGGCGGCTTGCTGGTGGTGACCAGCCGCAACATCGTCCACGCCGCGCTGTACCTGGTGGTCGCGCTGGCCAGCGTCGCCGGGATCTACCTGCTGCTGGCGGCCCCGTTCGTCGCCTTCGTGCAGGTGATCATCTACGTGGGCGCGATCGTCGTGCTGCTGCTGTTCGGCATCATGCTGACCCGCGCCCCGGTCGGGCGCCGGGTGCTCGACAACACCGTCCGCGCCAGGATCGGCGCGCTGGTGATCGGCGGCGGAGTCTTCGCCATGCTCACGACCTTCCTGGTCAAGGCATTCGGCGGCGACCGCATCGCCAACCGCGCGGCGACCGCCACCGCCGCGCTCGGCAACTCGATCTTCAAGAACTACGTGCTGCCCTTCGAGGCCGTCAGCGTGCTGCTGCTGGCCGCCCTGGTCGGCGCGATCGTGCTCGCCCGCCGCGACTAGAGACCGGAAGGAGCGCTACCGGATGCGCCTGCTCTACCCGCTGGTGTTTGCCGCCTTCCTGTTCAGCGCGGGGGTCTACGGAGTGCTGGCCCGGCGCAACGCGGTGATGGTGCTGATGAGCATCGAGTTGATGCTCAACGCGGTGAACATCAACCTCATCGCCTTCAACGCCTTCCTCCAGGACAAGGTCCTGGCGGGCCAGGTCTTCGCGCTGTTCGTGGTGGCGGTCGCGGCCGCCGAGGTCGGCATCGGCCTGGCGATCGTGCTGCTGATCTTCCGCAACCGCGAGACGGTCAACATCGACGAGGTCGACCTGCTGCGATGGTAAGAGGAGCCTAAGTGGAAAAGCTGGCCTGGCTCGTCCCCGTCCTGCCACTGGTGGCATGGGCGGTCATCCTGCTCGTGGGCAAGCGAACCCCGGGCAAGGGCGCCCCGATCGGCATCGTCGCGGTCGCGGTCGGCTGGGTCCTGTCCATCGGCATCCTCGGCGGCGTGATCGGTGGGAACGCGCCGTACCACATCGGCACCACCTGGGCGCCGATCGCCGCCGACCTGCGGATCCCGATCGGCATCACCGTCGACGGGCTCGCCGCAGTGCTGCTGTTCGTGGTCACGACCGTGTCGCTGTTCGTGCAGATCTACTCGGTCTCGTACATGCGCGGCGACGAGCGCTACACGATCTTCTTCGCCAAGCTGTCGCTGTTCACCGCCGGCATGCTGATCGTGGTGCTGGCCGACAACCTGATGATGCTGCTGGTCGGCTGGGAGATCATGGGCATCTGCTCGTACTTCCTGATCGGCCACTACTGGGAGGACCACGCCAACTCGCGGGCCGCGATCAAGGCGTTCCTGACCACCAGGGTCGGCGACCTCGGCTTCATGGCCGGCATCTTCGTGCTGTTCTGGGCGACCAGGAGCTTCGAGATCTCGCGGATCATCGACGCCGCCCACAGCGGCCGCATCTCCAGTGGGACCATCACCCTCGGCGCGGTGCTGCTGTTCTGCGGCGCGATCGGCAAGTCCGGCCAGTTCCCGCTGCACACCTGGCTCCCGGACGCGATGGCGGGCCCGACCCCGGTCTCGGCCCTGATCCACGCGGCCACCATGGTCGCCGCCGGCGTGTTCCTGGTCGGCCGCATGTACCCGGTGTTCGAGGCCTCGCCGGCGGCGCTCAACGAGGTGGCGATCATCGGCGCGGTCACCATGCTGATCGCGGCGCTGCTGGCGCTGATCCAGGACGACATCAAACGGGTGCTGGCCTACTCGACCGTCTCGCAGCTCGCCTACATGATGGCCGGGCTCGGGGTCGGCGGCTACGCGGCCGGCATCTTCCACCTGTTCACCCACGCCTTCTTCAAGGCGCTGCTGTTCCTCGCCGCCGGCTCGATCATCCACTCGATCCACACCAACAACCTGAGCGAGATGGGCGGCCTCCGAAAGGCGATGCCGGTCACCTTCTGGACGTTCACCATCGGCGCCCTGTCGCTGGCCGGGATCATTCCGCTGGCCGGCTTCTGGTCGAAGGACGAGATCCTCAGCGACGCCTGGCGCGCCGGCTTCGGCGGCGGGCTCGGCGAGGGCGTGGTCACCTCGCGGCCGGTCGCCCAAGTGGTCTTCGTGATCGGCGTGATCACCGCCTTCCTGACCGCCTTCTACGTCGCCAGGATGCTGTGGCTCGCCTTCGGCGGCAGCTACCGCGGCCAGGGGCACCCCCACGAGTCCGACGGCATCATCCTGCTGCCGCTCGGCGTGCTCGCGGTCGGCTCGGTGTTCGCCGGCTTCGTCGGCTCGCCGCTGGTCGGGACCAACAACATCAGCAAGTGGATCTCGACCCCGCTGCTGCCGAGCGAGGGGACGATCCACATGAACTGGGGGCTGGTCTTCTGGACCACCCTGGTCGCGGTGGCGGGCCTGTGGTTCGCGACCGTGCTCTACCGGCGCGGCCTGCCCGAGCGCGAGTACCTCACGCGCATCCCGCCGCTCTACACGCTGCTGGAGCGCAAGTACTTCCTCGACGACCTCTACGAGGGCGTGTTCGTGCGGGCGGTGACCGGCCAGCTCGCCCCCGCGACCTATTGGTTCGACCAGCGGGTGCTCGACGGCGTCGTGAACGGCGCCGGGCTCGGCACCAGGAGGCTGTCGCGCGGGCTGCGGTACCTCCAGTCCGGGCAGGCGCAATGGTATGCGGCCGCGCTGTTCGTCGGCGTGGTCGGGCTCGCCGTGGTGGTGATCCAGGTAATCGGCAGGTAGGCCGGCGAGGGCGCGAGGTCGTGCCGCCACCGGCGGCACCCGACACAGGAGGATTCGGGCGGCGTGGAGTGGTTCGACAACTGGGCGTTGAGCCTGGCGGTCTTCCTGCCTCTGGTGGGCGCGGTGGTGATCGCCGTGCTGCCGACCGCCCGCCGTGGCGACGGCCTGCTCAAGGGCGCCGCGCTGCTGTTCACCGGGCTGCCGCTGCTGGTCGGCATCGTGATGGCCGCCCGCTTCGACTACGGCGCGGGCAAGACCATGCAGTTCGAGGTCAAGCGCTCGTGGATCGCCTCGATCGGGGCCGGCTACCACGTCGGGGTCGACGGCATCGCCCTGCCCCTGCTGCTGTTGTCGCTGCTGCTGAGCTTCCTGTGCGTGGTCTACTCGACCAGGATCCTGCCGGAGCCGCGCAACCCCAAGGCGTTCCTCGCCCTGCTGCTCGCGCTCGAGACCGGCATGAACGGCACCTTCGCCGCGCTCGACCTGATCCTGTTCTTCGTCTTCTGGGAGCTCGTGCTCATCCCGATGTACTTCACGATCGCGGTGTGGGGCGGGCCGAGGCGCGATTACGCCTCGGTGAAGTTCATCCTCTACACGCTGATCGGCTCCGTGATCATGCTGCTGGGCTTCCTGGCGCTGTGGTTCAGGAGCGGGCCGGACGCCGCCGGCCGCACCTTCGACATCCTCGCGCTCCAGGCGATGGGCCCGACCCGGTTCGTCGGCACCTTCGGGATCATCGTGTTCCTGGCCATGGGCATCGGCTTCGCGGTCAAGGTGCCGATGTGGCCGCTGCACACCTGGCTCCCCGACGCCCACACCGAGGCCCCGACGGTCGGGTCGGTGCTGCTCGCAGGCGTGCTGCTGAAGATGGGCACCTACGCGTTCGTGCGCATCGGGCTGCCGATCCTGCCTGAGGCCGCGCGCTGGTGGGCGCCGACCATCGGGGTCCTGGGCGCCATCGCGATCATTTACGGGTCGCTGTGCTGCCTCGCCCAGCGCGACGTCAAACGGCTGATCGCCTTCTCGTCGGTGGGGCACATGGGCTTCGTCATGCTCGGCATCGCCACGCTCACGCCGCTCGGCATCAACGCCGCGGTGTTCGGCATGGTCGCGCATGGCGTCGTCACCGGGATGCTGTTCTTCATCGCCGGCTCCATCCACGAGCGCTACCACACCCGCGACATCGTCGAGCTCGGCGGCGGCATGGCCAAGTCGATGCCGAGGCTGGCCGGGATCTTCACGCTGGCGTGCATCGCCTCGCTCGGCCTGCCGGGCCTGGCGGGGTTCTGGGGCGAGATCCTCGCCCTGGTCGCCGCCTGGAACCCGGCGGCCGGGCTCGACGTCGGCCTGTTCCGCACGCTCGCCGTCGCCGGCCTGATCGGGACGCTGCTGACGGCCGGCTACTTCCTGTGGCTGCTCCAGCGCATCAACCTGGGACGGCCGCCCGAGCGCTGGAGCGGCCGGGCGCTCGGCGACGTCGCCGCCGTCGAGTACAGCGCATGGACCCCCCTGATCCTGCTGATCGTCGCCCTGGGCTTCCTCCCGAGGATGATCCTGGGCGTCACCAACCCGGCCGTCGTGGGCTGGTTCGCCAACCTGTTCAAGTGACCTGAGGAGCCTGACCGTGCCGATCGACTTCCACGCGATCCTGCCTGAGATGCTGCTCGCCGGCACGGCGATCGCTGTGCTGGTGGTCGACCTGTTCCTGTCCGAGCGCGCCAAGGTGCTGAACAACTACCTCGCGCTCGCCGGGACGGTCGCGGCCGCGATCGCGCTGGCCACCCTGGTCGGACAGGGCAACCGCAGCACCTTCGGCGGCTCCTTCGTGGTCGACAACTACGCCCTGCTGTTCAAGGGGCTGTTCCTGGGCTCGCTGATCCTGGTGCTGCTGATGAGCGGCCGCTACATCTCCCAGGGGACCGTCTACCAGGGCGAGTTCTACTTCCTGGTGCTCTCCAGCTTCGTCGGCATGCTGCTGATGCCCTCCTCGCGCGACCTGCTGATGCTGTTCCTGTCGCTGGAGATCGTCTCGGCGACCGGATTCATCGTGGCCGGCTTCCGCAAGGGCGACGCCCGCTCCAACGAGGGCGCGCTGAAGTTCCTGCTCATCGGCGTCCTCTCGACCGCGGTGATGCTGTTCGGCATGAGCCTGGTCTACGGCTTCACGGGCTCGCTCCACCTCACCGAGATCGCGCACAAGCTCCAGGGCCTCGGCAACGAGCCGGCCGCGGTGATGGCGGTGTTCCTGGTGGTCACCGGCTTCGCCTTCAAGGTCTCGGCGGCCCCGTTCCACTTCTGGGCGCCGGACACCTACGAGGGCTCGCCGGTGCCGGTCGCCGCCTACCTGTCGGTCGCCTCCAAAGCGGCCGGGTTCGCCGGCCTGCTCCAGGTGACCTTCGTCGCCTTCCCCGCCTTCTCGCGCTACTGGGCGCCGGCGTTCGCGGTCCTGGCCGCGCTCACCATGCTGATCGGCAACGTGATCGCCCTGGCCCAGACGAACATGGTCCGGCTGCTCGCCTATTCGTCGGTGGCCCAGGCCGGCTACATGTTGGTGCCGTTCGCGGTCGGCTCCTCCAGCCCGGACGCGCGCTCGCAGGCGTTCCAGGCCGTGCTGATCTATCTATTGATCTACGCCTTCACCAACCTCGGCGCCTTCGCCGTGGTCACCCTGGTCAGCCAACGCCAGCCCAGCAACCTGATCGCCGACTACGCCGGTCTCGGCCAGCGCGAGCCCGCGCTGGCGACCGCGATGACCATCTTCCTGCTGTCGCTGGCCGGCCTGCCGCCGCTGGCCGGCTGGTACGCCAAGTTCGTGGTGTTCCGCGCCGCCATCAACGGCGACCGCGCCTCGCTGTTCGCGCTGGCCGTGTTCATGGGCGTGATGACCGTGGTCGCGCTGTTCTACTACGCCGCGATCGCCCGCAGCATGTGGGTCTCGAAGCCGGTCGAGGGCGCCCCGACCGAGCGGGTCAGCCCCTCGCCAGCCCTCAGCGTCGCCATCGGCCTGTCCTTGGCCGGGGTCCTGATCCTCGGCATCCTCCCGAACCTGCTGGTCCAGTACGCGCCGATGTCAACCCTGGTGGCCAGCAAGTAGGGCGAGCCTCCCCTCAGATCGGCTCGCCCGGGAATCGCACACCGAAGCGCTCGACCAGCCCCGGGACGCTGGTTGGGTCGATCTCCAGTCCGTACCGCTGACACAGCTCCATCAGCGCCTCGGGGTCGGCTTGGGTGACCCCGCCGAGGTCCACCAGGCTGGCGAAGAACCCTTCGAAGCCGGCGGGCGAGATGATCTCGAGCAGCCGTGCGGGCTCGTCACCGGCGTTCCAGAAGGTGTGCCACTGGTTGCGTGGCTTGAAGACCAGTTCGCCAGGGCCCGCAACCAGCACGTCGTCGCCGAGCAAGGCGCCGACCTTTCCCTCCAGCACGTAGCTGTACTCGTCCTCGCGGGTGTGCCGGTGCAACGGCGCGGCCAGTGCGCCCGCTGACATCGGGTGCTCCACCATCGAGAACCCGCCGCCCGAGTCATCGCCATCGATCATGAACCGGACCCCGATGCTCCCCAGGAAGCCCAGCCGCCCATCCTGGGCGCCGAGCACCTTCGCCGTCGCCGTCCGCTCCATCGGCCCTCCTTTGAGTAGACACCGCTGTGTGGCGAACAATACCGTCAGCTGGGCGGCCGAGTCAATTGAGAAGACAGATCTGTGGAACAATTGTTGGCATGACTCGGAAGTACCAGATGCGGCAGCGTGCCGAGGCGGTCGAGGCGACCCGGCGGCGGATCGTCGAGGCGGCGATCGACCTGCACGCCACCCTCGGGCCTGCCCGCACCACCGTCAGCGCCATCGCCGAGCGGGCGGCCGTGGAACGGCAGACCTACTATCGCCACTTCCCCGACGACCGGGCGCTCATGCAGGCCTGCTCCGGTATGTACATGCAGCGCAACCCCCTGCCGGATGCCGAGGCCTGGCGAGCGATCGCCGATCCCGAACAACGGCTCCGAGAGGGGCTGGCCGAGATCTATCGCTACTACGAGGCCAACGAGCCGATGATGGGCAACGTGCTGCGCGACGCGGAGGTCCACGCGCCGACCCGAGAGACCGCCTCCACGGCGATGCTGGCCGTCGGTGCCCTGCGCGAGGTCCTTGTGGAGGGACTCGGCGGCGACGATCGGGTCCGTGCCACGGTCGAGCTGGCGCTGGGCTTCCACACCTGGCGATCACTCGTCCGCCACGGCCGCCTGTCCCAGGACGCCGCCGTCGAACTCATGGCGGCGCTGGTGAACTGCGCCCGCCGGTGAGCGCGCCGGTGATGGCGAGCGGGCCGTGCGCGCTCTACGCCGGGACCCGGCGGGCGCGCGCGGCGGAGCGCCAGGCGTCCAGCAGCTTGACCCGTGCGCCGGTGCGCAGGATCGCCCCCGCGTAGACCCGGCTGGCCAGCAGGATCACCAGCACGGTCGAGACCAGCATCAGCACGAAGGTGATCGCGACCTGCCATGCCGGGATCTCGCCGGCGGCGATGCGCAGCGGCACGATCAGCGGCGCGGTCGGCGGCAGGAAGGTGCAGATCTTGGTCAGCGTCGAGACCGAGCCCGTGACCACCGACTGGATCGCCACGAAGAACGACGCCACCAGCACCAGTGTCAGCGGCGTTGTGCTGTTCTGGAGCTCCTCCTGGCGCGAGACCACCGCCCCCGCTACCGCGAACATGCTCGAGTAGAAGGCGTAGCCGAGCACGAACCACAGCAGCACGATCCCGATCGTGCCCAGCGCGGCCGCCGGCAAGGTGATGGTGCCGAGCGAGAGCGCCAGGGCGAGCCCGATGACCCCGATCAGCACCAGCTGCAACAGCCCGACCAGGCCGATGCCGATCACCTTACCGGCCAGCAGCTGCACCGGCCGGACCGTGGCCAGCAGCACCTCGACCACGCGGGTGGCCTTCTCTTCGACGACGCCGGTCGCCACCCCCATGCCGTAGCCGATGATCTGGCCGTAAAGCAGGAACACGGCGATGCTCGCGATGCTCCGCTTTGCCGTCGAGTCCTTGTCGGTCGGCTCCAGCGAGCGGACCGGCAGCGGTGACGGCGCCAGGATGGTCCGGGTCTCGGCCGGGTCGAGCCCGCGGCTGGCCAGCGCCTCCTCCGCGCGCGACGCGCCCGATGCTGACTGGATGATCAGCCCGAGGCGTTCGTCGGGCGTCGCCTTCACCACGATCCGCTGGCCGTCGACGATGGTGGCGTCGAGCTTGCCGCCGCGGACCTCGTCGTCCGCCACCGACTCGCTCGCCGGCGACTGGAGGCGGATCTTCACGCCCGCCGCGGCCGCCTGCGAGGTCAGCGCGGGGCCGAGCCGCTGCGACGCCGCCCCCACCAGACCGACGTCGAAGGTGTTGGAGTTGCCGCCGAACACCTTCGGCAGCACGATCACCGCCGCCAGGATCACCACCGTCACCGCGGTCGAGATCAGGAACGACCGGTCCCTGGTGCGCTCGACCAGCTCGCGCCTGGCGGTCAGGCGGATGCCGTCGACCGTCTTCATGCCCCCACCGCCTCACGGAACAGCTCGGCGAGCGACGGCTCGGCCGAGCTGAAATGCGTTACCCGCCCGACCCCGCGTGCCACGTCCAGCAGCCGCTGCTCGTCCACCCCGTCGTCCAACTCCAGGACCGCCTGGCCGTTGATCTTCCCCGCCGCGCGCACGCCCGGCAGGCCCGCCCACCACTCGCCCGGCGCGCCGTCCGGCCGGTCCAGGCCGACCAGGTAGCGGCGCTGGTGCTTGGCGGCACGCAGCTCCGCGACCGTGCCGGCGGCCACGAGCCTGCCGTGGTTGATGATCGCCACCGCCTCACAGATCCGCTCCACCAACTCGAGCTGGTGGCTCGAGAACACCACCGGGACGCCGTTGGCCGCCTGCTCGGCGAGCACCGCCGCCAGCACGTCGACCCCGACCGGGTCCAGGCCCGAGAAGGGCTCGTCCAGCACCAGCAGCTCGGGCCCGTGCACCAGCGCGGCCGCGAGCTGCACCCGCTGCTGGTTGCCGAGTGACAGCGCCTCGACCCGGTCGCCCGCCCGACCCGCCACCCCGAGGCGCTCCAGCCAGTACGCGGTCGCGTTGCGCGCCGCCGCCAGCTCCAGGCCGTGCAGCCTGGCGAAATACTCGAGCTGGTCGCGGACGCGCATCTTCGGGTAGAGGCCGCGCTCCTCCGGCATGTACCCGAAGCGCTGGCGCATCGCGCTGTCGACCGGTCGCCCGCGCCAGCGCACCACGCCGGCGTCCGGCTCCAGGACGCCGAGGACGATCCGCATCGTGGTCGTCTTGCCGGCGCCGTTGGTTCCGACGAACCCGTACATCTGGCCCTCCGCGACCGTGAACGAGAGATCGTCCAGGGCGACGAGGTCGCCGTAGCGGCGGGTCAATCCGATGAGCTCGAGCAACGCTGTTCCCACCCATGTCCGCAAGATCAGGAGATGTCAGCCTGCACCATAGCAGTGTGGCGGATCGGTGCCGTCCTGCCGGGGGACGAGCCGCGGTCGTTCTCGGGGAGGACCGCAAGCAAGCCGAGCGGGTCCGGGAAACTCCCACGTCAACAGTGGTGCGACTCGGCCCCATCCTTACGCGCTCTTGAATCCCGCTCGATACCCTTGGATTGTCCGATCGAGGGGAGTAGCTCGACCGAGGCGGCGCCCGGCGACGGCCGCGTGGCGGCGAGGCGGGCATGGCCAGGGCCAACTTTCCGTGGCAGCACGTGGCAGCAAGGCCTCCGACCGGGCCGGTTCAGACCCTTTTGGAGGAGTGGGATCAGATGGATACACGCAACTATCTCAAGACCACCCTGCTGCTCGCGTCCATGAGCGCGGTCGTACTGTTCATCGGCGCCAGCATCGGCGGCGGCCGCTTTCTCTGGGTGGCGCTCGCCTTCGCCGTGCTGATGAACGGCTTCGCGTATTTCTTCTCCGACAAGATCGCGATCATGGCCGCGCGCGCCAAGCCCGTGACCCAGGATCAGTTTCCCGAGTTGTACCGGATCGTCCAAGGCCTGGCGGTCAGGTCCGGCATGCCCATGCCGCGCCTCTACGTCTCCGCGAGCCAGCAGCCCAACGCGTTCGCGACCGGCCGCAGTCCCAAGCACGCCGCGGTCGCGGTCACGGAGGGCATCCTGCCGATCCTGACACCCAAGGAGCTGGAGGGCGTGCTCGCCCACGAGCTCTCCCACGTCAGGAACCGCGACATCCTGATCTCGTCGGTCGCGGCAACCCTCGGCGCGATCATCACCTTCCTGGCGCGGCTGGCCTGGTTCATCCCGCTCGGCGGCGGCGACCGCGACCGCAACCCGCTCGGCGAGCTCGCGCTGCTGATCCTCGGACCGATCGCCGCGGTGCTCATCCAGCTCGCCGTCTCGCGGAGCCGCGAGTACGGCGCCGACGCCAGCGGCGCCAAGCTGACCGCCGACCCGCTCGCGCTCGCGAGCGCGCTGCGCAAGATCGAGGCCTACGGTCGCGGCACCCTTCCGGCGACCACGAACCCCTCGACCGCGCACCTGTTCATCTCCAACCCGTTCCGCGGCGGCGCCGGCATGTCCCGACTGTTCTCGACCCACCCGCCCACCGCCGAGCGCGTCGCCCGCCTCGAGGCCATGGCCTACGACCCCGGCAAGCGCCCCTGAAATTTGGTGACCCCGGAGCCCCGGAGGTCCGGCGACCGCGGCAGGCGCCGTGACGTTTCGGATCCCGGAGCCCCCGGGAGGTCCGGCGACCCCGGGAGGCGCCCCCTGACGCGTCAGCTTCCCCGCACCGCGTGCAAGCGACCCGTGAGGAAGCTCCGCTCGGCAGCGTTAGAGGCGAGGTCCAGGGCGACGCGGTAGGCGTCCGCGGCCTCCTCCATGCGGCCGAGCCGGCGGAGCAGGTCCGCGCGCGCGGCGGGGAGGTAGGGGTAGCCGGCGAGGCGAGGGTCGTCGTCGAGCCGCTCCAGCGCGGCCAGGCCCGCGGCCGGCCCCTCGACCATCGCCACCGCGACCGCGCGGTTCAGCTCGACCACCGGAGACGGCCAGACCTCCAGCAGCGCGTCGTAGAGCCCGAGGATCTCGCGCCAGTCCGTCTCCGCGTAGGTCGGCGCCTCGGCGTGGACCGCCGCGATCGCGGCCTGGATCGCGAACCGGCCCGGCCGGCCCCGGCGCAGCGCCTGCCGCACCAGCTCGCGGCCCTCCTCGATCGCGTGGACGTCCCAGTGCGAGCGGTCCTGCTCCTCGAGCAGCAGCAGCCGGCCGTCAGCGTCGGTCCGGGTAGCGCGGCGCGCGTCGCTCAGCAGCAGCAGCGCCAGCAGCCCGCGGACCTCGCGGTCGTCCGGCATCAGCGTGCCGAGCATCCGGGCCAGGTCGAGCGCACGCTCGACCAGCTCCGGCCGGACCAGCCGGTCGCCCCCCGGCGCCGTGTGGCCGGTCGTGTAGAGGAGGTGCACGACCGTGAGCACCGCGTCGAGGCGGTCGGGCAGCTCGTGGGCCGGCGGGATGCGATAGGGGATGTGGGCCACCGCGATCTTCTTCTTCGCGCGGGTGATCCGCGCCGCCATGGTCGCCTCGCTGACCAGGAAGGCGTGGGCGATCTCGGCGGTGGTCAGCCCGCAGAGCAGCCGGAGCGTCAGCGCGACCTGGGCCTCGATCGCCAGCGCCGGGTGGCAGCAGGTGAAGATCAGCCGCAGCCTGTCGTCAGGGATCACGCCAGCCTCCTCGTCCTGGGCGTCGCCGGGGCCGGCGGGGGCTTCCGACGGGGCGGTGCCGACCAGCAGCGGCAGCTTCGTCCGCAGCGTGCGGTCGCGGCGGAGCAGGTCGAGCGCGCGACGCCGGGCCGCGGTCGTCAGCCAGGCAGCCGGGTTCTCCGGCACGCCGCGCTCCGACCAGGTCGTGAGCGCCGTGACGAAGGCGTCCTGGACGCACTCCTCGGCGACGTCCAGGTTGCCGGTCACGCGCACCGTCGCGGCGAGCACGAACGCCCACTCGCGACGGTGCGCATCGGCCAGGACCTGCTGGACTTCGCTCACGCCGAGTCCGTTCGTTCTGACGGCTACGCCCCCGCCGGCGCCTGCGAGGTGTCCATCACCGGCCGAACCTCGATCCCGCCGTGCGGCGCCGGGCACTGCCGCGCGAAGATCATCGCCTGGTCCAGGTCCGCCGCCTCGACGATGTAGAAGCCGCCCAGGGCCTCCTTCGTCTCCACGAACGGGCCGTCGGTGACGACCTGGTCGCCAGCCGGCCCGCGCACCGAGGTGGCGGTCGCCGTCGGCTGGAGCGCCTCGCCCGCGAGGATCTTGCCGCCCTGCTTGACCACGTTCTGAGCGAACTCGCCGTGCAGCTTCATCATCTGGTCCCACAGTCCCGGAGACGGGTTCGCGTACGCGCGCTCGTCCTCGTAGATGAGGAGCAGATACTGTGCCATCTTGGCCTCCTTGGCCGTCGGTCTGGCGCTTCCACCCTAACCGACGAACGACCTATCCCAGAATCGACAGCCGCCCCAAACTCCGTGGGCAGCGGCCGCCACGACTGCCGCCCCGCGCGTGTCGCCGAAGTTATCAACAAGGCCGAAGTGGTGGATCTCTCGACTCGTCAAGAGAAGCTCGAGCCCGACCATGAGCCCAAGCGCCGGACGCACCGTCCGGTCTTCGACCTCCAAGCCGTCTGTGCTCAACTCGCGAGCGCCTGACAGACGGCGCGCCAAACGCGGCTGGCCTACTGGCACCCGCCAGCCTTCGGGTTGCGGCGATGTCACTTGTGGTGAGGTCGGGGAAGGACTTTACATTGCCAGCCGCCAACTCGAATGCGTTGTCAAGTCGCGGAAGCGCCTGGCCATGGGGGCACCGGGGGATGGGGCTCGACGGTTTCGTCTTCGTAGGCTTCGGGCGGGTCGTCTCCGGCGGAGTAGTAGACCTGGGGCATGGGGCCGACACGGATCAGGACGACCCGGGCACGCTCACGTCCCCACTGGATGGCTTCCTCGGCGGTGGTGAAGCCCGGGCTATATTCATAGGAGACGGCCGGGCGCAGGTGGGGGTTCTCCCAGTGGGCGTCGAACCAGTCGAGGGGTCGCTCAGCGTTGTCCACCGTCTGCGAGATGAAGACGACGCCCTTGCGCTGGTCGGTCTTGGCCATCCCCAGCAGCCCTCCTTGACCTCGATCGCTTTCCCAACGCTTCATCGCGTCCTCACCACGTCTGACGAGCCAGTACAACTCCGCTGACCTCCACCGCTCCGGCGCCTCGGAGTACCCGTGCGACGGTGTTCATCGTCTCGCCGGTGGTCAGGACGTCGTCATAGACGAGTACACGCCGTCCCGCGAGCCGAGTCGGTTCCGGCACTTGGAGGAGTGGGACGAGCTCGCTCGCGGCGGCCTGCTTCCCGGACAGGGAGCTACCAGCCGACCGCGTACGCTGACCAACGGCCACGACGACGCGCGGCTCGTCCTGGTCGAATGGCCAGAGTTGGCGGACGTCCTGGACCGCGGCGCTGTCGATCACGGCTTCCGTGTGCGCGAAGCGGCGCTTCGGCGGGCCGGTGTAGGTGGGGGATGCCCTCCTGCTTCATCGCGATCGCCCGCACGCTGGTGAACTGCCGACGCCATGGCTCGCGACAGAGCCGGTTGTGACATGGGTCCTTTCCAGCGAGCAGTTGGGCGCAGACGTCGCACGAGCGCGCGTCTCTGCTTGTAAGCGTGCGGTGTGCGCAGATAACGCACTGCTCGATCGGACCGCTGAGGCGATGACCGCAGCGTGCGCAGCCCGGAAACCCGGGCACGTCCTCATCGAAGAGCGCGGCGGGCTCCTTCATTGGCCCCCTAGAGAACGTCCAGGGCGAGTTGCTGCTGCTGGCGTGCCGCGTCCCGGATGCGATCGGCGTCGACCAGGTCGGCGATCACGTCCTCGACGTCGCTCACCGCGGTTGCACCGCGGCGCGCGACATAGGACTGGGCCCAGTCCTGCGACTCGACCAGCGACCTGAGCAGCCACACCCGCTTGCCATGCTGCACCGCGAGCCGGGCCTGCATCTTGGCGCCAGACGTCGATGACGCCTCGATCACCACCGTGCCCTGACTGATTCCGCTGGTGACGACATTGCGGCGGGGAAACGTCCAGCTTGCCGGATGGGCGGAAGGCCAGAACTGCGAGACCAGCGCTCCGGCGTCCCGAATCCGCTCGGCGAGCCTCCGGTTCGCCGCTGGGAAGATGGGTGTCGCGATTCCCTGGCCGAGCACCGCGATCGTCCGGCCCCCGCCGGCGAGCGCGGCAGTGTGCGCCGCGGTGTCGATGCCTTGGGCGAGTCCCGAGACGACGGTGACCTGCTCGGCGGCCAGCAGGCCGGCCATCCGTGATGCTCGGGCTCGGCCGTCCTCAGATGGGTTGCGTGTGCCGACCACCGCGACCGCGCGCGCGTCGCTGCGGAGCAATGCTCCCTGGACGAACAGGAACGGCGGCAGGTTGAAGATCGCTCGGAGCGTGGCCGGGTACTCGGGGTCGAGCACCGTGACGAGTCGCGCGCCGGCCCGCTCGGCGATGGCGAGCTCCTGGTCGACTCTCGCCCGCGCTTCGTCGATGCGCTTCAGGCCTCGGCCAAGCATAGGGAGCCCGTCCTCAGCGTCCTTGGACTCCTCATGGAAGCGGGCGGCCTCCAACCGGTCGAGACCCTGCCAGAGCTGGGCCTCTCGGGCGAGCAGGCTCCAGTCGATCGAGCGTCCCTCGATCCGGATCGCGCAGAGCGCGAGGAGGCGCCGCCGGTCGTCCACGCTACTCGCCTTTCGAACACATGTTCGCGCAGCCTGCTGGCATCGTCCCACAGCGTCACGGGACCTGCAACGGCGTTGATCAGGCCGTGATCACCGGTAGTTGGTGAACTGGAGGGGGAGGCCTTCGTCGTGCTGCTTGAGGAGGGCGATGGCCTTCTGGAGGTCGTCCTTGTTCTTGCCGGAGACGCGGAGTTGGTCGTTCTGGATCTGCGCCTGGACCTTGAGGCCGGACTGGCGGACGGTCTTGGCGAGGGACTTGGCCTTGTCCTCGGGGATCCCGTTGATGAACGTGCACTCGATGCGATAGGTCCCGCCGCCGGCCGGCTTGGGGGTGCCGGCTTCGAGGCCCTTCAGCGACACCGACCGGCGGACGAGCTTGTCCTTGAACACGTCGAGGGCGGCTTCGGCGCGCTTGTCCGTCTTCGACACGATCGTCACCGACTCGCCGGACCAGTCGATCGAGGTCCCGGTGTTCTTGAAGTCGAAGCGCTGCGCCAGCTCCTTCTTGGCCTGGTTCAGCGCGTTGTCGACCTCCTGCTTGTTGACGTTGGAGACGACGTCGAACGAGGAGTCAGCCACGTCTTGGTCATCCTTTCGGGTCGGGCCGCCGCGGCGGCAAGCTGGCGAGGCGAGGGCGTTCGTGGTCGCGACAGCGGCGGCAATGAGATGGCGAGGTACCTAGTTGTGAGCCCTTGGGGGCATCGCTATCATCCCTCGCAGCTACCCGGCAGGATGCCCGAGCGGCCAAAGGGAGCGGTCTGTAAAATCGCCGGCTAACGCCTACCCAGGTTCGAATCCTGGTCCTGCCACCAC
>JBEDUQ010000437.1:0-11003 GCA_040414855.1 Actinomycetota bacterium
GCCCTCCTGGGGCCGGTCGAGGTCGCCGCGAGGGTGTACCGAGAGCACGTCGCGCCGCGCCCGGTCGAACCAGGTCAGCAGGATGACGTCGGTGCCGACCTCGAGGTTGCGGAGCGCCTCGCGCACGCCCGGCTCGAAGACCAGCCAGGCGTCCGGCGCTCCCTCGTCGCCCTGCCGTGGCGCCATGTCGCGGTCGACCAGCGGCGACTCGACCCGCCCGACCGGCTCGACCACGTACGGACCGTCGCTCATGAGACCTCCTCTTCTGGCTCAGCGAAGCTGCCGACAGCCTATCGGCGCGCCGTCGTGTCCCAGACTTCTGACAACAATCATCAGATCTGGACGCGGGGGCCGGCGCAGCCGCCAGGCGGGGAGGCGGTGGGGAAGATCGATCGGAGGAGCGGCGAGGATGGCTTCGGAACCCGAGCTGGAGCGGCGCGACGAGCAGTCCTATGTGGCCATCCGGACGCGGATGACCATGGAGGAGCTGGCCGGCGGGCGACGGCCTGTTCCCCGAGCTGTTCGGCTGGCTCGGGGAGCGTGGTATGGCGCCCGCCGGCGCGCCGTTCATCCGCTACCTGGTCATCGACATGGACGCGGCGCTGGAGATGGACTGGGGGATTCCGGTCGCCGAGGCTCCGCCTGGTGACGAGCGGGTCAGTCCTGGCCTCCTCCCGGCCGGCCAATACGCGACCACCGTGTACACCGGGCCCTACGGCGGCGGAGGTCTGGTCGACGCCAATGCCGCCCTCCAGGCGTGGGCGAGGGAGCGGGGCGTGGCCTTCCAGGTCCGTGAGGGCGAGCATGGAGAGGTCTGGGGTGCCCGTCTCGAGCGGTACCTCAGCAACCCGGCCGAGGAGCCGGACCCGATGACCTGGCGGACCGAGGTCGCCTACCTGGTCGCCGCCGAACCGGCCGCCGCCGGGTAGCAAGGCGGGGCGCTAGGGCCGTCCCGAGGCGGGGCGCGAGGCGGGCCGGGGGGTGTCCGGGCGCCCGAGCGCGGACGGGAACGCCGGGGAGCGAGCCTCCCCGGCGCACCTGTCTCGTCTCTGACTCGGCGGGCTCCGGCGGGGTCCGGACCTCAGGCCCGCTGCTCGGCGGCGGCGTCGAGCTGCCGCTGGACCTCCTTGGCGTCGGCCCTGACCTGCTTGCGCATGGTCCGCCGCGCCCGCGAAAAGGCCCGGTCCATGTACTCGTCGACCTTGGACTCGCCGACCACCACCAGCGCCGCCTGGCCCTCGTCGATCAGCTCGCCGAGCTCTTTGACGTCGCTTCGGGACATGCCGCGGAAGAAGTGCCCGGCAAGGCCTCCGGTGACGCCCCCGATGACCCCCGCGGCGATGATGGAGGGCGGGAAGAGGATGCCGACCAGCGCGCCGACCGCCGCTCCCGTCCAGGCACCGTGCTCGGTCGGCTTCTCCCGCTTCTTGACGTGGACCTTGCCCTCGGCGTCCTTGGAGACGATCGCGATGTCGTAGGTGCCGACGAGCCCCTCCTCGTGGAGCTGGTGCACCGCGTCGTAGTCGCTCCGGGCGTCCTCCTCATCCTCGTAGGTCCCCACGAAAACGAACACGTCCTTGTCGCTCATGGCGCTCCTCTCGGGATTGATGGTCCGGGCGGGTGGTGGCCCGCTTGGCTGCCATGCCGGCGGTGACGCGGCCGCTCGGTCGCGCTGGAACCCGTTACCACCCCTGACCTGCGGCAAACGGCGCGGCCGCCTCGGCTCGGGCACGGTTTCGCCGCGATGTCGGCGCCGCCGTGTAAGGTTCGGCGGCGAGGAGGCGAGAGCCGATGACAACAACGGGCCCATCGGTCGGAATGCTGGTCACCGCGCTCGATCAGACCGGCGCGCTGATCGAGCGGATCAAGCCGGAGCAGGCCAGCCTGCCGACCCCCTGCCGCTCGTGGAACCTCCGGGAGCTGGTGAACCACGTGGTCGAGGACGTGGACCACTTCACGTCGAGTGCCAAGGGTGAGCAGTGGCGAGACCGCGGCGGCGACCTGATCGGCGACGACTGGACCGGCGCCTACCGCGAGGCCGCCGACGGGCTGCTCGAGGTCTGGAGCCGTCCGGGCCAGCTCGACCGCACCATTCGGCTCCCGTTCGGCGAGCGGCCGGCGTCGTGGCAGCTCGGCCAGCAGGTCAGCGACCTCGCCGTCCACGCCTGGGACATCGCCAGGGCGAGCGGCCAGTCGACCGAGCTCGACCCCGAGGTCGGCCAGACGTCGCTCGAGTGGGGGAGAGAGAACCTCGCCCCGCAGTTCCGCGGTGAGGAGTCCGAAGGCAGCTCCTTCGGCGCCGAGGTCCCCGTCCCCGACGACGCCCCCGTCTACGACCGCCTCGCCGGCTGGTTCGGCCGCAACCCTCGCTGACCCTCGCTGACCCTGGCCAACCGTCGCCCGATCGACGGCCCGGCCGGCCCGCGGCGCGCCGCGGCGGGACCTACGCGACCTCGGCGACGGCCTGGGCGAACTGGGCGGCGTAGAGGCGGGCGTAGGCGCCGCCGGCGGCGAGCAGCTGCTCGTGGGTGCCCTGCTCGACGATCTCGCCGTGCTCCATCACCAGGATCAGGTCGGCGTCGCGGATGGTGGAGAGCCGGTGGGCGATCACGAAGCTCGTCCTGCCCCTGCGGAGCTGGCTCATCGCCCGCTGGATCATCACCTCGGTGCGGGTGTCGACCGAGCTGGTCGCCTCGTCCAGGATCAGGATCGCCGGCTCGGCGATGAACGCCCTGGCGATGGTGATCAGCTGCCGCTCGCCGGCGCTGACGCTGGAGCCCTCCTCGTCGATGACCGTGTCGTAGCCATCCGGCAACGTCCGAACGAAGCGGTCGACGTGGGTCGCGCGCGCGGCCTCGACGATCTTGTCGAAGCTGGCGTCGGCCGCGCCGTAGGCGATGTTCTCGGCGATGGTGCCGCCGAACAGCCACGCGTCCTGGAGCACCATGCCGGTCTTGGCGCGCAGCTCCTCACGGGTCATCGAGGCGATGTCGACGCCGTCCAGGGTGATCCGCCCCTGGTTCACCTCGTAGAACCGCATCAACAAATTGACAAGGGTGGTCTTGCCGGCGCCGGTCGGACCGACGATCGCGACCGTCTGCCCTGGCTCGACCGCCATCGACAGGTCCTCGATCAGCGGCACCTCGGGCAGGTACCGGAACGACACGTGCTGGAACTCGACGCGACCGCGGACGGTGGTCGGGCGCTCCGGCTCGACCGGGTCGGGCTCCTGCTCGGTGGCGTCGAGCAGCGCGAAGATCCGCTCGGCCGAGGCAACGCCTGACTGGAGCATGTTCGCCATGCTCGCGACCTGCGTCAGCGGCTGGCTGAACTGCCTTGAGTACTGGATGAAGGCCTGCACACCGCCGATCGTCAGCGCGCCGGTGGCCACCCGCAGCGCGCCGACCACGGCCACCAGCGCGTAGTTCAGGTTGCCGATGAACATCATCGCCGGCTGGATGGTCCCGGAGATGAACTGGGCCTTGAAGCCGGAGGCGAACAGCGAGTCGTTGTGCTCCTTGAAGGTCTGCATCGACTGCTCGCGGCGGCCGAAGACCTTGACCAGCGAGTGCCCGGTGTACATCTCCTCGATGTGGGCGTTGAGCCGTCCGGTGGTGGCCCACTGCGCGACGAACTTCGGCTGGGCGCGCTTGCCGATCCGGGTCGCGACCATCACCGAGACCGGCACGGTCACCAGCGCGATCACCGCCAGCAGCGGCGAGATAACCACCATTGCCACCAGGACGCCGATGATCGTCAGCAGCGAGAACAGCATCTGGCTCAGCGTCTGCTGGAGCGTCTGCTGGAGGTTGTCCATGTCGTTGGTGACCCGGCTGAGGATCTCGCCGCGAGGCTGGCCGTCGAAGTAGCTGAGCGGCAGCCTGGCGAGCTTGGCCTGGGACCGCTCGCGGAGCCGGAAGACGGACCGCTGCACGACCGCGGTGATGATCCGCGCTTGGACCAGGCTGAACGCCGACGAGGCCACGTAGATCAGCAGGACCAGCAGCAGCACCCTGCCGACCGCGCCGAAGTCGATGCCCTGGCCGGGCGTGAAGTGCACCGAGTTGAGCAGGTCGGCGAGCGTGCCCTGGCCGCGCTGGCGCAGCCCGGCGACCGCTTCGGCCTTGGTGACCCCTGCCGGGATCTGCCGGCCGATCACGCCGGCGAAGATCAGGTCGGTCGCCTTGCCGAGCAGCTTCGGGCCGAGCACCGTCAGTGTGACGCTGATGCCGGCCAGCGCCACGGCGATCCAGATCAGGGTCCGCTCGGGCCGCAGGGTCCGCAGCAGCCGGCGCACGGTGCCGCGGAAGTCGAGCGCCTTCTCGGTCGACATCCCGCCCATGAACGCCGCCGGTCCGCGGCCCATGCCGCCGCGCGCCGGTCCGGGGCCGCGGCTCGCGGCCGGGCGCTCGCCGTTCGGCATCGGCCCCTGGGCCGGCTCGGCCGCCTGGGCCGGCTGTTGGCCCTGGGCCGGCTGTTGCCCGTTGGGCGGTGTCGGAGGAGTCGGAGGAGTCGGAGGTGCCTGCGGGGTCTGGGAGCTCACGCCGCCTCCTGCTCGGTCAGCTGGGAGAGGACGATCTCCCGGTAGGTCTCGTTGTCTTCCATCAGCTCGCTGTGGGTGCCGGTCCCGACCACGCGCCCGTCGTCGAGCACGACGATCCGGTCGGCGTGCCGGATGGTGCTGACCCGCTGAGCCACGATCACCACGGTGGCGTCGGAGGTCTCGCGCGCCAGCGCCGCGCGCAGCGCCGCGTCGGTCGCGTAGTCCAGCGCCGAGAACGAATCGTCAAAGAGATAGATCTCCGGTTGGTGCACCAGCGCCCGCGCGATCGCCAGCCGCTGGCGCTGCCCGCCGGACACGTTGGTGCCGCCCTGCGCGATCGGTGCGTCGAGCCGCTCGGGCATGCTCTCCACGAAGTCGCGCGCCTGCGCGATCTCGAGCGCGCGCCACAGCTCCTCGTCGGTCGCGTCGGGCTTGCCATAGCGGAGGTTGGACGCGACCGTCCCCGAGAACAGGTACGGCCGCTGCGGCACCAGCCCGACCGCCTCCGCCAGCGCGGCGGGGTCGAGCTCGCGAACGTCCACGCCGTCAACCAGCACGCTGCCGGCGGTGGCGTCGAACAGCCTCGGGATCAGGTTGAGCAGGGTGGTCTTGCCGCTGCCCGTGCTGCCGATCACCGCGGTGGTCTCGCCCGGTCTGGCGATCAGGTCGACGCCCTTGATCACCGGCTGCTCGGCGCCGGGGTAGTGGAACTCGACCCTGCGCAGCTCCAGCAGCCCGCGCGAGCCGGCCGGCCGTATCGGCGCCGCCGGCGGGACCACGCTGCTGTCGGTGTCGAGCACCTCCTGGATCCGCTCGGCGCAGACCTCGGCGCGAGGCACCATCACGAACATGAAGGTCGCCATCATCACCGACATCAGGATCTGGACCAGGTAGTTGAGGAACGCGGTGAGCGCGCCGATCTGCATGGCGCCGCTGGCGATGCGGTGCCCGCCGTACCAGAGGACGGCGATGCTGGACACGTTGATCACCAGCAGCACGGCGGGGAACATCAGCGCCATCAGCCGGCCGACGCCGAGCGAGACGTCGAACAGCTCGGTGTTGGCGACGCCGAAGCGATCGCGCTCGCTGCCGTCGCGGACGAACGCGCGGACCACGCGGACGCCGCCGATCTGCTCGCGGAGCACCTGGTTGATCCGGTCGAGCCGCACCTGCATCCGCCGGAACAGCGGCCGCATGCGCATGATGATCAGCGCGACGATCACGGCCAGCACCGGCACGATCACCAGCAGCAGCGAGGACAGCGGCACGTCCTGGTTGAGGGCCAGCACCACGCCGCCGACGCACATGATCGGCGCCATCACCATCAGCGTGAAGCTCAGCAGCGCCAGCATCTGGACCTGCTGCACGTCGTTGGTGGTCCGGGTGATCAGCGAGGGCGTGCCGAAGCGGCCGACCTCGCGCGCGGAGAAGTCGTGGACGCGGTCGAAGATCGCCGAGCGCAGGTCGCGCCCGAGCGCCATCGAGGTCTGGGCGCCGAAGTAGACGGCGCCGATCGAGCAGACGACCTGGAGCAGGGTGATCGCGAGCATCACGCCGCCGGTGTGGACGATGTAGCCGATGTCGCCCTTGACCACGCCGTTGTCGATCACGTCGGCGTTGAGCGTCGGCAGGTACAGGGTCGCGAGGGTCTGGATGAACTGGAGCAGGACCACCAGGGCGATCGGCCTGCGGTACGGGCGCAGGTACGCCCGCAGAACTCGGATCAGCACAGTGACGCTCTCTTGGATGTGGAGGGATCGGACCGGTCGAGTGCGGAGGCCGCCGGGACCAGGCGCCTGAGCGCGTCGGTGAGCACGGTGGCGAAGTCGTCGGCGGTGTCGGGGCGGAGCCAGTGCTCGGTCGCGACGCGGATGGCGCTGGCGGTTGCGGCGGCAAGGACGCGCGGTCCAACGTCGCGGTTGGGGTCGATGCCGGTCCGCGCGGCGATCGCCTCGGCGAGTTGGGCCTCGATCGCCGCGGTGGTCTTGAGGAACTCGCCGCGCAGGGCGGGATTGGAGACGATCAGGCGGATCGTCTCCTTGTCGGGCGCGGCCTTGTCGACGCCGTACCTGCCGGCGTGCTGCTCGACCACCGCGCGGACGAGCGCCTCGCCCAGCGGCTCGTCGGCGGGACGCTCGCGGAGCGCGGAGGCGACCCGCCGTGCCCGCTCCATCCCGACGGCGCAGATCGCCTCGGCCCGGCTGGAGAAGTAGTTGTTGTAGGTGCGGGGCGAGACCCCGGCCGCCGCCGCGATATCGTCGACGCGGACGTTGTCGAACCCCCGCTCGAGCGCGAGGCGGAGCGCAGCCAAGCTCAACGCCTCCCGGGTCGCGAGCTTCTTTCGTTGCCGCAGTCCCAGGTCCTCGGCGTCTTCGTCGGGTTCGGGGTCCAGGTCGCGCATGTTCACGCGTGGACTCTAGCACAAACTGCGTGCCGCGCAGAATTTCGGATCGCGCAGATTTTCGCCAAGAGCGGAATCCGCCCGTCAGCGCAGCAGTGTGAAGGCCGCGGCGTGGTTCGGCCGGACCACAGTGAAGTGCCGCCGGTCGACCGTCGCCAGCTCGGTGACGCCCATCCGTTCCGCGGTCGCGACCACCGAGGCGTCCACCGTGCCCAGCGGCAGGTCGCGGTAGCGATGCACCAGCTCGGCGATGCGCAGCCAGTCCGACGGGTGCACAGGCTCGACCCGGAACGCGCCGGCGGCGAGGTCGCCGAGGAAGCGGACCTCGGCGTCGGCGCCGAGCCGCGCCCCGATCAGGTAGGCGACCTCGGTGACGACCAGCGTCGGGACCACCAGCGGGCCCGGATGGGATTCCAGCAGCGCGAGGCTGGCGCGGTGGTGGCGGTCGTCGGCGTCGACGTAGGCGTAGAGCGGACCGGCGTCGACGACGACGGCTATCGGCCCGCCTCCTCGCGGAGGATCGCTTCGATCCGCTCGGAGACGTCGTCGCGGCCGCTCCGGCCGGCGCCGGCGGCGAGCAGCCGGCGATGCCGCCCGCCCAGGTGAGCCTCGATCGCCTCGCGAGTCAGCTCGGAGATCGTCGTCCCGCGGCGCGCCGCCTCGTGCCGCAGCCGGGCATCGAGGTCGTCGGGCAGCTTCACGGTCGTCCGCTTCATGGTATGCCAGCATACCACCACTTACCGCCCGCGGGCGCGGTGGACGGCTCGCTGGCGGCCGGTGGCCAGTGCGGAGTTGCGGGCGCGGTCGGGGATGGGGACGCGGGCGGCGCCGGTGGCGATTCGCCGCGCGACCCTGGCCATGCCGCGGAGGTCGTCGATCGCGGTGCGCAGCAGGTCGACGCGGCTGTCGGGGTCGTCGACCCAGTCGACTGGGACCTCGTGGATGCGCAGCCCGTTGCGCTCGGCGAGCAGCAGCAGCTCGGTGTCGAAGAACCACGCCTGGTCCTCGACGGCCGGCAGCAGGGCCTGGACGACCTCGGTCCGTCCCGCCTTGAAGCCGCACTGCGCGTCCGAGAACCGCGCTCTGAACACGACCCGCAGCAGCAGGTTGTAGCAGCGCGAGATCAGCTCGCGCCTCGGGCCGCGCAGCACGGCGGCGCCGTGGGAGAGGCGGGTCCCGATGGCGAGGTCGCTGTGCCCGGTCAGCAGCGGCGCGACCAGTGGCAGGAACGCCTCCAGGCCGGTGGACAGGTCCACGTCCATGTAGGCGACCACGTCGGCGTCGCTGCGGCTCCACACGTGGCGGAGCGCTCGTCCGCGCCCGCGCTCGTCGAGGTGGACCGCGCGAACCTCCGTCAGCCGCGCGGCGAGCTGCCTGGCGACGAACCAGGTCGCGTCGGTGCTGGCGTTGTCGGCCACGGTGATGCGGAAGGCGAACGGGAAGCCGCCGAGCAGGTAGTCGTGGAGCCTGCTGACGCTGGCGGCGAGCACCCGCTGCTCGTTGTAGACGGGCACGACCACCTCGACCAGCGGGGGGGCCGGCTCGGTCGCCGCCAGCTCGACCCCAGGCGGCTCGCCGAGCGCCTCGGTGGCCATGGTGCCCACCTCATCTCCGCTTCGAGCCCGCCGGCTCGGTCGGGCGGGAGGGTCGGCCCGCCGGCGCGCCTGGCTGGGAAGGCCGGTCGGGCGGCGCCCAGGGTGAGGCCGGTGGGGTCCAGGGCGAGCCCGGCCGGGCCCGCTGGGAGGCTGGCGGCGCCGTGCGCGGCGTCCGGGCCGCGGGGGCCGTGGTGGCGGGCTTGGAGCTCGGGCGCGACCCGCGGGTGACGGCGAGGGTGAGGATCAGCGCGAGTGAGCCGATCACGGCGAGGCGGAACGGCGCGCCGGTGGTGTCGGTGCCGGCGGCCAGCGCATGAATGGTGGCGAGACCGAAGACGGCGAAGCTGGCGTAGTGGACCCGGCGCCAGAGGGCTCGAGGCAGCCGCGACCTCGCCAGCGCGGTCAGCTCCACCGCGACCAGCAGGTAGAGCGCGATCACGCCCCAGGCCACCGCGACCGGGTGCCACTTGCCCGAGAACGGCACCAGCACGTTGACCAGCGTGAACCTGACGTAGCTGTCGGCGACCACGGCGAGCACGTGGACGGCGGTGAACGCCAGCGCGAGCCCGCCAAGGAAGCGGTGGAGGTCGAACAGCCACGCCGGCCGCGGCCGTCGGCCGAGCGCGCGGCTGGTGAACGCCAGCCCCCACAGCACCGACGCGGTCGCCAGCGTCCACGCCACGATCCCTCCGGCGCGCGCGACGTACCAGGGGAAGGTGCCGGTCACGCGGATCCCTCCCGGACCGGGGCCGGCGAGCTGAAGCGCCACAGCCCCGCGCTGGCATGGACCGCGCCGGCGTCGTCGACCAGCAGGCCCTCGGTGCCGCTGGCCTCCAGGATCGCCAGGCCCTCGCGGCGGCCGGCGACGAACGCCGCCTTGGCGAGCACCTCGGCCTGCCATGCCTGGGCGGCGACCACGGTGACCGACGCCAGCCCGCTGGCCGCGGATCGTCCGGTCGCCGGGTCGATCAGGTGGTGGACGCGGCCGCCCGGCCGGCCCCACGTCCGGCGCGTCCGCGAGCTGGTCGCGACCGCGCCCGAACGCAGCCCGAGTATCGCCGCGGTCCCCCCGGTCAGCGGATGCTCGACGGCCACCCCCCAGGAACCGCCGCCCGACGCCTCGCCCTCGACCCGCAGGTCCCCGCCGACGTTGACGCAGGCTCCCGCGGCGCCCTCGGCGAGCAGCTCCGCGACCACCAGGTCCGCGGCCAAACCCTTGCCGATCCCGCCCGGGTCGAAGCCGACGCCACGCGGCAGCGTCACGGTCGACAGCACCGGGTCGACGACGATCCGCTCCCAGCCGAGGTCGAGCGCGGAGCCGGCGGGATGTGACGAGCCCACGCCACCGGCAGCAGCGTCGTCGAGGTCGAGCGCGGAGCCGGCGGGGTGCGACCAGCCCGGGCCACCCGCGCCACCGCCGTCGAGCAGCTCGAAGCTGCGGTCGTAGCCGGCGCGGACCACGGCGCCGAGCACGGTCGGGTCGTAGCGTCCGCCGGTGACCCTGGCGCCCTCCAGCGCGCGTGCCACCAGCCGGACCGTCTGGCGCGAGACCCGCACGGGCCGGCCCGCGCGCCGGTTGAGCAGGCTGACCTCGCTGTCGTCCCGGAACCGGCTCCAGCGACGCTCGAGGTCGTCGAGCAGCTCGCGCGAGGTCTCCAGCAGTTCTGGCCGCCCGCCGGCGATGAGCACGTGGACCTCGCAGCCCATCGCGCGGAAGCGCAGCTCGGCGTCCACGTCAGCTCCCCGCGGTGGTCGTCGCGGCCGACTGGTTCTGCCCCTGCGACGGGGTCGCGGACCACGAGCCGGACCCCAAACCGGAGTCGTCCGAGGTGCCCGGCGAGTTGGTCGTCACGGTCCCGGACGAGTCGCCGCCCGAGGACCCGCCGCCGCGGGTGGCGGCCCGCGCCGCCATGCCGGTGCCGAGGCCGACGAACAGGGCCACGCTCAGCGCCCCGGCCACCAGCCGGGACCTTGCCGCCGCGTGCTTCCGCCGCCGTCTCGGCGCTGTCGTGGTGCCCATGCTTCCTCCCTGTCAGCCGTGTCGTGGTGACAAGGCTGCGGGAGGAGGCTTGTGCCACTGTGGGAGCAACCTGGGAATTCGCTGGGACCGCGCCGGGCCGGGCCCGGGCTGGGTCAGCCTCGCGGCCTGCGCCCGGGCTCAGGTCCGCCCCGGCCCCGGCGCTCAGCACGGCCCGGCACGCCCAGACGGCCGGCGCTCAGCCTCCGGAGGACTTCAGCGCCTGGCGGGCGAGCTGGTCGGCCCGGCGGGTTGTCTCGGGGAGCCGGTACGAGGGCGACAGCCTGAGCACCAGTTCGCTGGCGGTCTCCAGATCGATCCGGTGCCCGATCGAGACGAACACCGGTCGCGTCCCGGTCTGGGTGCGTAGGACCCTGCCGATCACCTCGCCGCCGTCGCGCAGCGGCGACCACGAGCCGCGCGGTTCGGCGGGCGGGTCCCAGGTCC
>JBEDUQ010000438.1:0-17555 GCA_040414855.1 Actinomycetota bacterium
TCGGCCGCTACCGGATGCGCGGCTTCTCGATGTTCAAGCCGATGCCCAACTGGGACCAGCTCATGTTCCTGCCGGGAACGCTGACCCGGTTCGTGATCGAGGGCTATCGCGAGAAGTGCGAGACCAGGACCGTGCTCGGCGCCCGCTTCGCCAAGAACCCGATCGAGCTCGACATCCCCGTCTACATCACCGGCATGAGCTTCGGCGCGCTGTCGCTGGAGGCCAAGATGGCGCTCGCCAAGGGCGCCTCGATGGCCGGGACGGCGACCTGCTCGGGCGAGGGCGGCATGATCCCGCCGGAGCGGGACCTCTCCACCAAGTGGTACTACCAGGTGATCCAGAGCCGCTACGGCTTCAACCCGCACCACATGCTGCTGGCCGACGCGGTCGAGTTCTTCATCGGCCAGGGCTGCAAGGTCGGTCTCGGCGGGCACCTGATGGGCCAGAAGGTCTCCGAGCAGGTCGCCGAGATGCGCTCGCTGCCGGCCGGCATCGACCAGCGCAGCCCCGCCAGGCACCCGGACTGGCTCGGCCCCGACGACCTCTCGCTCAAGGTCCAGGAGATCCGCGAGGCCACCGACTACCGCGTACCGATCCAGCTCAAGCTCGGCGCCGCCCGCGTCTACGACGACGTGCGGATGGCCGCCAAGTGCGGGCCCGACATCATCTACCTCGACGGCGCCGAGGGCGGCACCGGAGCCGGGCCGCACCTGGCCGCCGAGGAGACCGGCATCCCGCTGATGGCGGCGATCCCCGAGGCGCGCCGCGCGCTCGAGGACGTCGGCCTGGTCGACGAGATCGACCTGGTGGTCGCAGGGGGCATCCGCAATGGCGGCGACGTCGCCAAGTGCCTGTCGCTGGGGGCCAAGGCGGTCGCCATCGGCCACTCGGCGCTGATCGCGCTGAACTGCAACAAGGAGATCCCGGGCGTCACCGACTACGAGGGCACCGTCGGCGTGCCGGCCGGCCAGTGCTACCACTGCCACACCGGCCGCTGCCCGGTCGGGATCACCACCCAGAACCCGGAGCTGCGCAAGCGCCTGATCGTCGACGAGGCCGCCGAGCGCGTCTACAACTTCCTGCACACGCTCACGCTCGAGGTGCAGATGCTGGCGCGCGCCTGCGGCAAGACCGACGTCCACTCGCTGGAGCCCGAGGACCTCTGCGCCCTCACCGTCGAGGCGGCGGCGATGGCCAAGGTGCCGCTGGCCGGGACCAACTGGATCCCGGGAGTCTCGGAGGAGCGCACGCTCGCCGAGATCCGCGCCCTGGTCGCCAAGCAGGTCGACGAGCGGGGAGTGGTCTAGCGATGGAGGAGATCAGGCGGCGGGTCGAGATCGACGCCGAGGAGCTGGCCGGGACCACCTTCCCGTACCAGCACGACGTCTCGCTGGTCGAGGACGTCGACCTGGAGGCCAACACCCCCGGCAAGGACCTGAACTGGCTGGAGGACATCGAGCTGCTGGTCGAGGACGGGGTCCCGGCGGTCTTCGACCGCTACTCCAACTCGTTCATCAAGATCTACTTCCCGATCCCGGAGGGCCGGGAGAACGAGATCGCCCGCAAGGTGCTGATGGCGCACCTGCTGGCCGGCAACTCCTACGGCATCCAGCTCAAGCGGGTCCACGCCAAGTTCGCGCAGCCACAGTCGGGCTCGTGGTTCGAGGGCTCCCCCACCGTCGGGGAGCACTGGCAGCCGCCAACGCTGCCCGGCTGGGAGCCGTCGGGCCACTGAGGAGGTGTGAGCAATGCCGGAGCTCCGTGACGCCGGTGTCGTGGTGGTCGGGGCCGGGATCCACGGCCTGGCGACCGCATGGCACCTGGCCGCCAACGGGCGCGACGTGCTGGTGCTGGACAAGACCGGCGTGGGCGCCGGCGCCTCGGGCATCGCCTGCGGCGTGATCCGCAACAACTACTTCCAGCCGGCGATGCGCGAGCTGATGGCCCACTCGGTCTCGGCCTGGGAGTCCGACCCCGAGACGTTCGCCTACCACGGGGTCGGCTACATGCAGGTCGCGCCGGAGGTCATGCACGCCGACGTCGCCAAGATCCACGCCGAGCAGCAGGCGATCGGCTACCCCTCGACTCTGATCGAGGGCGAGAAGGACTGCCGGGTCTACATGAAGAGCATCTTCGACGACTGGCAGGCCCAGAGCATCACCTGCATCCTCCACGAGAAGCGCGGCGGCTACGCCAACAACCTCGCCTCGATGCGCGGCCTCGCCGCCAGGGCCGAGGCGGCCGGCGCCAAGATCGTCACCGGGGTCGAGGTCACCGGCGTGGAGCTGGACGCGTCGGGATCGGTGACCGCGGTCGAGACCGACCGCGGCACGGTCCGCTGCGACGCCCTCGTGGTCGCGGTCGGGCCCTGGGTCCGGGACCTGTGGCGCATGCTCGACCTGCCCGGGACGGTGGCGGTCAAGGGGCCCGACGGGCGGACCTGGGACCGGCCCATGTGGACCTACTGGTCGCTCCAGGAGGGCACCCTCGGGGTCGACCCCGGCCTGCTGCTCGACAACGAGGGCAACATGCCGCCGGTGGTGCACGTCGACACCGACGCGCCGCTGTACGACGACGTCGACGGCTCCCTGGTCACCGACCAGCTCTGGGGCATCTATTACAAGCCCGACTACTCGTTCGGCGGGGTGCAGGGCGGTGCGGTGCCGCTGCGGATCGACCGGCCGGCCGACGAGGTCGCGGTCGACCCCTACGGGCCCGCCAGCCCCGACTTCATCGTCGGCGCGGAATTCACCCGGCTGTGGACCTCCGGACTGGCCCATTGCCACAAGCGCCTCGAGGGCAAGCGGCACCTGTACCGCGACGAGCCGTCGGGCGGCATCGGCTGCTTCACGCCGGACAGCTTCCCGGTCTTCGACCTGTTCCGCGAGAACGCCTACGTGATCGCCGACTCCAACCACGGCTACAAGATGCTCGGCGTCGGCGCGCTGGTCGGGGCGGAGCTGCTCGGCGACCGGCAGTCGCTGCTCGAGCCGTTCCGCTTCTCCCGCTACGCGGAGGGTCGGCTGCACCCGGTCAGCCATTCGCCGTTCCCGTGGAGTTGAGTGCAGCCAAGGAGGACCTGGTCGTGCCGGACAGCGAGAAGATGTGGGGTGCCGAGCCCTTCTGGGGGCTCGGCTACGAGTGGGACCCGGACTGGGTCCTCACCGACCGGCAGAAGGCATTGCGGGCCACGCTGATCGAGCTGTGCGAGCGCGAGATGCGCGCCAACGCCAAGCGCTTCGACGACGGCCTCGAGTTCCCGCGGCGGAACCTCGAGCTGCTCGGCGAGCACGGCTTCCTCGCGCTGACGGTCCCGGAGGAGTACGGCGGCCTGGGCCAGAACCACGTCGCCTACTCGATGGTCTGCGAGACCATCGCCCGCTACGGCTGCGCCTCCACCGCGATGTGCTACGTCATGCACATGGGCGCGGTGAACGCGATCATGCTGCGGCCGACCGGGTACCTGATCGACAAGTACATCCGGCCGCTCAACTCCGGGCGGATCGGCACCCTCTCGTACTCCGACCCCGAGACCGGCAGCCACTTCTGGTACCCGATCTCGTCCGGCGCCGAGCGCACCGACAACGGCTTCAAGGTCCGCAAGCGCGCGTCGTGGACGACCTCGGCCGGGTTCGCCGACTTCTACGTGGTGCAGACCACCAGCCCGGAGTTCACCGGCTACGACGATCTCTCGGTGTTCGTGGTCGACGCCCAGGACGCGCAGGCGCGCCCCGAGCTGTGGGACGCGCTCGGCCTGCGCGGCAACCAGTCGGGATCGCTCAACGTCGACGGCCTGATCCCACCCGAGCAGGTGGTCGGCCCGATCGGCGACGGCGCCGCCTCCAACGACGAGTCCGTCGACCCATGGTTCCTGATCGGCTCGTCGTCGGTCTGGAACGGCATCTCGCTCGGCGCGATCGACATCGCCAAGCGCCACACCACCCGCAAGCGGCACGTCGACGTGGGCCTGCGGGTGGCCGACTACCCCACCATCCAGGACTATGTCGGCGAGGCACTGATCGACACCAACGCGAGCCGGCTGTTCACCACCTCGGTCGCGCAGGCGCTCGACGGCGCGACCGACGACAACACCCGGGTGCTCGGGCCGGGCGAGACCGCCCGCGCCGACTTCCTGCACTGGTGCTGGCAGATCAAGTTCGTCGCGGCCAAGAACGTCGCGGCGGTCTGCGACAACATGCTCCACGCCTGCGGCGGGTCGGGCTACAAGCGCGACATGGAGATGGAGCGCTACCTGCGCGACGGCAAGGCCGGCTGGGTGATGGGCCCGACCAACGAGGTCCTGCGCCAGTTCGTCGGCAAGGCCGTGCTGCTCGGCTTCGACTCCCTCGACTACTGGAACCAGCACGTCAACTACCGCGCCATCCAGAACGAGACCAAGAAGCTCGACGCCGAGGGCAAGCGCGCCCTGGCGGAGCAGCTCCTCGCCGAGGCCGAGAAGGACGAGGTCCGGTAGGGAGCCTGGCAGCAAGGCGGTGATGTTCCATGACAACCGTTGCCGACCGCCCGCGCCTCCTGATCCCTGGTCTTCCAGCGTTCGAGCCTGGCGTCGAGCGCTATCGGGTCCGGGGCGGCGGGGCGACCGTTGTGAAGCTGTTCGAGGGTGACGAGCTGACCGTCATCGACGTCGAGGGACGGCAGCGGTGCGAGCTGACCTTCCTTCTGCCCGGCGGGGGCGACGGCGCCGCCGCCATGGGCGTCAGGGCTGACGGGCCGGCGACCGGTCTCGCCGGTCTCGCCCGCGACGAGGGCGAGGACGCGGCCGCGGTGATGGCCGCCCTCGCCGCTCGCGGGCTGGACCCCGAGGACGCCAGTGCGGTGGTGCTGTTCAACCCGTGGTCGCCGGCCGGCGAGTCCGTCACCATGCGGGCCGGCGACGACGTTGTCTGCGTCGCCGCCGCGCCCGGGCCGCCGATGGCGGTGGACGAGCAGAACCCGCCGTCGGAGCTGCGGCTGGTGATCCGCCGCGCGCGGCCCCTGGTCGAGTCCGAGATCGAGCTGCCGCCGCCGCTGGCCCCGCCGCTGCTCGACTTCACCATCGACCGCGCGACCGCATCGGCCTACGAGGTCAAGGCCGGCGAGTACATCCAGGTGATCGACGTCCGCGGCCGGCAGTGCTCGGACCTGCTCGGCTTCGACCTGCGGCGGCTCGAGGCCGGCGTCGAGCGGGGCCTGGACACCACCACCACCCGCACCCTGATGGGCGCCGCCTACCCAGGGCCCGGTCTGTACTCGAAGTTCTTCGACCAGGACATGCAGCCGCTGCTCGAGGTGGTACGCGACACCGTCGGCAGGCACGACACCTTCGCCCTGGCCTGCACCGCCAAGTACTACGAGGACATGGGCTATCCAGGCCATGTCAACTGCACCGACAACTTCAACCAGCAGCTCGACCGCTATGGCGTGGCGGCGCGCAAGGGCTGGCCGGCGGTCAACCTCTTCTACAACACCCGCGTCGACGGCTCCAACCAGCTCTACCTCGACGAGCCCTGGTCCCGGCCCGGTGACTACGTGCTGCTGCGGGCACTCACCGACCTGGTCTGCGCCTCGTCGGCGTGCCCTGACGACATCGACCCGGCCAACGGCTGGGACCCCACCGAGATCCACGTGCGCACGTACCCGGCGGAACGGACCTTCACGAAGGCGGTGGCACACCGAGTGACTCCAGACGCCGAGGCAGTCCTGACCCGCGAGACCGCCTTCCATCCGCGGATCTCGGCGCTGACCAGGCGCCTTACCGAGTACCGCGGCTACTGGCTGCCGACCAGCTTCTCCGGGCACGACGCGGTCGAGGAGTACTGGGCCTGCCGCGAGGGCGCGGTGGTCATGGACCTGTCCCCGCTCCGCAAGTTCGAGGTCACCGGCCCGGACGCCGAGGAGCTGCTCCAGGCGACCATGACCCGCAACATCCGCCGGCTGGCGACCGGCCAGGTCGTCTACACCGCCATGTGCAACCAGACCGGCGGCATGATCGACGACGGCACCGTGTTCCGGCTCGGCCAGGACAACCTGCGCTTCATCGGCGCCGACGACTACGACGGCGTCTGGCTGCGCGAGCAGGCGCGGCGTCTGGGCCTGCGGGTGTGGGTCAAGCGCTCGACCGACCAGCTCCACAACCTCTCGGTGCAGGGACCGAAGAGCCGCGACCTGCTCAAGCAGATCGTCTGGACCCCGCCGGCCCAGCCCGCGTTCGAGGACCTGACCTGGTTCCGTTTCACCATCGGCCGCATCGGCGGCCCGACCGGCATCCCGATCCTGGTCTCCCGGACCGGTTACTCGGGCGAGCTCGGCTACGAGCTCTGGTGCCACCCGCGCGACGGTCTGGCGCTCTGGGACGCGGTCTGGGAGGCCGGCAAGCCGTTCGAGCTCACCCCGCTGGGGCTGGACGCGCTCGACATCCTGCGCATCGAGTCCGGGCTGATCTTCGCCGGCTACGAGTTCGACGACCAGGTCGACCCCTTCGAGGCCGGTATCGGCTTCACCGTCCCGGCCAGCAAGGAGGACGACTTCGTCGGCAAGGCAGCGCTCGACGAGCGCCGCGCCCACCCGCAGCGGGTCCTGGTCGGCCTGGAGCTGGAGGGGAACGAGCTGGCCTCGCACGGCGACTGTGTTCACGACGGCCGTCAGGCGGTCGGCGTGATCACCAGTGGCACCCGCTCGCCGCTGCTGCGCAAGAACATCGCGCTGTGCCGGATGGCGGTCGGCTACGCGGCCCCGGGCACCGAGATCGAGGTCGGCAAGCTCGACGGCCACCAGAAGCGCATCCCGGCCGTGGTGGTGCCGTTCCCGTTCTACGACCCCAAGAAGGAGCGGCCGCGGAGCTGAGCGGCGGTTCCAGCGGTTCCAACGGTTCCAACGGTTCTACGGCCCCTGGATGGCGCCGTAGACCTTGACCGTCAGGAACTGGATCGGCAGCGCCTCGAGCCTGGTCGGGCCGTGGGTGACCTCGCCGTTGAACTGGAGCGCGTCGCCCGGCTCCAGCAGGTAGGTCGAGGCGCCGACGCCGTACTCCATCCTGCCCGCGAGCATGTAGATCAGCTCGGTGCCGGGGTGCTGGTAGGCGGGGAACACCTCGCTGCGCTCCATCAGCGTCACCAGCACCGGCTCCATGCGCCTGGAGGGGCCGCGCATGCTGCCGAGGATCTGGTAGCGGTGGCCGGCGCGGCTGCCCGGATGCTGGATGTCCATGCCCTGGCCGGCCTTGACGTAGAAGACGTCGCGCTCCTCGTCGAGGCCGCGGAAGAACGAGGTGATCGGCACCGACAGCGCGGTCGAGAGCCGCGCCAGGGTGGCCAGGCTGGGCGACGCCTGGGCGTTCTCCATCTTGGAGAGCATCCCCTTGGAGAGGCCGCTGCGGGCCGCAAGCTGGCCGACGCTGAGGCCCACCTGGAGGCGGTACTCCCGTACCCGCTGGGCGATCACCGAGCCCAGCGCCGCCTCCAGCTCCTCGGTGCCCCCCTCGCGCTCTTCGGAGGGCCCTGGCACGCTCGCGTGCGGTTCCTCAGCCATCGCATGCACCATCCGAAGACTCCTCCTGGCCGGTAACGGTCGCGCACCCCCGTGCCGGCCATGGCGGGAGTGTGGCCGTCATCGTAGCGCTGAGGAGCCCAGGCCTGAGACGTGGCGACGCGCGTCGCCACGTCGGCGACGCGTGTGACGCTTGCGACGCGCGTGGCGGGGCCTACATCGCCCGGAGGCCCTCCAGGACCCGCTCCAGCAGCGCGAGGTCCGGCCGGCCCTCCGGGGTCTGACGCCGGTGCACGACCACCAGCAGCTCGTCGGCCATGTCCCCGACCAGCACCTTTGCCACGCCGAGCGGCCGGTCGAGGTGAGCCGAGATCTCGGCGATCGAGAGCACGTTGCGGCACAGGTGGATGATCGAGCGCTGCTCGAACCCGAGCATCGGCGCCGACGCCTCGCCCCGCGAAGTCGTCGAGACTAGAGTCTCCAAGTCGAGATCGTAGTTATTGGAGTGCGTCCGGCCCCGGGTCACCGCGTAGGCGCGCACCAGCCGGCTCGACTCTCGCGAGCCGCCAGTGGCGCCGGTTTCGCTCATCGCCTGCCCTTCTCCCCAGCCGCTGCCGGCCAGGCCGCCGAAGGCCCGCTACCGCCGTGCGTCATAGTCTCCCCCTGGGTACTGCCGGCTGGAGGGGTCGGGGGCCCGACGGCCGCGCCGCTCGTTCAGTGCGTCCGTACGACCGTTCATCAGCCCCGTGCGGTAGTTGGTGAGCATCGCCCGGATGTCGTCGGGCGAGCGGGTCAGACCGGACGTCCGCCGTCGCGGCTGCTGGTTCGGGCTCGGAGGGGTGCCCGGCGATGGCGCGGGCGGTGGCGCCGCGTTCGCGAGGCCTGGAGCCATGTTCGTCCGCGGCGCCCTGCGGGGCAGGTCGCTCTGGAGACCGTTGAAGGAGCCGAGCGGTGGGTGCGCGTTGGTCGGTGGCGGGCCGGAGAACTGCTCGGACCGCATCGCCTCGAAGATCGGCAGGTCGCCGCCCTGGGCGACGCTCGCCATCGCCGGCGCCGACGCCGGCGGGAGCTGAGCGTAGCGGGGGTCCTGCGCGTAGCGCGGGTCCTGCCCGTCGCCCAGCCGGGACATCTCGGTGGCGCCCGGCTGGAGCAGCAGCGCGCGCGGCAGCAGCACCAGCGCGGTCACGCCCTCGTACCAGGAGCGTCGCAGCTGGACCTTGATGCCGTAGCGCTGCGCCAGCCTGCCGACCACGAAGAAGCCCAGCATGCGGGAGAGGGCGAAGTCGATCATCGGCGGGTTGCCGATGCGCTCGTTCGCCGCGATCAGCTGCTCGTCGGTCATGCCCAGGCCGCAGTCCTCGATCTCGACCAGGTGCCCGTTGGGGGTGACCTGTCCGGCGATCCGCACCGGGGTCTCGGGCGGCGAGAAGGTGGTGGCGTTCTCGATCAGCTCGGCGAGCAGGTGGACGATGTCGTTGACGGCGTGGCCCGAGACCTTGACCTCGTCGATGGTGACCAGGTCGACGCGGGTGAAGTCCTCGACCTCGGAGATGGCCGCGCGGATGACGTCGGCCAGCGGGATCGGCTCGCTCGAGCGCCGGGCCGACTCGGCGCTCGACAGCACGATCAGGTTCTCAGCGTTTCGCCGCATGCGCGTGGCCAGGTGGTCGAGCTGGAACAGCTTGGCCAGCTCGTCCGGGTCGCTCTCGCTGCTCTCCATCTCCTCGATGTAGTTCAGCTGGCGGTCGATCAGGCGCTGGCTGCGGCGCGCCAGGTTCACGAACATGTCGCCGATGCTTCGACGCAGCGCGGCCTGCTCGGTTGCGACCTGGGTCGCCACCGCGTGCACCGAGTTGAACGCCTGCGCCACCTTGCCGATCTCGTCTCTCGAGTCGATCGGCACCGGTTCGACGTGCGCCGTGGCGGCGTCCACCTCCTGTGCCTGCTGGAGCCGCTCGACCACGCCAGGCAGCTGCTGCTCGGCCACGTCGCGGGCGCTGCGCTCCAGCAGCTCCAGCGGGCCGGCCATCGACCGGGCCATCAGCAGCGAGAGGCCGATGGTCGCCTCCAGCACGATGACCGTCAGGAAGAAGGCGACGGTCGCGCGGTTCTGCGCGCTCACGCGGGCCGATGCCGCCAGCGCCCCGACCTCGTCGCCGAGCTTCTGCTCGACGCCGCGGAGCAGGTCGAGCTTGCCCTTGGCGGTCTCCAGCCAGTCGGCGGGGCCGTTGAAGCCCTCCAGGTTGGGGTTGGCGCCGATGTCGCTGACCAGTGTCTGGGAGCTCTGTGCCGCGGTGGCGGCGTCGCGGATCGCGCCGACGCGGTCGACCGGCTGGCCCTTGACCATGCTGTCGAAGAGGCTGGCCTGCTCGGGGGAGGCGGTGGCGATGAACTGCTTGCGCCAGGCGCTCTCCTCACCGGTGGCGGTGGTGAAGTCGGTGTACTCGTTGCCGAGGAAGCGGCCGCCCACCAGCGCGGCGAACAGGATCCCCTGCTGCTCGGAGGCGGCCTCCTTGAGCTGCGACACGGCCGCGAAGGTGGTCACGTTCCGCGCCAGGCTCTTGTCAGAGGTCTCGGCGCCGACATCGGTGCTCAGCCGCAGCAGGTCGCCGATGACCTGGTTGTAATAGGTGGCGACGTCCTCGACCGAGCCGCCCCTCTCGAACGCGGTCCGCTGGTATCCCGCCGACTTTGGGTCGACCAGCTGGTCCATCCTCGCGACCGTGGCGGTCAGGCGCCCTTTCAGCGTCTCGCTGAACTTGTCCATGTCCAGCTTGGCGAACTCGGCGTCGAAGGCCTTGACCGCCTGGTTGGTCTTGGCCCGGTCGGCGGTCATGGTGCCGCGGTACTGCTGGCGGCCGCTGGCGACGTAGCCGAGCGTGATCGCCCGTTCGACCTGGGCGGCGTCGATGACCCGGATCAACGCGGGCACGGCCTGGCTGATGTCGCTCACGCCGCTGGCCTCTTTGCTGTTCCGCGAGGTCGAAATGACCTGGGAGGTCGCGAAGACCGCCAGCGCGGTCAGCGGCAGGATCAGCAGGGCGATCAGCTTCGACCTGATCTTCAGATTGGCGAGCATCAGCTACCCTTCTCGGTAGTGCGTTCGTGGAAGGTTGGTCGGGACCGGCGGGATCGCGACGTTCCCCTGCATGACCAAGCACCAGCACCGCGCCCGGGAACCGGGCGTCGGAAGATGGGCAACCTCATGCTCCATAGGCACACGTCGGCGGTATCCGAAGCATTTGGAGGAGGATGCGAAATATAGGTCATCCTCCTGCGGAATTGCAAATACGGTGACTTTCTCTCGGATCGTTCCGAGAGGCGTATTGGGGCTCTTCGGAGCGTTCCGCTGGAACGGCGGAATCCGGCTGGTCTCTCGCGCCTGACCCGATTGCCCGGAACGGCCGTAACACAGGCTACGGGTCGGCATCCTCCTCGGGTCGGAGCTGCCATCTGGGGAGGCTCCTGGCCCGGCGCCGGACCTTGCGGCGCCAGAACGGCATGTACCAGAGGAACCAGAATCCCAACACCAGCGGGACCAGGGTGAAGAACTGCGCCCCCGCAACGACCCCGAGCAGCGCGAATACGGCCGTTATCGCAATAGCCACGCCGATCACCGACAACCGGTAGCGTCGCATCTCCCGCATAATCCCCCAGTAGGTGTCGGCCGGGATCTGCGCGGTGTTCCAGGTGCGACGGCAGCGCTCGCAGGTCCAGCGCTCGCCGTAGGCGACACGGCGCACCTCGGAGCAGTCGCAGCGCACGGTGATGGGGGCCCCGCGCACGCTAAAGCCTCGCTGCTGGAGCGACGGTCACGGCGCCAAACCGGCAGAGCAGTTGGCAGAGGGGCAACCGAGACGCTTGCATTACTTTCCGCCCTCACGGAGAATCGGCCGCAATATGGGATGCTAGCGGCATTATCGGAACACGCCGCATTCCGGATCGTAGCAGATCATCGTCGCCAGCCTCGTCGGCTGGCGGCACGGCTCTGGGGGTATCGATGGCTGAGGCGGTGATTGAGGAGCGCACGCTCCTCAAGACGCTTCACTGGTACGACGGTTTCGTCATCGCCCTGTGCAACCCTGGCTTCCTCATCGGGTCGCTCGGGTTCACCTTGGGCAGCGTCGGGGTGGTCGGCTCGCTGATCCTCTGGGGCATCTCGGCCGCTCTGGGATTGATGCAGAACTGGATCTACTCCGAGTCGGCGGCCATGTTCCCGGACAAGCCCGGCGGCATCGCGCTGTACGCGTACGAGGGCTGGCGGCGGTACTTCTCGCTGTTCGGGCCGATCGCCGCGTTCGGGTACTGGATCGGCTGGTCGGTCGTCCTGTCGATCTTCGGCAACCTGATCGGTGGCCTGATCACCGCCGAGTGGTTCCCGAACGCCAAGCTCGGCGGCACCTCGCCGGGGTACTTCAGCACCGGGCCGGTCAACATCGGCCTGCCGCAGCTCATCGGCATCGGGCTGGTCATCCTCGTCTGGCTCTTCAACATCTTCGGCGTGCGCCCGTCGCTGCTGCTCGGCTACGTGACCGGCGCCCTGCTGATGATCCCGCTCGCGGTGTTCATCGTGGTGCCGTACCTGACCGGGGACTGGCACTCCTCGAACGTCCACTACACGGCCGTGCCGGGCTACAGCACCTTCACGGTCGCGATGGTGTGGCTGTTCATCATGTGCTGGTCGTCGTACGGCACGGAGGTCTGCGCCAGCTTCGCGCCCGAGTATCACGACACCAAGCGCGACACGACCCTGGCGCTCCGCACCTCGGCGTCGTTCTCGCTGCTGGTGTACATCCTGCTCCCGCTCGGCCTCGGCGGCGTGACCGGCGCGCCGGACGCCTCGGTCGCCTACGGGCCCTTCTACGTCGAGGCCTTCAAGAACATCGTCGGCTCGGGCTTTGGCAGCATCGCCCTGATCCTGCTGATCGCCAGCCTGATCCTGTCGATGAACTCGGCCACCGCCGACGGCGGACGTGCGCTGTACGGCATCGCCAGGGACGGCATGACCGTCAAGCAGCTCTACCACCTCAACCGGTTCCACGTGCCGGCACGGGCGATGACCGTGGACATGGTGGTCAACGTGGGCCTGCTCCTGTTCGTCGCCAACAACCTGGCGATCCTGTACATGTCCAACATCGGCTACGTGCTCTGCCACGTGCTGGCGCTGTCGGCCTTCCTCCTGCTCCGCAGGGACCGGCCCAACTGGCCGCGACCGATCAAGGTGGGCCCCGTCTGGGTCGCCCTGGCCGTGGTGTTCTTCGCCGCCAACCTGCTGTTCGTGATCTTCGGGGTCACCCAGCAGAGCCTGGCCGCGCTGCTGGGCGGCTACAAGTTCGGCGGCTACCCGTTCTACCTGGGCATCGGCGTCCTGGCCCTGTCCGTGCTGCTCTACTTCTACCGCCGGGCGGTCCAGGACAAGCAGCGGATCACCTTCCGCGACGCGGACGCGCCCACCACGCCGACCGCCGAGCAGCTGGCGCTGCTCCAGGCCGAGGGGGCCACGCCCTGACCCTCGGTCGGTCCTGACGCGGCCGGTCTGACCAGCAAGGCTCAGCAAGGCCCAGCGAAGCGGCCACCGCCTACACCGGCGGTGGCCGCTTCGCGTCGCGGCGGCGACGGGTGCTACGGGTGCTCATATCGGGGGTCGGATCGCCCGCTCAGGTCGCCTTCGGACCGAGCCGGTAATGGAGCACCAGGAACGGGAAGCCGAAGACCCAGAAGGCGTGCTCGGCGAGCAGTTCGCCGTCCCGCACGTGCACGTCGAGCTGCTCGGCGAAGCCCGGGACCGCCATCGTGGTCAGCTCCCTGGTCTCGGGGTCGATGTAGGTCAGGTAGTGGCCGGCCTGGCCGAGCTCGCCACGGCTGGTCAGCACCAGGCCGCCGCCCGGGCGTGAGCGCGGCACCAGCGTGGCCGTGAAGCTCGCCTGCGGCAGCGGGAAGCCGACACTGACGTAGCCTCGCCCCTGGTGCCGGTAGGTCGTGTAGATGCCCACGTAGATCGGTTCGTCGGTGTCGACGAACGAGCGGATCCAGCCGCGCACCGCCACGCCCTCCTGCCGCGGGAGGCGGATGGTGTCGATGCGGCTGCGGATCCCGCGCAGGGTCTCGCGCTGGTTCATCGGCACGTTCGCCTGCCCGAGCGGCCGCGCCACCACCGTCCGGTACAGCAGGTAGCCCGGACGGACCCACAGCCGCCACTCCGGGACGATGTCGAGCGTGTACCTGGTGGTGTGCTCGTAGAACTCTCGGACCCGCGGGTCAACCGCCGCCGGGTCGAAGTCCGGTCCGGCCAGCTCGTCCAGCGAGCCCACGATGCCGACGTCGCGGGCGTCGGCCACGTACTCGCCGCCAAGCACCTCGGCCAGCTCGCGGACGTAGCCGGTGCCGACGTAGCGTGAGCGCGACTCGAGCGGTACGACGAACGGCAGGTCCTCGGCCCTGACCCGCTCGGCCAGCAGCTTCACCTGGGCGTCCCGGAACACCAGCGCCGACAGCACCCGGAAGGCCAGGACCGCCCCGCCCGCCGCCAGCGCCCCGGGCACGCGCCGGCCGCGCGACCGCAGCGCCAGGCCCGTCGCCGCGCCGACCAGCGGCCCGAGCGCGACCTTCTGCGGACGGAGGCCGAGCGAGCCCGCCATCGCCCCGGCGCCGGTCCCGATCGCGACCGGTCCCGCGCCGGTCAGGCGCTCCGCGGCCCAGCCGAGTGGCGCGGCCATCGCCGCGCTGGTCGCGATCCGCTGCCAGAGCGCGGGGATCTCCCCCGGCCGCTGCCGCGCCCGCGCGATCGCTTCCGAGCTGCCAAGCCCCACCGCCCCGACCAGCGCGCCGACCGCCGCGGCCCTGGCGCCCCGATGTCCCCTGAGCGCCACCCCCGCCAGCCCGCCGATCGCCGCCGCGAACCCCACCGCCTGCGCGCGGTTGTTTGGTCCTCCCTGATTGCTCGCCATGCCCGGACCCTACGCCGCACAGACGACGATCGCTCGCGGCGCCCGGGGCGACCGATGCCCTGGTGACCTCGCGAATTCGGGCCCGCTCCGAGGACCGCCCGGTCATGCGATCCGGCGCCGCTGCCGATCCTGGCCAAGGAATCGACAGACGCCGGCCCGCCGCGGCCAGGGCGCCCAGGAAGGAGCCCGATGCCAGGGAACGACGCGCTGACCACTCCGAACCGGTCGATCCACGCCCGCAACGGGATCACCTACGCCTACCGGCGGTTCGGGAACGCGGGCACGAGCGACCCGCCGCTGGTCATGCTCCAGCACTTCCGCGGCAACCTCGACAGCTGGGACCCGCTGCTGCTCGACAGCCTCGCCAAGACCCGCGAGGTCATCCCGATGGACAACACCGGGGTGGGGCTGTCGTCAGGGACGGTGCCACGCAACGTCACCCAGATGGGCCGCGACGCCATCGCCTTCACCGACGCGCTCGAGCTGAAGCGGATCGACCTGCTCGGCTACTCGCTCGGCGGCGAGGTCGCCCAGGAGGTCGCCCTGCTGCGTCCGCAACTGGTGCGGCGAATGGTGCTCGCGGCCACCGGCCCGCAGGGTGGCGAGCTGATGCACGGCTGGATCAGCGACGTCGCGCGGATCGCCAACGCCGAGGCCAACCGCCCCGAGGACCTCATCGACCTGTTCTTCGAGGTCACCGAGACCAGCCGGCGCAAGGGCATGGAGTACCTCCAGCGCTTCGCCTCGCGCACGCAGGACCGCGACAAGCCGAACGACCTGGAGGTCCGCGACGCGCAGTACGACGCCATCACCGAGTGGGGCATCCCCGACCCGTCCAGGCTGAACCGGCTCGCCGGCATCACCCAGCCGGTCCTGGTCACGGCCGGGGACAACGACACCATGTTCCCGATCACCAACGCCTACCTGATGGCCAGCCGCCTGCCCAACGTGCGGCTGCGGGTCTATCCCGACTCCGGCCACGGCTTCCTGTTCCAGTGGCCGGTCGAGTACGCCAGCATGGTCGCCGACTTCCTGTCCGCCGCGCCCTGACCACCAGAGGCCCGGAAGTACCAGGCGTCAGGCGCTGCGGGCGGTGCCGCCGTTGGGGTCGATGCCGTGGCGGCGGAGCAGTCTCCGCAGCCGCTCGATCTCGTGGTGGGCGCGCTGGTTCTCGCTGACGACCGCGTCGAGGTCGACCCCGGCGGTCCACTCCCGCTCGCGGCGGAGCTTGTCGGCGAGCAGCAGCTTCTCGCGGTCGCGCAGGGTCGCCGCGCGCTCGAGGTCGCCCTCGTCGATGGCGGCCTCCTTGCGCCGCCGCACCTCGGCGAGCTTGTCGTCGTAGCCGAGCAGGTCGGCGGGCACGGCCATGCGGACCAGCCGCGTCGGCGAGCCCTCGTCGGAACGCGAGGCGTTCAGCAGCCGCAGCACCGCCTCGCGGGCCCGCGTGAAGTCGCAGCCCAGGTTGACGAGCACCAGGGCGGCCAGGCCCTCGCCCTCGCGGAGGAGCCCCAGCAGGAGGTGCTCGGTGCCGACGTAGCCGTGGCCGAGCTGGAGCGCCTCGCGCAGCGACAGCTCCAGCACCTTCTTGGCGCGAGGCGTGTACGGGATGGGGACGGTCGCCGTCAGGTCGCCGCGGCCGATGATCTCCACGACCTGGTCGCGCACGTCGTCGGGCGCGATCCCGAGGCTCGTCAGCGCCTTGGCGGCCACGCCCTGGTCCTCGCGGAGCAGCCCGAGCAGGAGGTGCTCGGTGCCGATGTAGTTGTGCCGCAGCAGCCGGGCCTCCTCCTGGGCGAGCTGGATCGACCGGCGGGCGCGGTCGGTGAAGCGATCGAACATGCCCTTGGAGCGCCTCGCCCCGGCCCGGCGCTTGCGGACCGGCAGCCATCGTCGCATCGGTGCCTCCTTCGCGGTCGCCTCGTGGTTGGCGCAGCGCAGTCGTGGCGCGAGCCAGTCCCGCAGCTCGCTGGCGCGGATCGTGCCGGCGGCGAGCCGCTCGACCTGCTCCGCGGTCGCCGCGGGGGGTCCGGGGTCGAGCTCCCAGCCGTTGAGGGCGAGGAACTGGAGCATGGCCACCAGGGCCACGCGCCGGTTGCCGTGGCGCAAGGGGCGCCGCCGCAGCAGGGCGTCGAGCAGCGCCGCAGCCTGGCCGGCCGGGTCGTCAGGGTCGCTGAGGTCGTCACGGTCCCCGAGGTCGCCGCCGTCGACGCGCCTGCCAGGCTCGCCGCGCTCGCCGCGCTCGCCGGCGTCTCCGCCCGGGCCGGGCGCGGCGCCCGGGCCGGCCTCGCCGCGGGGGCCGGCGGCGGCGAACGCGTCGGTGAGCGCACGCTCGGCCGCCTCCGGGTCGAGGAGGTCGAGCACCGCGTCGGTGTCGAGGTCGAGCGTGCGGCCGGCGATCACCACCAGGTCGGCGACCTCGAGCGGGATCATGGCCGGTCCTCCTGGAGCAGCTCGAGCGCCTGGCGGTGGCGGGTGAGGTTATCGTCGAGCAGGGCGAGGAAGCGCTTGTCGCGGCGCCGCCGCGCGACCAGCTCGGCGATCGCCTCGCGCACGACGTCCGAGACCGTGCGGCCCTCGACCTCGGCCACCACCTCGAGCCGCCTGGCCAGCTCGGGGTCGAGCCGCAGCAGCAGGTTCTTGGTGCTCCCCGGTTTCGTCGTCATGGTGATATCAGGATATCACGACGAAAACCGATTGTGCGCGAGGCTATGGTGAGTGAGGCGAGGTGAGGATGACGACGACGAGTAGAGCCTGACCGTGGAGTACTTCTTCCACTGCCGTGGCCGGCCGGGAACCGAGGCGTTGCTGGAGGAGCTGGCCGAGGCCCACTGGTCGTTCATGGACGGCTACGCGCGCACGATGATCGCCAGGGGCCCGACACTGAAAGCGGACCGGACCACCTGGACCGGCAGCATGCACATCGTGGACCTGCCCGATGCCCAGGCGGCTCGTGTGTTCGCCTTCCAAGAGCCCTATTACCGGGGTGGCGTGTACGGCGAGGTGCTGGTGCACCGCTGGCGCAACGCGCTGGACCGCACCATGTGGGACTATCCCGCCGCGCCCGGCGAGGACCGGCGCTTCCTGGTCATCGGCCACGGCAGGCCGGACGTGGAGGGGGCCCGC
>JBEDUQ010000439.1:0-4382 GCA_040414855.1 Actinomycetota bacterium
CCGTTGCCGCCGCGGTCGCCGCGGTCGGCGCCGCCACGGCCCCGGCCACCGCGACCGCGGTCGCCGCCGGCCGCCGCGCGCGCCCGGGCCCTGGCCCGGTCGGCCTCCTGCTCCTCGCGGGAGGGCAGCACGTCGCCGCGGTAGATCCAAACCTTGACGCCGATCTCACCGAAGGTCGTGCGCGCCTCGGCGAGGCCGTAGTCGATGTCCGCCCGGAGGGTGTGCAGGGGCACGCGGCCCTCGCGGTAGCCCTCGGAGCGGGCCATCTCGGCGCCGCCGAGGCGGCCCGAGCACTGCACCCGGATGCCCTTGGCGCCGGCCTTCATGGCCGAGTTGACCGCGCGGCGCATCGCCCGCCGGAACGACACCCGGCTGGCGAGCTGCTCGCCGACGCCCTGCGCGACCAGCTGTGCGTCCTGCTCCGCGCCCTTGACCTCGAGGATGTTGAGTGTGACCTGCTTGTGGGTGATCCGGTCGAGGTCGGCGCGGATGCGGTCGGCCTCGGCGCCGCGGCGGCCGATCACCACGCCAGGCCGCGCGGTGTGGATGTCGACCCGCACCCGGTCGCGGGTGCGCTCGATCTCCACGCGCGAGATGCCGGCGTGGCTCAGGTTGCGCTTGAGGTAGGCGCGGATCTCGATGTCCTCGTGCAGGTAGCGCTTGTAGTCCTTCTCGCTGAACCAGCGCGACTTCCAGTCGGTGGTGACGCCGAGGCGGAAGCCGTACGGGTTGACCTTCTGTCCCATCAGGCCTCCCTCGAATCGACGATGACGGTGATGTGGCTGGTGCGCTTGCGGATGCGGTACGCCCGCCCGAGCGCGCGCGGCCGGAACCTGTTCAGGGTCGGGCCCTCGTCCACGTACGCCTTGGCGACGTAGAGGGTGTCAGCCGGGAGCTGGTTGTTGTGCTCGGCGTTGGCGATCGCCGAGTCCAGCACCTTCTTGACCGGCAGCGCTGCCGCCCGAGGGGTGAACTGGAGCACCCGCCGGGCCTCGTCCACGTGCAGTCCGCGGATGAGGTCGATGACCCGGCGCGCCTTGGAGGGCGTGACCCGGACGAAGCGGGCCTGGGCCCTGACCCCCCGGTCCCGATCCTGGGCCTGTGCGTTGTCTGCCATGGGTTTGGTTCCTCTTCTCCTTCCGCGCGCCTAGCGGACCCCGGTCCCGCGCTCCTGGGAGCGGTGGACGCGGAAGGTCCGGGTCGGCGCGAACTCACCGAGCTTGTGGCCGACCATCGACTCGCTGATGTAGACGGGCACGTGCTTGCGCCCGTCGTGCACGGCGATGGTGTGGCCGACCATGTCCGGGATGATCGTCGAGCGCCGCGACCAGGTGCGGATCACTCGCTTGTCGCGCTTGCGGTTCAGGTCGTCGATCTTCTTCAACAGATGGTCGTCGACAAAAGGTCCTTTTTTCAGCGACCTCGACATGGGCTACCGTCCCCTCCCCTTGCCGCGGCGGCGGAGGATCATCTTGTCCGAGGGCTTGTTGCGGCGGCGGGTGCGGCCCTCCGGCTTGCCCCACGGGCTCACCGGGTGCCGGCCGCCGGAGCTCTTGCCCTCGCCACCGCCGAGCGGGTGGTCGACCGGGTTCATGGCCACGCCGCGGGTCTGCGGCCGCTGGCCCTTGTGCCGGCTGCGGCCGGCCTTGCCCCAGTTGATGAGGTCGTGCTCGGAGTTCCCGACCTCGCCGATGGTGGCCCGGCAGGTCACCTCGACCTGGCGGATCTCGCCGGACGGCATCCGCAGGGTGGCGCGGTTGCCCTCCTTGGCGAGGAGCTGGATCGCGACGCCGGCGGAACGGCCCATCTTGGCACCGCCGCCCGGCCGCATCTCGACCGCGTGGACCATGGTGCCGACCGGGATCGTGCGCAGCGGCGCGGCGTTGCCCGGCTTGATGTCGGTGCCCTCGCCCGACTCGACGATGTCGCCGACCCGCAGGCGGTTCGGCGCCAGGATGTAGCGCTTCTCCCCGTCCAGGTAGTGAAGCAGGGCGATCCGGGCGGTCCGGTTCGGGTCGTACTCGATCGCGGCCACCTTGGCGGGGACCCCGTCCTTGTTGCGGCGGAAGTCCACGATCCGGTAGCGCTGCTTGTGGCCGCCGCCACGGTGCCGCGAGGTGATGCGGCCGTGGACGTTGCGCCCACCCGACTTCGGGGTCGGGCCGAGCAGCGACTTCTCGGGCTCCGACTTGGTCACCTCGACGAAGTCGGCACCCGACGAGCCGCGCCTGCCCGGCGAGGTTGGCTTGTAATTTCGGATACCCATCAGCTGCTGCCCTCGAAGATCTCGATCTTGTCGTCAGGATGCAGGGTGACCAGCGCCCGCTTGGTGTTGCGGCGCACACCCATGACCTGCCTGGTGCGCTTGCGCTTGCCCTTGCGGTGCAAGGTGTTCACGTTGGTGACGCGGACCGAGAAGATCGCCTGGATGGCCTCCTTGATCTCGGTCTTGTTCGCGCCGGGACTCACGATGAAGGTGTAGGTGTTGGCGTCGAGCAGCGCGTAGGACTTCTCGCTGACGACCGGCCGCAGGATCACGTCGCGCGGGTCCTTCACTGCGACCCCTCCTCCTGCCCGCTCGGGCTGTCCTCGAGGACCAGCTCGTCGTCGGCGTCGGGCGTGGCGGCACGCCCGAGGAACGCGTCGAGCGAGTCGCGCGTGAACACGACCGTGTCGCTGGCGAGCACGTCGTAGGTGTTGAGCTGGTCGAAGGTGACGATGTGCACGGCCTGGAGGTTGCGCAGGCTCTTGATCGCCGCCTCCTCGAGGCCGTCGATCACGAACAGCAGCTTGCGCCCGGCGAGGTCGAGCGCCTCGATCAGCTCGACGGCGCGGCTGGTCTTGGGCTCGTCGAAGTCGAGCGAGTCGAGCACCACCAGGTCGCCGCCGGCGGCACGGTCGGTCAGCGCCGACCGCAGCGCCAGGACCTTTTCCTTCTTGTTGACGCGCAGCGAGTGGTCGCGCGGGTGCGGCCCGAAGACCACCCCGCCTCCGGTCCACTGCGGCGCCCTGATCGAGCCCTGGCGGGCACGGCCGGTGCCCTTCTGGCGCCAGGGCTTCTTGCCGCCGCCGCGGACCTCGGAGCGGGTCTTGGTCGAGGCGGTGCCGGACCTCGCCGCCGCCAGCTGGGCGCGCACGACCAGGTGCATGACCGGGACGTTCACCTGGACGCCGAAGACCTCGTCGGGCAGCTCGACGGTGCCGCTCTTGCCGCCGCCCGCGTTGCGGACGTCGATGCTGGCCATCAGCCGCGCACCTCCCCGGGGGCCTTGATAGCGGAGCGGATCATCACCAGGCCGCCCTTGGGGCCGGGCACGGCGCCGCGGACCAGCAGCAGGTTGCGGTCGGCGTCGATCTTGGCGACCTCGAGGTTGAGCATGGTGATGCGCTCGTGGCCCATGTGGCCGGCCATCCGCAGGCCCTTGAAGACCCGGCCCGGCGTGGCGCAGGCGCCGACCGAGCCGGGCGAGCGGTGCTTGCGCTCGGTGCCGTGGGAGGCGCCGAGGCCCTTGAAACCGTGGCGCTTCATCACACCGGCGAAGCCCTTGCCCTTGGAGACGCCGATGACGTCGACCCGGTCGCCCTCGGAGAAGACCCCGCTCGGGGTCAGCTCCTGGCCGGCCGAGTACTCGCCGGCGTCGGCCGTGCGCAGCTCGACGAGGTGGCGCCGGGGCTCGACGCCGCCCTTGGCGAAGTGGCCCTTGAGCGGCTTGTTGACCCGCTTGGGCTTCACGTCGCCAAAGGCGAGCTGGACGGCCGAGTAGCCGTCGCGCTCGGGCGACTTCACCTGGACGACCTGGTTCGGGCCGGCCAGGACCACCGTCACCGGGACGATGCGGCCATTGGCGTCGAAGACCTGGGTCATGCCCAGCTTCGTGCCGATCAGGCCTTTGAAGTTCCTGGCAAGTGCGCTCATAGCTTGATCTCGATGTCGACGCCCGCCGGAAGGTCGAGGCGCATCAGGCTGTCAACGGTCTTTGGAGTCGGATCGACGATGTCGATGAGGCGCTTGTGGGTGCGCATCTCGAAGTGCTCGCGGGAGTCCTTGTCCTTGTGCGGGCTGCGGATGACGCAGTACACCGACTTCTCGGTCGGCAGCGGCACCGGTCCGGCCACCCGCGCGCCCGTCCGAGTCACCGTGTCGACGATCTTGCGCGCCGACTGGTCGATGATCTCGTGGTCATACGCCTTGAGGCGGATGCGGATCTTCTGGTTCATCGAATGGTCGCCGAGCCCTTCTTCTACTTGAGGATTTTGATGACGCGGCCGGCGCCGACGGTCCGGCCACCCTCACGGATCGCAAACCGCAACCCCTCCGTCATCGCGATCGGAGCGATCAGCCGCACCATCATCTCCGTATTATCACCCGGCATCGCCATCTC